>DATNGE010000001.1:0-9528 GCA_035606035.1 Allostellaceae bacterium
AAGCTGCCGATCGAGATGGCCGGCGCGCGGCCGGAGAAGCGCATGGACCCGCCGCAACTCGGCGCCCATTCGCGCGCCGTGCTCAGCGAAGCAGGCTTGAGCGATGAGGAGATTGACGCGCTGATCCGGGATAAGATCGTGGCGTAAACATCGCCCTCACCCTCCCGTCGCTTCGCGCCGGGTCCCTCCCTCTCCCGCAAGCGGGAGAGGGGACGCGACTTTGCCCCTCTCCCGGCTGCGGGAGAGGGAGGGGCCCGCGTTAGCGGGAGGGTGAGGAAACAACAACGTGGGAGGAAGACATGGGCAGGCTCGACGGCAAGGTCGCGATCGTCACCGGTGCGGCGATCGGCATCGGTCCCTATTACGCGCGCGGACTTGCCGCCGAAGGCGCGAAGGTCGCGATCATCGATGTCGATCCGGCCGACCGGGTCGTCGCCGAGATCAAAGCCGCGGGCGGCACCGCGATGAGCATAATCGGCGACGTCTCCGATCGCACCGCGGTGCAGAAATTCACCGCCGCGGTCGAGAAGGCCTATGGCGGCATCCACATCCTCATCAACAACGCCAGCCTCGCGCGGATGGCGCGGCTCTCGGTCACAGAGCTCAGCACCGAGGAATGGGATCGTTATTTCGCGGTCAATGTCCGCGGCATGTTCCTCTGCGTGCAAGCCGTCGTGCCGATCATGAAGCGCCAGAATTACGGCAAGATCGTCAACATCACCTCGGGCACGGTGTGGAACGGGCCGCCGCTGATGCTGCATTACGTCTCGACCAAGGGTGCGATCCTCGGCATGACGCGCGCGCTCGCGACCGAACTCGGCAAGGACGGCATCCGCGTCAACGCTATCGCGCCCGGCCTCACCTCGACCGAATATATCGGCGGCCGCAACGATTACGCCGAGTACCGCCAGGCGATGGCGAATACCCGCGCCATCAAGCGCGAGGAAATGCCGGACGATCTCGTCGGCACCTGCCTCTTCTTCTCCTCGCCCGACAGCGATTTCGTCACCGGCCAATGCCTTGTGGTCGATGGCGGCGCGCAAAAGCATTGAGCGGAGGAGAACAATGGCCAACAGACTCCAGGGCAAAGTCGCGATCGTCACCGGCGCCGCCTCGGGCATCGGCCCGGCTTACGCGCAAGGCCTCGCGGCCGAAGGCGCCAAAGTCATGATCGCCGATGTCGAGCCGGGCGAGAGCACCGTGCGCGCGATCAAAGAGGCGGGCGGCGAGGCACAAAGCCGCCTCTGCGACGTCAGCGACGAAGCGCAAGTCACGTCGCTGATCCGCGACACCGAGAAAGCCTTCGGCGGCGTGCATATCCTCGTCAACAACGCGGCCGTCTTCGCGCGCTATGTCGCCGTCCCGCTCGACCAGATCAGCGCCGCCGATTGGGAGCGCGCTTTCGCGGTCAATGTCCGCGGCTCCTATCTCTGCGTCAAAGCGGCGCTATCGGTCATGCGCCGGCAAGGTTACGGCAAGGTGATCAACATCGCCTCGGGGACCGTCTTCAAGGGCGTGCCGATGATGCTGCATTACGTCGCGACCAAGGGCGCGGTCATCGCCATGACGCGCTCGATGGCGACCGAGCTCGGCCCGTACGGCATCCGCGTCAACGCGATCGCGCCCGGCCTCACCTCGACCGAATATTTGAAAGGCCGCAACGACATTCCCGGCGTGCTCGACAACATGGCCAAGACCCGCGCCATCGCACGGCAGGAGGAGCCGCAGGACCTCGTCGGCGCCTGCGTCTTCCTCGCCTCGCCCGACAGCGATTTCGTCACCGGCCAGACACTCGTCGTTGATGGCGGCCAGGTGCGGCACTGATCGGCGATCGCCCGCGCGTCGGCGCGGTTGACACGACGTGCTGCACGCTGCCTACTTGTCTGGTCGTGCCGAGAAGAGCCGCGACAGCGGCCGGCGGCGCGCAGAAAACGAAAAAAAAACGTTGAACAGGGAGAATGGTCATGCACTTCGTCTTCGCGCGCCGCGCGCTCGGCATTGCGCTGCTCATTGCCGCCCCGGCGATGGCCCGGGCCGAAGCCGTCACACTGAAATTCGGCTTCCCCGCTCCACCCACCTCTTATGTCAATACCGATGGCATGACGCCATGGATCAACGATGTCGAGAAGGCCTCGGGCGGCACGCTCAAGATCCAGCTCTTTGCAGGACCGGCGCTCGGCAATTTCAACAACATTTATGACCGCACGGTGGAGAATGTCGCGCAGATCTCCTTCGGCACGTTCGGCGCGTACGCTTCGGTGTTCGTGCGCACGCAAGTGAGCGACCTGCCTTTCATCAACGACGACACGCGGCGGTCCAGCGTCGCGCTCTGGCGCCTCTACGCCAAGGGACTGCTCAATCCCGAATTTGACAAGGTCAAGGTGCTCGCCCTCTTCACGTTTCCCGGCTCGGTCCTCAATTCGAACAAGCCGATCAAGACGCTCGACGAGGTGAAGGGCATGAAGCTCGCGGCTTCCTCGCGCACGCTCGGCGAGGCCGCGATCGAGATGGGCGCGGCGCCGATCACCCTCACCCCGAGCGACCTCTACGAAGCCCAAAATCGCCGCGTCGTCGACGGGGTCCTCGTCGCCTGGACGGCGGTGAAGACATTTAAGCTCGACGATGTGACCAAGGATCACCTGGAGCTGCCGCTCGGCGAGGCGCCCGCCTTCGTGTTCATGAATAAATCGGCCTATGCCGAGCTGCCGGCGCAGGCGAAAGCGGCGATCGACAAATATTCGGGAGAGGCCTTTTCCGATCGCCTCGGCCTCGCCAACGAGCGGGCGAACCGCGCGGAAGCCAAGCACGTTGCCTCCCTTGCCGGCCAGAACGTCATGAAGCTCTCGGCCGAGCAATATCCGCTCTGGGAGAAACGCATCCGTCCCGTTATCGAACAATGGGTGAAGGCCACGCCTGACGGGGCGAAGCTGCTCGCGGCTTTTCAGGACGAGCTGAAGCAGGCGCCGCAGACGCCCGAATAGGGCAGCGCGGCGCGGGGTGGATGGCGGCGCTGTGATGCATCGAGGCGCCGACTCGCTCCATCCGAGTTGTCATTGCGAGCGAAGCGAAGCAATCCAGTTTACCACAGACTGGATTGCTTCGTTGCGCGATGCGCTCCTCGCAATGACGTTGTTGGGCTATAGTCCGCAAAAATCACGAGGGGTGGCACTATGCCTGATAAGAAACAGCGCCTGCGCGACATCATCGCGGCGAAGTCGCTTTTGGCCGGCAACTTCACCTTGGCCTCGGGCAAACCCAGCGGCTACTTCTACGACATGAAGAAGACGATGTTCGACCCGGAAGGCGCCTCGCTCGTCGGCGAGCTGCTCTGCGATCTGCTCGCGGGCGACACCGAGACAAAGGCCGTCGGCGGCCTGGAGATGGGCGCGGTGCCGATCGCGCTCGCGATCGCGATGAAGAGCAACGAGCGCGGCCGGCGGCTCGATGCTTTCTTCGTGCGCAAGGAGGTGAAGGATCACGGCACCGCCAAGCTGATCGACGGCAATTTCGCACCCGGCAGCAAGGTCATCGTCCTCGAAGACGTCACCACCACCGGCGGCTCGGCGATGAAGGCGGTCAAAGCCGTGCGCGAGCAAGGCGGCAAGGTCGAGAAGATCGTCACCATCGTCGACCGCCTCGAAGGCGCGCGCGATAATCTCAAGAAGGAAGGGCTCGAGCTCGTCTCGCTCTTCACCAACGAGGATTTCAAAAGGTAGCTCAAGCGAAGCTCAGATCACGCGGTGACAACGTCCTCGCACGGCGACCGCACGCGGTCGGCTCTCCCGCCTCTGGTTATTTAATGCTGTCATTGCGAGCGAAGCGAAGCAATCCAGGCTTGGTGCGCTGATCACTGGATTGCTTCGTCCCGCTTTGCGGTACTCGCAATGACGGTGCGAGGCACACATTCTCCTTGACATTGTACGCTAAAAGCGTATAGTACGCGTACGAAGGGATTCTTTCATGGCATCAGAGGCAAAGCGAGCCGCCAATCGGCGGAATGCCGAAAAAAGCACGGGACCGAAGAGCGACCGCGGCAAGGCGCTCTCGGCGCAGAATGCGCTGCGTCATGGCTTGCGCGCGCGGACCATCATTTCCTTCGACGAGAGCGAGCCCGATTTCCTCGCCTTCCACGCCGATATCCGCACCGATCTCGAGCCGGCCGACGCGGTCGAGGAGCATCTCGTCGAGCGGATTGCGATGTGTGCCTGGCGGCTGCGCCGGCTCTACCGCGTCGAGGCGGAAATGTTCAGCTGCTGGGAGGACGCCTCGCCGCGCCGCTTGGAGGACCTGGTGATCGGCGCCGTGTTCGAATATCGGCCCGAGAACATGGCGCGCATCTCGCGTTATGAGATCGCGGTCGACCGCGCCCTCCATCGCGCTTTTGTGATGCTGGAGCGGCGACAGGCGCGGCGCCGCGGTGAGGCCGTGCCCCCACCGATCGCGGTGGAGATCAGCGGCGAGATACCCGGACTCGCGGCCATCGAAGAGCTGGAGCGGCTGCGCGAATCTGAAAATTACCAAACGAAGCCAAATTCTGCAGGAGATTCAGAGGGCGAGGCTAAAACCGCATTGATGGAAGGCTCAAGGAAGGGCTAGAGACGACCGCGCAGCCGGAAAACGTCAGGCGCGTGAATGATATATCTGCCGCACATTCCGCCTAACCAGACTCGGTATGGGGGAATGACCGTCAACGAGCGACTATTTATGGCTGGGTTGCTCGAAAAATTTGAGGATGCCGCGCAAAAGCGCGATCGCGCCAGCATGGTTGCTTTTCTCGGCGACGTCGAACTCGCTGAGCAATCGGCATCCATAGCCGATGCAATCTTGGCGAACCCCGCGAAATACGGCTACTAGATCTCGCACTGCGGCTGAACGAGAAACAAGGTGAGCGAAGAGGACAACAGTTCAGTAGATGCGCCCGATTGGTCGACCATACCGGCGCCGCTCGATGACGGCGGGACGCGTCACCTTCTCGGCGCGCGGATGGCTTCCATTCCGCTGCCGGCGACGGATGGCCGTACAGTTGATCTCGCGGCGCTGCGCGGCCGGACGATCGTTTACGCCTATCCGCGCACCGGCCAGCCGGGGATCGACAATCCGCCTGGCTGGGATTTGATCCCCGGCGCGCGTGGCTGCACGCCGCAAAGCTGCTCCTTCCGCGATCATTTCGCGGAATTGCAGGCGCTGGGAGTCGCGCAACTCTTCGGCCTCTCGACCCAGGATCCGGCCTATCAGCGCGCAGCCGCCGAGCGCTTGCACCTGCCATTCGCCATTCTGTCGGACGAGCATCTGCGACTGACGCGCGCGATGAATCTTCCGACCTTCTCGACGAGCGGGATGATCCTGTTGAAACGCTTCACGCTGGTCATCGATGACGCGATCGTGAAGCACGTTATCTATCCGGTGTTCCCGCCGGACCGCAGCGCCGCCGATGTGATCGCCTGGCTGTCCGCGACCAAACGATAGCGCTCCGCTCGGCTTCAGCGGCACGTCGCATGAGACGACTTCGGCAAAAAGGAACAAGCGGCGCTGCCCACAGCTGTGAGCGCCGAAAGTTGACCGCCACGCGTTTAGGAGGCTTAGTAGCGGCTAAGGGAGGCTAAGGCCGAATATGTGGGATGCCGCGTGGCAGGCGCTATTGCTCATTTTGGAGCCGGAGCGCCTGGCGATCATGACTGCGGGCGTGATTCTGGGCCTGAGCCTCGGCGTCATCCCGGGGCTCGGCGGCGTCGTCGGCCTCGCCATCCTCATCCCCTTCACCTATCACCTTGATACTTTTTCGGCTTTCGCGCTGCTGCTTGGCATGGCTTCGGTGACGACGATCTCCGACCTCATCCCCGCCGTGCTCTTTGGTGTGCCCGGCACGGTCGGCGCGGCGGCGACCATCCTCGACGGCCATCCGCTCGCCCGCATGGGCCAGGCGGCGCGTGCTTTCGGCGCCGGCTATGGCGCCTCGCTGATGGGCGGGCTGTTCGGCGCGCTGCTGCTCGCGCTCGCGATCCCGGTGCTGCGGCCGGTGGTGCTCTATCTCGCCTCGCCCGAGCTCTTATCATTCTGCATCTTCGGCCTCTCGATGGTGTCGGTGCTCTCGGGCAAGGCGCCTTTGAAGGGCCTGACCGCGGCCGGGCTCGGCCTGATGCTGGCGATGATCGGCGGCGATGCGCAGACCGGCACGCTGCGCTGGACCTTCGGCTCGCTCTATCTCTGGGACAAGCTGCCGCTGGTGCCCTTCACCCTTGGCATCTTCGCCATCCCCGAGCTCATCGACATGGCGGCGAGCCGCACCTCGATCGCCGGCGAAGCGCCGCGCTCGCGGGTCGATTTCCACGGCCAATGGCAGGGCTGGCATGACGCGCTGAAGAATTGGTGGCTGGTGCTGCGCTGCTCGGCCCTCGGCGCATTCCTGGGCGCGGTGCCGGGCCTCGGCGCCGCCGTGATCGACTGGATCGCCTATGGCCACGCCATTCGCACCGAGAAGAACACCGAGAATTTCGGCAAGGGCGATGTCCGCGGCGTGATCGCGGCGATCGCCTCGGACAATTCCAAGGAAGGCGGGCATCTGGTGCCGACGATCGCCTTCGGCGTGCCGGCCGGCGCGTCCATGGCGCTGCTACTCTCGGCCTTCCTCATCCACGGCCTCGTCCCCGGGCCGGAGATGCTGACGAAGCATCTCGACGTCACCTATTCGATCATCTGGACGCTGACCCTGTCGCATGTGCTCGGCGCGGTGATCTGCATCGCGGCGAGCGGCATCTTCGCCCGCCTCGCGGTGGTGCGCGCGGGCCTCCTCGTGCCGCTGGTGCTGATGGTGATCTTCTTGGGCGCGTTCGAGGGCTCGCAGTCCTGGGGTGATCTCTATTCGCTCGTCCTCTTCGGCGCGCTCGGCTGGATCATGAAGCATCTCGGCTGGCCGCGCCCGCCGCTGATCTTGGGCTTTGTGCTGGGCGGCATTTTCGAGCGCTATTTCTTCATCTCGACGCAGATCTACGGCGCCGCCTGGGCGCTCAGGCCCGTGGTGCTCGTCGTCTTCGCCCTCTGCCTCTGGGTCGTGCTGCCGCCGCTAAGAAAGCATCTCGCCGGGACGGCGACGACCTTCCGCGAGTTGCGCTTCGATTCGCTGCGCTTCGGGCGCGATGCCTGGTTCAGCGTCGTGACGATCGCGACCATTCTCGTCGCGATGTGGTTCTCGCGCAGCTGGCCGCCGGCAGCGAAATTCGTGCCCGACGCCGCCTGCTATATCGCCTTGTTCTTCGCCGCGCTGACGCTGCTGCCCGAAATTTTCGGCGACCCCGCCGCCGCGCCGCTCGGCCCCGCCGAGGCGCCGACGCTCGCCGGCGAGACGCCGCCGGCAACCATCAACGTCTTCACCGCGGCGATCGAGCTGAGGGGCGTGCGCTTTTTCGGCTGGCTGGTCGCGTTCCTGGTCGTCGGCGCCGGGATTGGCCTCCTGCCGGCGCTCTGTGTTTTGACCTTCTTCCTGATGCGCTTCGAGTTCACCGAGCGCTGGGTGCTGTCCGCTGCCTGTGCGGCGGTGGCGACGATCGCGATCTATCTCGTCTTCGACCGCATCTTCGCCCTGCCCTGGCCGCAATCCCTGATCGGCGATCTCTGGCCAAGCTTGCGCGACGCCACCGGCCTCGTCTAAGTCGCTGCCAGCAAAAGGACAGACATGCCCGCCACCGCGCTCGATTCGGCGATCTTCCGCGACATCTTCTCGACCGAGGCGATGCGCCGCGTCTTCGCGGACGAGAACCGCATCCAGAAATATCTCGATATCGAAGCGGCCCTCGCGACGGTGCAGGCGCGGCTCGGCATCATCCCCAAGGACGCGGCCGCAGAGATCGTGAAGCACTGCCAGGTCGGCGAATACGACCTCGCGCTCCTCAAGAAGCAAACCGAGCGCATCGGCTATCCGGTGCTGCCGGTGGTGCAGCAGCTGGTCAAGAAATGCGCGAACGGCGTCGGCGAATGGTGCCATTGGGGCGCGACGACGCAGGACATCACCGACACCGCGACGGTGCTGCAAATCCGCGAGGCGCTCGACCTGATCGAGGGCGAGCTCGTCGCGATAAGCAAGGCGCTGGCCGGCCTCGCCAAAAAATATCGCGACACGCCGATGGCCGGCCGCAGCAATCTGCAGCAGGCGGTGCCGATCACTTTCGGCTTCAAGGCCGCGACCCTGCTCTCGGGCTTCGACCGGCATTTGGAGCGCCTCAAAGAGCTGCGCCCGCGCGTGTTGGTCGGCGAATTCGGCGGCGCCGCCGGGACCCTCGCCTCGCTCGGCAAGGACGGGCTGAAGGTGCATGACCCGCTGATGAAAGAATTGGGCCTCGGCCAGCCGGCCATCGCCTGGCACACGATGCGCGACAGCATCGCCGAAGCGGGCTGCTTCCTCGGCCTCGTCACCGGCACGCTCGGCAAGATCGCGACCGACGTGAAGCTGATGATGCAGACCGAGGTCGAAGAGGTTTATGAGCCTTTCGCCGAAGGCCGCGGCTCGTCATCGACCATGCCGCAAAAACGCAACCCGATCTCTTGCAACTACATCATCGCCTGCACCTCGATGGTGCGGCAGAACGTGGCGGCGCTCCTCGATGCCATGGTCGAGGATCACGAGCGCTCGACCGGCCCCTGGGAGATCGAATGGATCTCGGTGCCGGAGATTTTCTGTCTCGCCTCGGGCGCGCTCAACCAGGCGCGGTTTTTAATGGAGGGGCTCGAAGTCGATCCCCAGCGCATGCGCGCCAATCTCGATCTGACGCGCGGGCTCATTGTTTCGGAAGCGGTAATGATGGGCTTGGGGCCGCATCTCGGGCGCCAGCGCGCGCACGATCTCGTCTACGACATCTGCCGCAAATCGATCACGGCCAAGGAATCCTTCCTCGATCTCCTCGCCGCCGATCCCGACATCTCCAAGCATATGAAGCGCGACGAGCTCGCGAAGCTGGTCGATCCGGCGAATTACCTCGGCGTCGCCGGCGAGATGATCGATCGCGTGCTGCAGGGCCGCGGATGACCAGGCAGCTGATTTTTCCATGAGTGAGGTTCGATGAAAGTCGGTCTTTTCGATCACCTGGAGCAAGCCGACCGGCCGCTCGCCCAGCAATACGACGAACGGCTGCAATTCCTCGCCGCCGCCGACGAAGCCGGCTTCTATTGCGCCCATGTGGCGGAGCATCACTGCACGCCGCTCAACATGGTGCCGGCGCCGAGCGTCTATCTCGGCGCGATCGCGCGACTGACCAAGCGCATCCATTTGGGGCCGCTGGTTTACCTCCTGCCGCTCTATTCGCCGCTGCGCCTCGCCGAAGAGATCTGCATGCTCGATCATCTGAGCAAGGGGCGGCTCGAGGTCGGCATCGGGCGCGGCGTCTCGCCTTTCGAGCTCAAATTCAACAATGTCGATCACGACGTCTCGCGCGACATCTTCTTCGACGCTTATGACTGCCTGACCGCGGCGCTGAGCAACGACAAATTCTCGCATCAGGGAAAATATTTCACCTATGGCGAGACGCCGATGCCGATGCG
>DATNGE010000002.1:0-3213 GCA_035606035.1 Allostellaceae bacterium
GCTCAAATGCCTCGGCTTCCATTTCCACCCGATCATGGGGCATTTCGCCGTCAACGACCGGCAGTTCTATCCGCTCTTCGAGACCATCAACGCGCTGAAAGCGCCGGTGATGATCGATGTCGGCACGACCGGCATGGGCGCCGGCATGCCCGGCGGCATGGGCGCGCGCATCCGCCATGCACATCCTTCCTGCATCGACGATCTCGCCGCCGATTTCCCCGATCTCAAAATCATCGCCGCGCATCCCGGCTGGCCCTGGGTCGACGAGATGACGGCAGTCGCGCTGCACAAGGGCAATGTGTTCTGGGAACTCTCCGGCTGGGCGCCGAAATATTTCCCGGCGCAGCTTAAAATCGATGCCCGCTCGCGCCTCCAGGACAAGGTCATGTTCGGCAGCGACTATCCGAGCATCCCCTATGACCGGCTGATGAAAGAATGGGGCGAGCTCGGCTACACCGAAGCGGTGATGGAAAAGATCTTCCACAAGAACGCTGAACGCATTCTCGGGCTCTGATCGCCGCACGCTTGCGGTTTGGATTGACATCGCAGGCGCGATGCCAATCCAATAGCGGCCAATAACGAACAGGGAGGCCGCCATGAACCGCATCTATCTCACGCTTTGCTGCGCTGCCGCTCTTGCCAGCGCGGCGCTCGCGGACGCGCCCGCGGCGCACGCACTCGACAAAGTCCATGTCGGGAATCCCTCCGACATTGCCTGGGCCTTCGTTCCGCCCTATGTCGGGATCGAGGCCGGCATCTTCAAAAAATACGATCTCGAGGTCGATGTCGCGAGCTTCGGTGGCGACCAGAAGATGCAGCAGGCCCTCAATGCCGGCAGCATCGATATCGGCCTCGGCGGCGGGCCGGCGATGTCCTTCGTCGTAAAGGGCGCGCCGGTCATGGCCGTCGCTGCACTGTTCGGCCCGCCGAAGAACATCTCGATCGTCGTGCCGTACGATTCGCCGATCAAATCGCCGTCGGAACTCAAGGGCAAGCTTGTGAGCTCGAGCCAGGTCGGCTCGCTGACGGCGTGGCTGGTGCAGCGCGTTTCGTTTCACGAGGGCTGGGGCGTCGACGGCATCAAGATCGCGGCGCTCGGCGGCTTCGAGCCCGGCGTCGCCGCGATGCGCACCCACCAGATCGACGCGATGACCTCGTCGGTCGAAGGCGGGTTGACGCTCGAAGAGCGGAAGATCGGCCGCAACCTCGTCACCATGGACAAATACGCGCCGAAATTCGTGACCCATGTCGTCTTCGCGCGCCGCGATCTGGTCGCCAGCGATCCAAAACTGGTCGATCGCTTTCTCAAAGGGCTTTTCGCGACCATCGTCTATATGAGGACGCATAAGGCCGAGACCGTGAAAATCTCCGTCGAGCAGATGCATGAGAGTCCGGCCGTCGCCGAAAAGACCTATGACGACGAGATCGGCACGTTCACGACCGACGGCACCTTCGATCCCGACGGGGTCGCGGTGCTGAAGCAGTCCTTCATCGAGATGGGAATGCTGAAAGAGAAGCCGGCCGACGATCAGATGTACACGAGCCAATTCCTGCCGGTGAAGCCTTAGCGGTAGCTTTTTTTCGTCATGCCCGGACTTGTTCCGGGCATCCACGGCTTAAAGCGATTCGTGGATGGCCGGGCCAAGCCCGGCCATGATGATGAGAGATTGCCAACTCTCCTGGCCAAAAGAGGCGCGTGCTTCTACCATTTGCCCAAGATCACTGAGAGAGGCCATTGGCCGCGAAGCTCGATCCCGTCACGCTCGAAGTCATCCGCAACGCGCTGCCGGCGATCTCGAACGAGATGGCCGCGGATCTTCAGCGCACCTCCTACAACATGATGATCTACGAGGTGCGCGATTTCTGTACCGCGCTGATTTCGGCCGAGGGCGAGCTCATCAGCCAGAATGTCGGCGGCGTGTCGCATTTCGTCGCCGATCTCGGCGTCATCATCACCGACGGCATGCAGCGCTACGGCCGCGACGGCTTCGAGGACGGCGACGTGCTGATCATGAATCACCCCGCCGTCGCCGGGCAGCATCTCAACAACATCTGCATCTACATGCCCTATTTCTTCGAGGGCGAGCTGTTGATGTTCTCGATGGTACGCGCGCATTGGATCGATGTCGGCGGGATGAGCACCGGCTTCGGCGCGGGCCGCGCGGCGCAGGATGCGTGGATGGAAGGGCTGCAATTCAATCAGCTCAAAATCTACGAAGGCGGCAAGCTCAACGAGATGCTGCACAACATGATCAAGGACAATATCCGCTTTCCGGAATCGTCCCTCGGCGACCTACGGTCGCAAATAGCCGCCTGCCGGCTCGGCAATCGCCGCGCCGACGAGCTCTTCGAGCGCTATGGCCGTGACACGGTGATGGCGGCGATCCGTCAGGTCTTCGACGAGACCGAACAGCGCTGCCGCAACGCGGTGAAGCAATTCGCCGATGGCGTCTACGAGGCCGAGAGCTTCATCGACGACACCGGCGAGACGCCGCCGGAGCCGGTGAAGATCCACGCCAAGATCACGGTGAAGCAAGGCGCGATGACGATCGACCTGTCGGAGTGCTCGAAAGAGCGGCCGCACGGGCCGAATTGCCGCTCCCTCGCCGGCGCGCGCATCGCCTACAAGGCGATCACCCAGCCGGTCGATCCGGTCAACGAAGGCTCGTTCCGCGCGCTCGACATCATCCTGCCCGAAGGCAATTTCATGATGGCGCGGCATCCGATCCCGATGCAGGGCTGGAGCCTTATGTTACCCACCGTCGCGGATACGATCGTCGCGGCGCTCGCCCCGGCGATGAAGGACAAGGCGCCGGCCGGACATCACGCCGATCTCGGCGGCTCGGCCTTCTTCGGTGTCGATCCCAAGACCAAGCGTAACTTCGTCTTGCAGAGTATCGACGGCGGCGGCTGGGGCGGCCGGCCGCATGAGGATGGCGAGAGCGGTTCGGTCTCGATCTGCCAGGGCGATGTGCGCAACGGCGCGATCGAGGCGATCGAGCTGAAATGCCCGGTGATGATCGAGAAGCGCGGCTTCCGCCAGGATTCGGGCGGCGCCGGCCAATATCGCGGCGGGCTCGGCATCGAATTCCAGGTGCGGAATTTCGTCGAAGGCCGGTGGAATCTCGGCAAGCCCTACCGCCAGGGCCTCGCCTCCTGGCCGCTTTGGGGCGGCGAGCCGGGCGCGACAGCGGATTCGCTGATCCGCCGGCC
>DATNGE010000003.1:0-2537 GCA_035606035.1 Allostellaceae bacterium
CTAGCAGCAGGCGGAAGCGGGTTTCGCGGCCGGCTGCGGCGCGCAGCATGCGCTCTGCTTCTCATGCGCGATGCGAGCGGTGTTCTCGCCGCTGCCGTCGCCATAGACCGTGCTTTCGCCTGTCGTATGGAACGTCTCCCAGGCAATGCCGGCGGGATCGTCAATCCAGGATTTCTCGGACTTGGCATAGCAGCAGATGGTGTCGCCCTGCTCGATGATGTCGCCGCCGGCCTCGCGCAGTCGCGCGTAGACCTCATGCAACTCATTGGTGGTCTCGACCTGGATGCCGAGATGGTCGAGTCCCGCCTCGCGCCCGCGCGTCGAAATCGCGAAATTGACGCGCGGATCCTCCAGCATCCATTTCGCATAGTCGGATTTGACCACGGTCGGCTTCGCCGCAAACAGCGCGGAATAAAAGCCGACGGAGCGGGAGATATCGTCGACCGAGACGTGAACATGAAGCCGCTTCATGGCGTGTCCTTTCAGGCCGGGATTTTGCTGCGCTTGCGCGCGGGTTTGCGGGCGAGGCCGGGGGCGCAGCAAACCCCGCCGCAGCAGTTTTCCGTGAGAAAGCCGACGAGCGCGCTCATGGTGTCGAACTGCGCGGCATAAATGATCGAGCGGCCGTCGCGGCGGGCCGTGACGAGGCCCGCCATTCGCAGCCGGTCAAAATGAAAGGTCAGCGTATTGGGCGCGAGATCGAGGGCATCCGCGACCGCGCCGGCTGGCATGCCTTCGGGCCCGGCCTGCACCAGGAGGCGGAACACGTCGAGGCGATTATCCTGCGCGAGCGCGGCGAGCGCACTGACGACATCTGTCTTTTCCATATTTCAACGAATATAGAAATGATGTAGGAAGGTCAAGGTTTTTCGACTGGGGGTCTCGTATGGGTGCGCGCAGGTTGACGGTCGTGGCGGCGCTCGGCACGGCACAGACGCTCGCATGGGGATCGAGCTACTACCTGCCGGCCATTCTCGCCGACCCGATCTCACGCGACCTCGGCATTTCCAGCAATTGGTTCTTCGCGGCGTTTTCGGCGTCGCTGGTGATCTCGGGACTGCTCGGCCCGCGCGTCGGCCGCCAGATCGATCGCGTCGGGGGCCGGCAAGTCCTCTGTATTTCCAACCTCGTTCTTGCAGGCGGGCTCGCGCTCCTTGGCGCCTCGACGTCTATGTGGACGATGTCGGCGGCGTGGCTGCTGCTTGGCGTCGGCATGGGTCTCGGCCTTTACGACGCTGCGTTCGGTGCGCTCGGACGCATCTACGCAGGCGACGCGCGGAGTGCGATCACCGGCATCACTCTGATCGCCGGCTTTGCGAGCACCGTTGCCTGGCCGCTAAGCTCGCTCGGCCTTGAGACGATCGGATGGCGCGATACCTGCTACGCCTGGGCGCTGGCGCATCTCGTGCTGGGCCTGCCCCTCAATCTGTCGCTGCCGCGCGCCGAACGTGTGCACGCCGTCGAAGACCCTGCCACAAGGCCTCACATTGCGATCGACCGGACGATGGTGCTGCTATCGTTCGCTTTCGCCGCCGCATGGACGGTGACCTCGGCGATGGCCGCGCACCTGCCGCGGATCGTCGAAGCCTTTGGAGCGACGCCGGCACAAGCCGTGTTTGCCGGCATGATGATCGGGCCCGCGCAAGTCGGCGCGCGCCTGGTGGAGGCGAGCCTGCTCAACCGCTTTCATCCGCTGGTCTCGACGCGGCTCGCCTGCATCACTCATCCGATCGGCGCGTGCGTGATTGGTTTCTTCGGCGGCGGGGCCGCGGCCGCTTTCGCGCTTCTCCATGGCGCCGGTAACGGCATCCTCACGATTGCAAGGGGCACGCTCCCGCTTGCGATCTTCGGACCTGAGAATTACGCCTACCGACTTGGGTTAATTGGCGCGCCATCCCGCATCTGCCAAGCGCTCGCTCCTCTCGCGTTCGGCTTGATGATCGAGCCGATGGGCCGGCTGGTGGTCGTGGTGTCGGCTGGCCTCAACCTTGCGGCGTTGATCGCCTTGATGGCTCTGCAAACGCGTGTAAAGGCCTCGAACCCAGCCGCGGCGGCGGAGGAGGCGTCTTTGTTGGATTGATCCGGGGCCGCTTTTTCTCCTGTCCCCCTTGCGATCCCTCGTATCTTTCAGGCGCTTGGCAGGACTGATTTGCCCGACGGGCTGATTTTCCGAAATCGTGTCAAGTCTCTTTTGCAAAAATAATTCTCTTTATCAGAAGCGCAAATCAGGTCTATGTGTCACTCCGTCTCGCGCTCGATCAAGAGGCGCTTCGCGATCGTCACGAAACGTGGCGCGGGATGCGATGGACGCGATTGCATCGACTGACGAGTGATGCGATCGCGGACGGCGAAATCGCGTGGTCCTGGCACCCCGACGCTGGTGTCAAGCCTGCGGGCGACGAACCCGTTAGGCGACGGTGGCTAACAAGCCCGGCACACCGGGGAGATCGCGTATAAGCCGTAAACCATCGCGCAGGGAATGCCGGTTGATTTGGCTGCCCTGTTGTTGCTTGCGTGCGTAAAGTGCACTTTTCTTT
>DATNGE010000004.1:0-14428 GCA_035606035.1 Allostellaceae bacterium
CAAAGCCATGGGCGTGGGCACAATTCTCGCCGGTGCCGGCTTGCCGCTCGGCGATGCTTTCGCGGCCGATAAAGCCGAAGACGCAGCCGATCCGTCGGCGGGTCTCTATCCCGCCAAGCGCAATGACAAATACACCGTCGAGCGCCCGATCACCGACGCGAAGTATTCGACCAACTACAACAACTTCTACGAATACAGCGAGGAAAAGGACTGCGCCACGGCGGCGCAGCAGCTCAAGGTGCGGCCGTGGACGATCATGATCGACGGCATGGTCGAAAAGCCACTGACCATGGGCATCGATGATCTCTTGAAGCAGGTGCAGCTTGAAGAGCGGCTTTATCGTCATCGCTGTGTCGAAGGCTGGTCGATGACGGTGCCGTGGACCGGCTTCCCGCTGAAGAATATCGTCGATCTCGCAAAGCCCTTGTCGAGCGCGACCTATCTGCACATGACGACCTTCAAGGACGCGTCGATGGCGCCGGGCCAGAAGCGCTCTTTCTTCTATCCGTGGCCCTATCTCGAAGGCCTCACCATGGCCGAGGCGAACAACGAGCTCGCTTTCATCGGTACCGGCATGTACGGCAAGCCGATGCCGAAGCAGGATGGCGCGCCGATCCGGCTGATCATTCCGTGGAAATACGGATTCAAGTCCGTCAAATCGATCGTGCGCTTCACCTTCACCGACAAGCGCCCGGTGACCTTCTGGGCCAAGGTCGGGCCGAGCGAATACGGCTTCTGGGCGAACGTGAATCCGGACGTGCCGCATCCGCGCTGGAGCCAGGCGACCGAACGCGTGCTCGGCAGCAATGAGCGGGTGCCCACCAAGCTGTGGAACGGCTATGGCGAATACGTCGCGGCGATGTACAGCGACATCAAGGGCGAAAAGCTGTTCATGTGAATCAAGGCTCTAAATACAGAGTCTTGTTAGATATTTCAGGAAGTGATCGGAACTCGTTGTAAACGATCGATTCTTCGTGTTAGGCTCCTGGGCAATACTTACCAGGGGAGCCTTTCATGCGAATTCCTGCGAGCTTGGCGTTGGGTGCGGCGTTGCTGCTCTCGGCCTGCGGCCAGACCCCGACCGATCGCGCCTTGACCGGCGCCGGCATGGGCGCGGCGGGTGGAGCGCTGCTCGGTGCAGTGGTCGGTGCGCCGATGATCGGCGCGCTGGTCGGCGGCTCGGCCGGTGCGGTGGCCGGCGCGGTGACCGATCCCTCCGAGATCTATCTCGGCCAGCCGGTTTGGAAGTAAGTACCTAGATTGTTGGGGTAAGGAACGGCGCGGAATTTCGCGCCGTTTCAGCTGTGAGCGGCGTGATCGGCCTGGGCCGCCAGCCGCTCGAATTGCTCCGCGAGCTCGAGCAATTCGGCTTTCACTTCGGCGCTGATCACGAGGCTGACGAGCGCGCGGATTTGGCGCCCCTGCTCGCGATAATGGTTTGCCCGCGATTCCGCTTCCGCCATGACCGCCGCCCGCGCGAAGAACCGGCTCAAGCAAAGCAAGTAATTAGGGCAATCTTGTGACCGGCCGGGCGAGAAGGTCGTAGCGATACGTTGACGTATCGCTACGAAACGAATACGTTTCGTATCTTACCGAAAAAAGGGAGGATGCGCATGAGCGCTTGTTTTCGCTACCTCGTCAATGACGTGAAGGCGTCGATCGATTTCTACACCCAGCATCTCGGCTTCAAGGTCGAAATGCATCCGGCGCCGCCTTTCGCCGAGATCTCGCGCGGCGACATGCACATTTATCTAACGCAGCCCTCGGGCCGCGGCGCGGGCGGCGGCGCGCCGATGCCGTCGGGCGAGCAGCAGACACCGGGCGGCTGGAACCGCATCCACCTGCTGGTCGACAATCTCGACGCGACGATCGCCAAGCTCAAAGCCACGGGCGCGCGCTTCCGCAACGAGGTCGTGCAAGGCACGGGCGGCAAGCAGATTCTCGTCGAGGATCCGTCGGGCAATCTCATCGAGCTCTTCGAGCCCAACACCGCCGCCTATCGCGCGCCCGGATCGGGCGGCAAACCCTAACGCAGCGCGATGCCGACGGCGCTGAAGCACACGGTCGATCCGCGGCCCGATCCGCGGATCGAGCGCTCGCGGCAAGTGATTCTTGCTGCGGCGCTCGCTGAGCTCGGCGCAGTCGGCTATGGCGGCTTTGCGATCGAATCCGTCGCCGCGCGCGCCGGCGTCGGCAAATCGACGATCTATCGCCATTGGCCGGACAAACTGGCGCTGATCGCAGACGCCTTTCGCAAGCTGCAAGACGAGCGCGATCCCGAGCTTGAGACGGGAACGCCGCGCGAGAAGCTCGCACGCATCCTGCGCCATGTCGCGGATGTCGTCGTCGATTCGCCGTTCGGCAAGTGCCTGCCGGCGATGATCGAGGCCGCCGAGCGCGATCCCGCGTTGCGCCGGTATCACCATCGCTTCCAGGCGGAGGCGAACAAGCCGACAATCGCGCTGATTGCTTCCGCCATCGCCAGCGGCGATTTTCCCGCCGGCCGCGACCCCAAGCTCACCGCGCAAGCGCTGATTGGCACGATCTTCTACCGCCGTTTGATGACGGATGCGCCTTTCACGCCGGCGGAGGCGGTCGCGCTGATCGATACGGTGCTGGGAAGCGAAGTTTGAAACAACTTAGGCGTGCTGGACGCCGCGCGCCTTCAGCCATTCCGCGATATAGATCACACGCCCGTCGCTGACGGCCGGCGTCGCGATCGGCGCCGGCGCGTGCGCGATAGCAAGCGGCGAACGGCCGACGGAGAGCGGCGCGAAATCCACTTCGGCGCGCTCCGACCAGGGTGTGAACAGGCGCTCGGGGCGGATCGCCGGCTTGCTCTCCTCCTGGAACGCCCAAACGATCGTCACGATGAGGCCGATGAAGGCGGCGGTCAGGCCGATGATGCCGAAAGCCGCGGCCTCGGGTGGCGAGGAGGATTCGGAGATCGCGATCACAGCGCCGACGGCATTGGCGGCAAGCGCCAATCCCCCGACCACGAGGGCGATGATGACCGGCTTGCGATCGCTCATGGGCGTGCCTCCGTTAATGTTCATTAAGATTAACGGAGTGCGCTATCGCGAAACAATGCCGATGTTCTTTACAGCCGCCCGGCTAGACCTGCCGGAAGTGCTTCCAAGTGTCTGAAGAATCAGAAGTGGCGCGGCGGTTGCAGCAGCACGAGCGGACAAGGTGGCGGCGCTAAGCCGCCGGCGGCTATGGAGGGAAGCATGGCCCAGCTCGATCTCCGCGAAGGGCAGACGGATGCGGATCTGGCAACGCTTTATTGGTGGCGCCGCGACAGCGCAGCGCGCGACGACACCGAACGGTCGGCGCGGCTGAGCAAGCGGCTCGTCGCGGTCGGCGAACGGGCCGCGGCGGCGCCGCGTCCCGTCGTGCTTCCCGGCAATCGCCTGCGCGCCAATGCCGAGATGCGCCGCGCGCCCGCAACGCCGGCATCGAAGCACGCGATCGCGCTCGATCGCGATCTCCGCGCGGCGATCCGGCACGAGCGGCGCAACGCGCTCATCGGCATGGCGATCGCGCTGACCGCCACCGTGGCGCCCCTCGCGGCGGCGATCTACGCGGCGATCATGCAAGAGCCGATCGCGCTCGGCTTCGCGATCGCCGGCGCGTGCGCGGCATCGGTCGCGCTCTATCACGCGGCGCATTGGTTCCTGCTGATGCGCGCCGATGAAGCGCCGAATTTTCTCGTTTAGGGCGCTCATAGATCATCGTCACCCCCGCGAAAGCGGGGGTCCAGAGCAACGGCGTGGTGTCCCACTGGATTCCCGCTTGCGCGGGAATGACGTGGATGCATAGGGTGTCATCGCTTGCATCAGCGGCGGCGAAGCCTTATCGCAGTAGCAATGATGGGCACGCTTTCCGGGCTGACGCCTTGGGTCGAGACGCTGTTGCGGATCTGGTGCGGCGTGGCGCTGCTGCCGCACGGTATGCGCTGCTTCTTCGGCTGGTTCCCGAACACCGGCTCGCGCATCCTCAATCCGGCTTTGCTCGCGACCGGGCTCGAGCGCTCGGGCTTTCGTCCCGGCCGTTATTGGGTTCTCTATGTCGCGCTGGTCGAATTCGTCGCCGGTCCGGCGCTCGCGCTCGGTCTCTTCACCCCGCTCGCCGGCTTGCTGATCTTTATCTTCTTCCTCGGCGCGGCGTACGACCATCTCCGCTTCGACGGCTATTTCTGGAACACGCTGGGCATGGAATACCCGGCGCTCTGGGGCCTCGTCGCGCTCTTTTTCGCGTGCGCCGGGGGCGGCGCGTTGTCGCTCGATCGCGTTCTCTTTGGCATGTGACGGACGATGAGCACGCGAACGCGCGCAGCGCTGTCTCCGTCCGTCGGCGCTTTCCTCGCGCTGGCGATCGGCGCTTTCGCCGTGATCTATTACGGCGCGGTGCCCTGGGCCTTGGGCCGTGTGATCGGCGCGACTTTCTGGCTGCTTGGCTGGCGCTGAGCCGTCAACGCAACTCAGCTCGCCGGCACGCAATAGGTCGGCACGATCCGCGATGATTGGTTGAGCGCGCTCGCTGTCGCGCTGAGCGAGACATTTGGCGCCGCGAACGCGCCGACCGGCTCGGCACTCGCCGAGGCGTTGGTCAGCGCGAAGGATTGCTCGGTCGCCTGCAAGATCTCGGGTGCGACGGTGTGGATGCGGCCGCGCCGCACCGAAGCCGCGACCATGATGCCGATGATCTTGCCCTGCTCGTCGAACACCGGGCCGCCGCTCATGCCGCTGAGCGCCGGCAAATCGTCGGGATAGCGCGCGATCTCGGCCCAGGTCAGCACCGGGCCGGTGCCGTTGATCTCGCCGCTCAATTGCATGCGCGAGCGGCCCATCAGCCGATCCTGCGTCGCGCCGAGCTTTTCCTTCGGGAAGCCGAACGTGTAGCCGGTCTCGTTCTGCACGACGGCGCCGGTCTCGAGGGGCAGCGCCGGGCCGCTGGCATTCGTCGTCTTCAGCAGTGCGAGATCGGCTTGCGGATGGAGATAGGCGATCTGCGCCGACACTTTGCGGCCGGCGACGACGAGGATGACGCGCCGGCATTGGCCATTGGCGACATGGCGCGCCGTGAGCCAGGCGCCGGGCGCGATTGGAAACGACGTGCCGACAGCGATCTCATCGGGCGTTAGCGCCTCGTCCTCGACGGTGAACAACGGATCGTCGGGCGCCGCTTGGGGCAGGGGCCGGCGCACGCGCTCGGGCGGCGCCTCGCTCAGGGATGGCGGCGCGGTCACATCGGGCGCGGGCAATGGCCGCCGACCGTCGCTGTCATCGATCGGCGGAAGGCCGACATCGTCGGGCACCAGGTACGCGGCGACCTGCGGCAGGACGATCAGTAGCAGAAACATCAGCGCGATTTGCTGGAGCCGGGTCATCGGTGCTCAGCCCGACATCGCCGCCGCGTTGAAGATGCCGGCGACGATCTGCGCCGTGGCGAGGACCAGCGCCGGCGCGATCTCGCCGCGCTCGATGGCGTGGCGCAGATCGCGCACCAGCACCGCCGCGGTGGCGAAAGCGATCAGCTGCAGGATCAGCGCGACCACGCCCCAGAGCACGATATCAGGGAGGTTGACGCTATGCGCCAGCATCGCGCCGAGCGGAATGGCCAGCGCCAGCATCTGGCCCGAAAGCGTGATCGCTGCCGCGACATTGCCTTGGCGGATGAGCGTGAGCTCGCGATAGGGCGTCAGCCGGACATAGATCGCGACGCCGATGACAAAGAGCACGGTCGTCGTCGCGAGCTGCACCAGCAGAACCGGAAATCCCGCGACGACGCTGTTCCAGGCGGCAAGCATGAGATAATCCCCCAATTCCCCGATACGCGGTTTTTATAGCGGCTCTCGCCCGGCGCTGCATCGTTCGCCGGAACATGCTTTAATGAGCGCGGTCGCGAAAACCAAGGGAGGGCGGCGATGATCGTCGAGAAGAAAGTCGGCTATGAGCATGACGGGCGGAAATTCGAGGGCATGATCGTCTATGACGATAGCGTCAAGACGAAACGGCCCGTGCTCTTCATGCAGCCCGATTGGATGGGTGTCTGCTCGCACACGCTGGAGCAGGCGCGCGAGATCGCCGGCAAGGAATACGTGGTGCTGATGGCCGATATGTTCGGCGAAGGCTATGGCGCCAAGGAAAAGACCGTCGACGATCTGATGAAATCATCGCGCGGCGTGCGCGGCAACGTGCCTTTCATCAATTCATGCGGCGCCAAAGCGCTCGATGTCTTGGGCGCCGAAGCGAACAAAGCCGGCCTCGTCGACCTCTCGAAGAAGGTCGCGGTCGGCTACTGCATCGGCGGCGGCTATGCGTTGGAGCAGGCGCGCGCCGGCGCCGATTTCAAAGCCGTCGTCGTGTTCCACGTCACGGCGCCGAACCCGGTGCAGCCGGGCACCAAGCCCAACATCAAGGGCCGCGTGCTGGCGATCCACGGCTCGGCCGATCCGGTGACGCCGAAGCCGCAGATGGACGCGCTCGAAGCCGAGCTCACCGAGGCCAAGGTCGATTGGCAGGTCATGATGTTCGGCCACGCCGTCCATTCCTTCTGCGACGCGCATGCCCCGACCACCGGCAACTCGCCGCAGCGCTACGACCCAAAGCTCTGCCGGAAGAGCTATCAGATGATGCGCGAATTCTTCGCCGAGACGCTGTAGCGCGCTTGCTTTCAAAGCGTCATTGCGAGCTCACGAAGTGAGCGAAGCAATCCAGGGTTCAGACGCTGCTCGGGATTGCTTCGCTTCGCTCGCAATGACGAATTTTCCTGGCGGATCGAGCCGCTACACGTCGTAGCCGCCGCCATCGCCGCCGGGGTCGACACCGGGATCGTTGTCGGCGAAATCCTGGCCGGCATCGTCCGATACATCCTGCACGTCCTGCACATCCGCCGCGTCGACGACGTCGCCGGCCTGCTGCGTCGGATGATCGTCGTTGTAGTAGTTGTTGATCACCGTCTCGCTGAGGCCCGGCTGCATCGGCATGCCGGAGAGGAAGCCGCTGCCATAGGTCGGCGCGAACATCGAGTGCAGGCCTTGGAAGAGCAGCGAGCCGCCGACGACGCCCGCCGCCGTCGCCGCGGCTTGGCGCAGGAAGCCCGAACCGCCGCCCGCCAGCATCTGCGGGCCGTACCCGTAACCCGGGC
The DNA here is from genome assembly GCA_035606035.1 of Allostellaceae bacterium. Taxonomy (GTDB): domain Bacteria; phylum Pseudomonadota; class Alphaproteobacteria; order ATCC43930; family CGMCC-115725; genus CAIKMD01. The sequence goes on from DATNGE010000004.1 coordinate 7,153, forward strand.
CATAGCCCAAAGGCGGCGGCGCGACTGGCTGCGCCGCGGTCGGCGGCGGCGCGGCGTAGTTCTGCGTCCAGACCGGCTCGCGCTGCGGCGCCGGAGCGGACGGCGCGTTGGTGAAGCGGCCGGCGCTCGGCACGGTGCCTTGTGTCGGCCCGCCTTGACTGGGCCGCGGTGGCAGGAAGCTCGGCGGCGCTTCGCTCTCGCCCGCGGCGCCGCGCGCGCGTTCGAGCTCGGCGATGCGGTTCTGCGCCTCGTGCAGCGCCATGTCTTGGATCAGCACCGTCTGCACCAGCAGATAGTGCGCATCGGAGATCTTCGCCGTGTTCTCGCGGATCAGCGCGTCCGCCTCGGGATCGCGCGGCTTGCCGCTTTGCTGCTGCAAGCGGGCGAGAAGGGCGGTGATCAGATCGCGTTCCTGCGGCGTCATGGCGGCCTCGTGCTGGGAACCCAGGTGCTAGAGATCGTATCGCCGAGCCTTCGGAACAAGACCGGCTCTTGCTCCGCGCGCGTGATCGGCCCATGCTTTCCCATAAAGATTGTTTGGGAAAGCATCACATGCCCGATACGAATGCCATCGTCGACGCCGGCGCCGGTCTCCGGATTCCGGTGCTCGATCTCGGCCCTTATCTCGCGGGCGAGAAAGGTGCGCTGGAGCGCGCGGCGGCGGAGCTCGGCGCGGCGTCGGAGAGCATCGGCTTCTGTTTCTTCGTCAATCACGGCGTCAAGCAATCGCTGATCGACGGCGCCTTCGCGGCGGCGGAGCAATTCCACTCGCTGCCGCTGGAGCGCAAGCTGAAAGTCCGCGCCGTCGACGAGCCGGTCGGCTATCTGCCGGTCGGCGGCCAGACCCAGCGCGCCGAGCTCTACGGCGCGCGCTCGAAACATCCGGACCGCAGCGCGTCCTATTATATCCGCGACGAATATCCAGCCGATCACCCGGACCGGCGCGCCAAAAAGTCCTGGGTGTTCGACAATCGCTGGCCCGAGGATCTGCCCGGCTTCCGCGACCAGACGCTCGCCTATTTCGCCGTGATGCACGCCCTGATGATGAAGCTCCTGCCGTTGCAGGCGGTGGCGCTCGGATTGCCGGCCGACTGGCTCCTCAAGCATGAGGGCTTCAAGCCGATGAACTGCACGTTGCGGCTGTTGAACTATCCGCCGCGTGTGGTTGAGAACGAGGGCCAATACGGCATCGGTCCGCACACCGATTTTGGCTATTGCACCCTGCTGGCGCAGGCGAAGAAGCCCGGCCTCGAAATCCTGACGAAGAGCGGCGCGTGGGTGCAGGCGCCGGCGCATGATGGCATGCTGCTCTACAACAACGCCGATCTCCTGCAGCGCTGGACCAACGACCGCTGGCGCTCGGCGCCGCATCGCGTGTTCAATCTCGAAGGCGATGAGCGCTACTCGATCCCGTTCTTCATCTCGCCGCGCTGGGATGTGCGGCTCGAATGCCTGCCGACCTGCCAGAGCGCGGACAACCCGCCGAAATACAAGCCGATCAGCCGCGCCGAATATCAGGCCGAATTGAAGCGCACGGTTTACGAGCTGCCGGGGAAGGGGAGCTAAGCCCGCTTCCCCGCCCGCCATCGATCACGCCGCCAGCCGCGCCTTTGCCGCGCGCCGCGTCGCTTCGGCGAAGGTGAGCTCCGACAGCTTGCATTGCGCGAGGCTGCCGCCGCAGCGATCGGCGATATGGCTCACGCGCTCGAGGGCGTCGATGCACGCGGCATAGTCATGCGCGGCGAAGGCGAGCAGTGCCTCGCAGACGGGCCGGGCGAGCGCTTGCTCCGTCGAGACCTGCGCCGCGTCGCTGATGTCGACCCGCGGCAGCGTTTCCAGCACCCGCATTGCCGCAGATCTACGCCCGGCGGCAGCAAAGGCCGCCACCGCATGGACGCGGAAAAAGGGCCGCGCATCGTCGAGCCGCATTTTTTCCCAGCGATCGGAGAGCCGGCTCCAGCGGGAACCGAGCGCGACATCCCGCAGCTGGAGCCGCCACAGCAAGGCCGAGGCGTCGGCGAGCGCCGCGAGATTGGGTGAGGACGGGATCGCGATCTGCGCGTCGTAAACCGCCAGCGCGGCGCCGACATCGTTCCGCTGCAGATGGAACAACGCGCGATGCCAGGCGAGGTGGATCGCAAAGCCATTGCCTTCGGCCCATTCGGCTTCATGCGCTGCGAGGAAGGCCAGCCCTTCTTCGGCGCGTCCCTCCATCTCCATGACATGGGCGAGCACGTGGATCGCCGGCGCAAGCCCCGGTTCGAGGGCGAGGGCGCGGCGCGCGAGGCGCTCGGCCTGACGATAGGCGCCGTTTTCCTCGAGACCGAAGGCATGCATGGCGAGGATCGCGGCAAAGTGGGGCAGCGATCTGTCCCAATGCCGGATCGCCCGTGCGACACGGTCGCGCAGCAGGCGGCGATTGCCGAGCCGGAAATCCAGCGCATGCGCGACGGCGAGCGCGAGGATGTCGTGTGGCGCCGCGGCGACGATCGCGCCATAGGCTTCGAGGGCGAGCGTGTCGCCTTCGAGCCACAGCATGGCGGCGGCCGCATGTTGGTGCGCGCGATCACTTGCCGTGGCGCCGGCGGCGGTGATGGCAGCGACGCTCGCGGCGAGCGCGGCTTCGGCGGCGCGATTGTCGTCGCGCACGATCGCGGCCAGGCGCAGGCAATGCGCGAAGATGCTGCGCGGATGGTCGGCGAGGATGTCGTCGATCTCCGCCGCCGGCCGCCCGCGATAGGCGAGCAGATGGTCGAGCGCGTCCATGCCGCGGCGCGCCGCATCCGGATCGTCTTCGCCAAAGACCCAATCAGGTAGCGAATGACGAGCCGGGATCGCGCTCTCGAAACCGATCGGCCTTTCCGCTGCCTGCACCAACAACTCGGCCATAACACTCTCCATCCATCACGCGCGGCATCGCTGCTTGTCGCCGACGCCGCGCCGTACCGGATATCGCATCGGCACCCCGTATCCTGCTAGTTCACGAACTGAACCGCGCCGATACAGATTCTGAATTCGCCGCCTCTCGCTATTCGAGCGTGGCGAGGGCGGCCGCGACGCGCTTCATCTGCGCGTCCGTGATCAGGCTCTTCAGGATCGTCTGGAAGCGCGGATGCGTCGCGCCCGAGAAGATGTATTGCCAGCGATAGGCCTTGAGGAATTGCGCTGCGATGCTGTCGGCCTCTTGCTGGCTCAGCGTCCGGCCGCAATGCGCCGCGAAATAGCCGGCATCGGTCTTGGCCTGCGCCTGCAGGATGCCGTCGACCGCCGCGACGAGCCCGATGAAGTCATCGACCGCGCGATCGCGCTCGCTCTGCGACAACGTCGCGTCGTGGCGCCTCAGCTCGAGCTCGTCGAGAACGACATGCTGGCACTCGTCCTTCCAATGGAAGAGGAACACATCCTTGAAAAGCGCGGAAAGCTCTGCGTCCGGCTCGATGCTCTGGCGATAATGGTGCTGGACGAAGAGCTCGATTTGGAGCGTCAGCACGAGGACGGCCCAGGTGCTCTTGTCGAGGACGGCATGCGCAACCGCGTCGGGATCGACATCGAAGCGATAGCCGGTCGGCAACACCGCGCCCATCATGTCGTTGATGCGGCGGAACAAGGTCTGGTGCTTCAATTCCTCGTCGCTGAAGCGCACGAGGGCTTCGAGCGCGTTCTGATCGCCGAGCGAATGCTCGTGGCCGACCTCGATGAGCTTCGCGGTGATGAAGCGTTCGACGAGGCCGAAGACATTGGCATAGGTCCGACCCTGCACCTGGCTGGCGAAGCGCTTCTCCGCGTCGGAGAGTGTCGTCAGCTCTTGGACGAGAGACAGCCCGTCGGGCAAGTACTTCTTGCTCAGCTCGAAGCTGCGCCCTTTGATGACGTCGTCGTCGATGTCCCAACGAACGGCTTTGGATGCTCTGACAACGCGCGCATATTTATCGCTGTCGATCTGCACGATCGCATTCATGTTCCACTCCTGCTTTTGATCCGCGTTACGACGCACTCATTCAGCGCATCGATCGTCATCAAGCTTTACAGATGTCGTGCAAGAGCGGCTATGATCGGCGCTCCGGAAGATATGATTGAAACGCCGAATTGGCGGGCTGATCATGGACGCGCTATCGGACGTGTTGCGGGCGGCACAATTGAGCGGCGGTGTATTCCTTCACGCCGAGTTCACCGCGCCGTGGTGCATCGCGACGCAGGTGAACTCGCAGCTCTGCGCTCCTTTCCTCGGCCCGACCGCGCATCTCGTCCCGTACCACTACGTGCTCGAGGGCGAGTTGTTGGCCGCGCTTGAAGGCGGCGGCGAGTCACAGGCGTTGCGGAGCGGCGATGTGGTCCTGTTTCCGCGCAATGACATGCACATTTTGGGCAGCGATATCCGCCTGCCCGCGGTGTTCGGCGGCGAGCTGATGCGTCCCCCCGACGCCAGCGGCGGCCTTTATTCGATCCGCCATGGCGGCGGCGGCGCGCTGACGAAGATGATCTGCGGCTTCCTCGGCAGCGCCAGCGTGCAGGAAAACCCCGTCATCGCGACGTTGCCGCCGGTGATCAGGCTCAAGACGGAAGAGACCGGATCGGCGGAATGGATCCGCTCGACGTTCCAGTATGCGGCCGACGAGGTGGCGCGCGGCCGTCCGGGATCGCAGACCGTGCTCGCGAAACTGTCGGAGCTGCTTTTCGTCGAGGCGGTGCGGCGCTATCTCGACGATCTGCCCGCCAACCAGACCGGTTGGCTCGCCGGGCTGCGCGATCCCGTGGTGGCGCGCGCGCTCGCGCTGTTGCATGGCGACATCGCCCGGCCGTGGAGCGTCGACGAGCTCGGCCGGCTCGCGGGGAGCTCGCGGTCGGCGCTGGCCGAGCGGTTCGGCCGCTTCATCGGCATGGCGCCGATGCAATATCTCGCGCATTGGCGTCTGCAGGTCGCGGCGCAAAAGCTCAAGAGCACGAGCGCTTCGCTGGCGCAGGTGGCCGAAGCGATCGGCTATGAATCCGAGGCCGCGTTCTCACATGCCTTCAAGAAGAAATTCGGCACGGCGCCGGCGACCTGGCGGCGCGCGTAATCGCTACGCGACCAGCTTCTTGACCTTGGCGAAGGGGCTGAGTTTCAGCCACGTACTCATATCGGCTTCGAGCTTGCGGTTGCCGGTCGGGACGAGGCGGCCCTGCTGCTTGGCGCGCGCGATGGTGGTGTAGCCCATCCAGATCTCGGTCATGGTGCGCAGATCGGTCGAGACGTAGAGATCGACATCGAAGCCGGGATCGATCGAGCAGAGATCGACCTCTTCGCCGGGCTCGACAACCAGCCAGTAATTCTGCTGCGCTTTCTTGAGATCGCTGAAGATCACCTGGATGGTGACGCGATGATCCGGCATCGGCGTCGGATCGATATTGCGCCGCATGTCCCACATCAGGAGATTGGGATCGAGATTGTCGAGCGATGCGCCGGTCTCGACCCAGCGCTGTCCCCAGCAGCCAATCGCCTCGATCACCGGCTTCAGCTCGCGTCCGGAATCGGTGAGGCGATACTCGAAGACGCCGGGCTCGCCCTTCACTTGATGACGCGTGACGACGCCCGCGCTCTCGAGATCCTTGAGCCGCTTGGAGAGCAGCGCCGGTGACATGCGCGGCACGCCGCGCCGCAGCTCGTTGAAGCGTCTCGATCCGCTTACCAGCTCGCGCAAGAGGACGAGCGTCCAGCGCGTGCCGAGAACTTCCGCCGCCATCGCGACCGGGCAAAACTGGTTGTAGCCACCCTCGGACATGACACAGCTCCTCAATATTCTGTTGGTCGGATCGTACAGGCAGGATCGCCGGCGCCGCTAGTTCAGAATCTGTATCGGCTGGATTCAGTTTCTGAACTATCGGGCCGAGCGCCGGTCGCGATATCGATTACGCCAGGCGCATCGAAGAAGTCGATGCCAAAGCAGCAAGGGAGTTTCGATATGAGCGACTTGGCGATTCGCACCCTGGAAGGGGCAAGCAAAACTATTTCTGCTGAAACACTCGCCATGTTACGTGGCAGATTGCGCGGCAGCGCGGTGCTGCCGGGCGAGGAAGGCTATAATTCGGCGCGCACCATCTGGAACGCGATGATCGACCGCCGCCCGGGCCTCGTTATTCGCTGCCTCGGCGCCGCCGACATCATGCTGGCGGTCAGCTTCGCGCGTAGCCAGGGATTGCTGCTGTCGGTGCGCGGCGGCGGCCACAACATCGCCGGCAACGCGATCTGCGAGGGCGGGCTGCTCATCGATCTCTCGCTCATGAAATCGGTGCAGATCGATCCGCAATCCCGCACCGCCCGCGTCGAGCCCGGCGCGCTGCTCAGCGATTTCGACAAGGAGGCGCAGGCCTTCGCCCTCGTCACGCCGCTCGGCATCAACTCGACGACCGGCGTCGCCGGCCTCGCGCTCGGCGGCGGCTTCGGCTGGACGACGCGCAAATTCGGTCTGACGGTCGACAATCTCATCTCTGCGCAAGTGGTCACGGCCGACGGCAAGCTGGTGCGCGCGAGTGCGAGCGAGCATCCCGATCTCTTCTGGGCATTGCGCGGCGGCGGCGGCAATTTCGGCATCGTCACCTCCTTCGAGTTCAAGCTCCACGCGCTCGGACCCGAGGTGCTGTCCGGCCTCATCGTCCATCCCTTCGCCGATGCCGCGACGCTGCTGCCGCAATTCCGGCGCGTCATCGCCGAGGCGCCCGACGAGCTGACGGTCTGGGCGGTGATGCGCAAGGCGCCGCCGCTGCCCTTCATTCCGGCGGAATGGCACGGCAAAGAGGTGCTCGTCTTCGCCGCCTGCTATAGCGGCGACATGAAAGAGGGCGAGAAGGCGGTCAAAGCCCTGCGCGGCCTCGGCAAGCCGATCGCCGATGTGATCGGGCCGCATCCCTTCACCGGCTGGCAGGCCGCCTTCGATCCGTTGCTGACGCCGGGCGCGCGCAATTATTGGAAGAGCCATGATTTCGCCGATCTCTCCGACGGCGCGATCAAGGTCATCCTCGATGCCGTCGATCATCTGCCGTCGCCCGAATGCGAGGTCTTCATCGCGCATGTCGGCGGCGCCATGGGCCGCGTCGCGCCTGACGCGATGGCGTGGTCCAATCGCGAGGCGCATTTCGTCATGAACGCGCATACGCGCTGGCGCGACCCGGCGGAGGATAAGGCCTGCATCGCCTGGGCGCGGCAGCTCTACGACGCGGCGGCGCCCTTCGCGACCGGCAGCGTCTATGTGAATTTCATGCCCGATGACGAACCGGGCCGGGTTGAGAAGGCGTACGGCCG
>DATNGE010000005.1:0-3805 GCA_035606035.1 Allostellaceae bacterium
CTTTCCGTGCGCAGATTGGCGAAGGCGCGCTGCGCCAGATCGACGATCTCGCCATGTTCCAGATTGCCGGCCGCGACCAGCAGCATTCCCGGTGCGGCATAGGTGCTGCGCATATAGCCGGCGACGGCATCGCGGCTCAGCGATTTGATGATCTCGGCGCGGCCGAGCACCGGCTGACCCATCGGCTGATCCGGGTAGGCGCGCTCCTGGAAGATGTCGTAGATGATGTCGTCGGGCGTATCCTGCGCCTGGCCGAGCTCTTGCAAGATCACCGTGCGCTCGCGCTCGAGCTCCGTCGCATCGAAGGCCGCGTGCTGCAGGATGTCGGCGAGGATGTCGACGGCGAGACCGACATCGGCCTTCAGCACCTTGGCGTAATAGGCGGTGTGCTCGCGCGAGGTATAGGCGTTGACATGGCCGCCGACGGCCTCGATTTCCGCCGCGATGTCGAGTGCGCTGCGCCGCTCGGTCCCCTTGAACGCCATGTGCTCGAGGACATGCGCGACGCCGTTGATCGCCGCCGGCTCATGCCGCGTGCCGACATTGACCCAGACACCGATCGAGACGGTCTCGACTGATTCCATGCGGTCGGTGACGACGCACATGCCGTTGGCGAGCTTGGTGACCTGCACGCTCATGACACGGCTCCCGCTGTCTGCGCGGCACGCGCATGAGTGCGCACATAATCCTCGACCGCGGCGAGGCTGTTCGGCAGGGACGGCGCCCGCTCAGGCAGGCGCATGACTTTCGCGAGCCGCTCCGGCACCTCGGGCGCCTTGCCGATCGCGCGCTTGACCGCATCGGGGAATTTCGCCGGATGCGCCGTCGCCAGCGCAACCATCGGCAGATCGGGATCGCGCCGCTTGGCCTTGGCCGCGGCCACCGCGATCGCGCTATGCGGATCGAGCACGATGCCGGTCGCGTCGTACGTCGCCTTGATCTCGGCCAGGGTAGCAGCGTCATCGATCCGCGCCGCGGCGAAGGCATCGCGGGCTTGCTGCCATTCCGCCGCGCTGACCGGCAGCGTGCCGGTCGTGCGGAAGGCGGCCACGCCCTCGCCGACCGCGCCGGCATCGCCTTGTTTTAGCTCGTAATAGAAGCGCTCGAAATTGGACGCGACCTGGATGTCCATGCTCGGCGACAGCGACGCCTCGACCGTGCCCATGGTCATGCGGCCGGTCGCGAAGAAGCGGGTCAGGATGTCGTTTCGGTTGGTCGCGATCACGATCTCAGAAATGGGGATGCCCATCCGCCGCGCAACATGGCACGCGAAGACGTTGCCGAAATTTCCGGTCGGAACGGTGAAGCCGATTTTGCGTTCGGGCGCGCCGAGGGCGACCGCAGCGGCGACGTAGTAGACGATCTGGGCCATAATCCGTGCCCAGTTAATCGAGTTGACCGCGGAAAGGTTCAGAGCGCGGCGGAAGGGCGCGTCGGCGAACATCGCCTTCACCAGGTCTTGGCAATCGTCAAAGGTGCCGTCGATCGCGATAGCGTGGACGTTCTCCGCCGCGACGGTCGTCATCTGCCGGCGCTGCGCTTCCGAGATGCGGCCCTTGGGATAGAACATGAAAATATCGACCAGTGCCGCGCCGCTGCAGCCGGCGATCGCCGCCGAGCCGGTATCGCCCGAGGTCGCCCCGATGATGGTGACACGGGCCCCGCGCTGTTCCAGCACATATTCGAAGAGCTTGCCGACGAGCTGCAGCGCGTAATCCTTGAACGCGAGCGTCGGGCCGTGAAACAGCTCCTCGAGCCAGAAGCCGTCGCCCAAGGCCTTCAAGGGCGCGATGTCGGGTTCATCGAAATCGGCATAAGCCGCCGCGATCATCTTCTCCCATTGCGGCGGCTCGACGATGCCATCGAGAAACGGCGTCGTGACCCGCAGCGCGATCTCGGCGTAGGACTTGCCGCGCAGCGCGACGAGATCGGCGGCCGAGAGCGTCGGCCAATCCGCCGGCAGATAGAGCCCGCCATCATGCGCGAGCCCGTCGCGCAGCACCGCATCGAACGCGACGCGTTCGGGCGGCTGACGGCGGTCGCGGGTGCTGAGATAGGGCAAGGCGGTATCCAAACGCTACGGGGCTTAAGCGAAAAAGCCTAGTCCGGACAGGTGGATAGCGCAAGATTTGGGCGGCGACGCGAGCGGGCGTATGATGGAGCCGCGCGGAATTGCGCATTTCAGACAATCTGGGAGGTGTATGATGCCAAAATACCTGGCTCAAGCATCTTACAACGCCGAAGGCGTCAAGGGCCTGGCCGCGGACAGCGGCACGACCCGACGAGCCGCCGTTGCCAGAGCCATCGAGTCGCTCGGCGGCAAACTCGAAAGCTTCTATTTCGCTTTTGGCGACAATGACGTGGTGGCGATCCTCGATTTGCCGGACAATGGCGCGGCCGCGCGCTTTGCAATGAAGGTCGCCAGCAGCGGACAGGCGACGATCAAGACGACGCCCCTCCTCGCACCCGAGGAACTCGACAGGGTACTCGACAAGAAAGTCGATTACCGCGCCCCAGGCGAAAGGAAATAGAGAATAAATTTCGAGCGCGCGCCGGCAACGGCGCGCGCGCCTTTTAGAGATCGAGGACGAGCTTGTCGGTCTTCGAGCCGGAGCAGCAGATCATCATCGTCTTGCTCGCCTTGCGCTCGGAATCGGTCAGCACGACGTCGCGGTGATCGGGCACGCCTTCGAGCACGCGCGTCTCGCACGTGCCGCAGACGCCTTCGAGACAGGAGGAAGCGACATTCATACCGGCATCGAGCAAAGTCTCGAGAATCGTCTTGCCCGGTGCGATCTGGAAGCTCTTGCCGCTCTTCGCCAGCACAACCGTGAAACCGCCTTCCGCCGCCGGCGCGTCCTTAGCGGTGAAATATTCGACATGCACGCGCTCGGGCGGCAGATCCTTGGTCGCTGCCTCGAAGGCTTCGAGCATCGGCAGCGGGCCGCAGCAATAGATATGCGTCTCGGGCGGGACGGCTCTCGTCACCGCGGCGAGGTCGAGCATCTTGCCGCCCGGCACGCCGTCGAAATTGAACGTGACCTTGCCGCTCGACTTGCCGTTCGCCGCCTCCATCAACTCGCGAAAGGCCGCGTCCTTCGGGGTGCGCGCGCAATAGATCAGCTCGAAGCTGCGCCCGATCGAGACGAGGCGCTGCATCATGCACCAGAGCGGCGTGACGCCGATCCCGCCCGCGATCAGCAGCGAGTGCTTCGCGTCCTCGGCCAGCGGAAAGTTGTTGCGCGGCGCACTGATGGTGACGATGTCGCCGGTTTTGAGCTTGTCGTGTACCCAGGTCGAGCCGCCGCGGCTGACGCGATCCTTTTGCACCGCGATGACATAGCGATGGCGCTCGTCTTGCGGATTGGTGAGCGAGTAAGAGCGCACCATGCCGGTCGGCAGATTCAGATCGATATGCGCGCCCGCTGTGAAGGGCGGCAGCGGCGCGGCCGAGGGATCGCGCAGCTCGTAGGAGAAAATGCCTTCCGCTTCCCAGGTGACGGAATGGACCCGCACCCGCAGCGGCGCAGCGACATCACTCATGACTGAATCAGCTAAGCCTCAATGCTTGTGGAAACCCGCGAGCCGGGTCAGGCGCTTCGCGCTCCGGCCGACGATCATGTCCTTGGTCTTGGCGAAGAAATCCTGCACATGCGGCGTCTTGCCGTGGAGCTCGAACGCAGCCTGGTCGGCATAGATCTCATATAGGGAGAATTTGGTCGGATCGTCAGTCTGCTGCGTCACGTCGAATTGCATGCAGCCCTTCTCGGTATGCACCGAGGTATTGGCATTGGCCATGATCAGC
>DATNGE010000006.1:0-6844 GCA_035606035.1 Allostellaceae bacterium
AGCGCCGAAGCAGTGCTGGGTTCGCTATCGGGCGCTTTGCCGAGCGGCCTTTGACTCGCAGCCCGCGCTTTGTTGAGCCGCTCCCCGAACTCCCGCAGCGGGTCGTTTTTCTCGCGCTCGTTCATCGGCGAACCGCTCGCAACGCTTGAGAAATTCCCCCTGCGGGAAGCGGCGCGACCATAAAAGCCGCGTCCCGTGCCGTCAAGCTGTCGGAGCGCCGAAAGCCGCGCTTTTTGCCGCGTCAAAGGCGGCTTTCTCGCTCATCTGCTCGCGCCGGCTCCGCCGTAACGTCGAGAATTGGGTTCGTTTCGCACTTTTCATAATTCGCCTTACCACTGAGCGGCTTAGCCGAATCGCCGGAGACCGCATCAGGCAGTCCCTCGACGAGGACCGTAACCGGTGCGGCAACCTGCTCGCCGCGGCGCCACGCCTGGCGCCGCTCGAGCAGCGCGTAAGTGCGACGAGTGAGCGATCGAGCGAAGCTTCGTAGCGCGACAGCGCGATCATCTCGCTTGTCCGGCGATCGAAGCGCCGCGAATACGCGCTCTCGCCTTCATGCAGCTCGTCATAGCCGGGCCGATGGTCGAACATCGATACTTCGGCGACGACCATGCGTTGGAGACGCCAGGTGCAGGTCGCGATGCGGTCGACAAGCTGCTCCTCAACCTCGCCGACCGGCGCGAGATCGGCGCTAACGGCCTCGACGAATTCCCGGTATTCCTGGCTGCTTTCTTCCGCGCAAACGACATCCCGCGCGAGCAGCCCGTGTTTGAATGCGTTCCGCCCAGCGGCGGCTTTGCCGTGCTTGGTTTTGGGGCCGGTGCTTTTCTTGGCATTGCGCCGGTTGGCGGCAAGCTGAGCTCGGGTCGTCATGAACGCATGATACGTACATCATGCGTAAATGTCAAGAGATAATCGGAACCTGCCGCCCAGGCCCCGGTTCTTTAAGCAGGTTTGAGCGAGGAGCCGGCTTATGAAAGCCCGTGCGCTTATTGGATTCGCCGCCGCATCCCTCATCGTTGGGCTCACGGCCGGCTGTGGCGGTCCGAGCCGTCATTCCCCCGACGCGCATATGAATCAGGATGCGCAGCGCTACACCTACGATTACGACGACGGCATCTGCAGCTATCATTACCAATACGATTTCAAGACGCTGAAGGATAACCTCGATCAGACGGGCGATTGCCGCAACGTGCCGGTCGAGCGCTACCACCCGCAAGCCGCGATCACGCCGGTCTATCCGTCGCCCGGCGCGGCGCCGCCCATCGCGGCACCGGCGACGACGGTGCAGGAAGGGGTGCCTTCGGTGAGCGTCGGCAAGCCGGCGCCGGTCCTAGCCGCGCCGCCCGCCGCCGCGACGGTGCCCGTGGCGCCGCCGCCGCGCGCGCCCGCCGGCGTCACCGTCGCGCCGACGCCGTGATCTAGCGCGGGAAGAGGCGGTTCTTCTTCAGGAACTCGATCATGAAGCGGTCGAAGAGCCAGGGCTGCTCCATGTAGCAGGCATGGCCGGCGCCGGGGAGCGTCCTGAGCTCGCAATCGGGAATCTTCTTCTGCAGCGCGAAGCTGCTCGGATGCGCGGTGTCTTCGCTCCCGGTCAGGATGATCGTCGGGCAGGCGATGCGCTCGAAATGGCCTTCAGGCTCGGGCTGCTGGATGGCACGGAACTGGTGGATGATGGTCTCGACATCGGCGCGGTCGTTGCGCTCGGTGAAGAGCTCGGTGAAATAATGCGCCATCGGCGTCGCGCGGAACGCGGCACTGAGATCCTGGAAGGTGTAATTCCAGCGGTAGTCGACGCCTTCGCGCGTGTAATCCGCGATGCGCGCCGGGGCGAATTCCTTCTTCGGGTTGTAGCCGCTGCCCGAGAGGATCAGCGCCGCGGTTTTTTGCGGCCGGTGATGGAACATATGCGGCAGGGTGATCGAGCCGACCGAGCAGCCGACCAGGATGGCGCGCTCGCCGCCGTCCCTGGTCCCGAAGGCATCGTCGATCGCTTCCCAGCAGCCTTGCGCGATGTCCTGCATGGTGAGGCCGGCACTTGCTTTGGGCGAGCGGCCATAGCCTGGAATGTCGATCGCGATGCAGCGATACCAGCTCGAGAACCGCGCCATCTGATAGATCCAGCACGACTGGTCCATCGGATTGGGATGGACGAAGGCCATGATCGGCCCCTCGCGTCCCATGCGCTCGTAATAAAGCGGGCCGTTGATATGCGGTGCCATGGCGGTGGTCCTCCCGTTTTTCCATCGTCATTCCCGCGCAAGCGGGAATCCAGGGCAAGCGCTGTCCTGTTTCCCTGGACCTCCGCTTTCGCGGGGGTGACGAGTTACGAGAATACTATTTTCGACGCCGAGTCGAAGGACAGTTCTTCAACCCTCCTAATGCTCAACCCGTGCTCGGCAAATCCTCCGGCAACGGGGCGGTCAACACCGTGAGGCGCTGATAGAGATAGCCGAGGGCGATGAGGCTGGCGCCGAAGCCGAGGAAAGACGCGGCGCGATAAAGCCCGGAGAGCGCCGCCATATCGAAGAGAAAGACCTTCGCCGCGACCACCGCGCCGATCGCGAGCGCGAGCATGCGCAATTTCGGCTGGCGGAAGACGATGCCGCAGACCATCAGCGCGACGCCGTAGAGCAGCCAGGCGGCGGAATAGGCATACCACTCGGCATCGCTCGCGACGCCGCGCTGGAGGAGGGTGCCGTGGAACCAGTGGCGGACTTCGTAGGAGATATAGATAAAGCCCAGAACGCTGCTCGCGATGCCGATCGCATCGCACTCGCCGCCCGGCACCTTGCCGAGCAGCTTGCGATAGAACAGCACGCCGAAGATCGTCGGCACGGCATAGGCGAAAAGCAGATCGTTGAAGACGAAAAGCTCGCCGACTGGTTCCGGACCAAAAAGCGGGTTGCTGAGGAGCAAGGGGAAGATGACGAGATTGGCGAGCGCGCCGGTCGCGAGCAGCTCCGCCGCGACGATGCGCAACCACTGCGCCGACGTGAAGCTTTTCGGCAACAGGCCATAGGCGATCGCCAGCCACGCATCCGTCAGCAGCCCCTGCTCGAGCAGCCCGTAGCTGAGCTCGCGCAATTCGCCATGATGGAGGAGGTGGCGGATCTCGAGCGAGACGAACACGACGCCGAGGGCAATCGTGCCGCCTTCGAGGATCGCGCTGAGCATTTCCTCCGGCGCCGGCTTGAAGCCGCGCGCGGCGATGAAAAACGCGATGAAGGGAATGCCGTAGGCGTAGATGAGACCGTTGAGGAGCGGCGCGCTGCCGAAATCGTACGTCAGGACGAAGGGATTGAAGACCAGCCGGATCAGGACGATTGCCGCCATCACGATCGCGGTCTGGCGGATCGCTTTGACCCCGAGATGCGCATCGAGCCAGACCAGCGCCGGCAGCTCGAGCGCGAGCGCGACGCTGAGCCACGCCGTGCGCAAAGACATCGTCATGCCGAGCGCGATGCTGCCGATCACGGCGATCGCGTAAGCAGCGAGGGCGGCGCGCTGTCCCGCATCGTCGCGCCGCGGCAACAGCGTCTCGGAAGCAAAGAGATCGATGGCGGCGAGCGCCAGCGCCGCGCCGGCCCAGGGGAAGCTCACCTCGAACTGTGTCATGCGCCAATAGGCGGCAGCGAGGATGAGCAGCGGCGTAGCCGCCGATACCAGGCCCCAGCGCGCGGGATTGGGGCGCCGCGCTAGCGCCGCATAGCCGCCAATGCCGAAACCCGCCGCGATGAGCGCGGCAAACGATAAGTAGGAAGAGGCCATCGGCGTCGGCGCGATCCAGACATAAGAGCTGGTCGGCTCGGCGAGATTGGGCAAAGCGAAATTCCACAGCGCGACGACGCCGAGTTGCAGCAGCGCGCCGAGCCAGGCGAGCCGGTCGAAGCCGTGATCGCGCCACGCGATCGCGGCGAGCAGCGCGCTGAGGAGGGCGGCGAAGCCAAGCGCTTGCGGATCATGGCCGGTGTCAATGACCAGCCACAGCATCAGCACGGCATCGAGCGCCATCGCGGTCCAGATGAAGGCGGGCCGCGCGGCATGGTCGCGGTCGACGGGAAAGATGCCGGCGATGAGCGGCGGCAGGATGCAGAAATAGACGGCGAGTGCGAGCGCGTGATCGGGCATGAGGAAGGCGAGCACGGCCCAGAACATCGTGCCGGCGGTGACGATCCAGCCGAGAAACGACCAGCCGCGCCAGCGCAGCAAGGCGAGCGAGGCGGCGGTCACCAGCAGCACGTAGACGAGCAGCCCCGGCGCCGAGGGATGGTCGCTATGGACGAGCAGCGGCACGACATAGCCGCCGCCGAGACCGAGCACGGCGAGGAGCGGTCCGTGATAGACAGCGAGCACGGCCGCGGCCGCGGCGATCGCCGCCAAGAGAACGAAGGTGACGGTCGGCCCGAGCAGCTGAAAGAGCGCGTAGGCGGCGAAGACGCTGGCGAAGAGCGCGACGATGCCGGCGGCGGTGAGGCCGGCGGGGATGTAATTCGCTTGAGGTTCCGCGCCGGCCGGGCGGCGCCGCGTCCACTCGCCGAGCAGCAGTAAGAGAATGCCGAGCGCCGCGCCGCTGACGACGCGCACGGTCGGGCCGAAATAGCCTTGATCGATCGAATATTTGACGAGGAAGACCGCGCCGAGCGCGAGAGCGAGGGCGCCGAGCCAGATGAGCCAGCGGCGCATGAGCTGCTCTTCGATCCGCGCGAGCGCGTTGGCTGCGGCGGCCGGTTTCGGTGGCGGTGTGGGCGACGGCGGCGGAGGTGGAGGCGCTGCGCTTTGCGTGGCTGCGCTTTGTGTGGCCGCTGCGGATTCGGGTGTAACAGGCGCCGCTTGCGGCGCTTGCGCCGGACGCCGCGGCTGCATGGGCTCCGAGTGGCTTTTGCCTTCGAGCACGGCGATGCGGTGGCTCAGCGCAAGGACTTGGTCCTGGAGATCGCCGGCGCGTGTCAGCGCGCGCACGAGTAGCAAGATCAGGACGAGGAGCCCGATCGGTATCAGCAAGAGGATGAGCAGCAGCACGCCGGCCCCCGCGTTCCGTTGTCTGCCGAAAGATTATGCCATCAAGGATAAAAAATGGCGACGATAGGAATGGTGAATATCACTTTACCCTCTTGATTCCGATTGCCGCGCGCGGTCGTGGAAGCGGGTCATAAGCGCGGCCAGCTCTTGCGCGCCGTAGCCGAACATCCGCGGCGACGTGACCGTCGTCGCCTTGTGACCGAGTCGCGCCGAGGCCATGCGAACGCCATAGCGCGGCCAGCCGCCGGAATACCAGCGATAGACCTCGATTGCGGCGATCTCGCGCCATGGCGTCGGCACGCGCTGCCGGCGCAGCAGGTAGACGATACGGAAACCGTCGCGCGTCAGCTCGATATAGGAGAGCCGGGGCGCGATCAGATCGAGCACGCCCGCGACGGCGCAGAGGCCGAAGAACACGATAGACGCCCAGCCCCAAAAAGCGTCGACGAAATTCCGTTGATGATCAACGAGAAAGATGCCGAGGGCGACGAGGGCAACGGAGCCCAACGACAAGAGCGAAATGTAGCTGCGATCGAGCGTCAGGATCAGGCGCTCGGGCAGCGCGGTGGCTTGGTTCTGCTCGCTCATCCGTAAGATTGAACCACCAAGACACAAAGACACGAAGATGCTTCAATTTTTATTCCGTCATTCCCGCGAAGGCGGGAATCCAGCAAAAGCGCTGGATGCCCGCCTTCGCGGGCATGACGATTTTTCTCGAGTTCTTTGTATCTTGGTGGTTCGCCTTTTTTCTTCGCCCTACGCCGTGCCCCAAATCTCCTCAGCCAGCTCGACGACATGGCGGAGCTTCGCATATTGCTCCTCTTCGCTAAGGAGATTGCCGCCGGTATGACTGGCGAAGCCGCATTGGGGCGAGAGGCACATCTGCTCGACCGGCATGTATTTGCCGGCTTCCTCGATGCGGCGCTTGATCGCGTCTTTCGGCTCGCGCGCGCCGAATTTCGAGGTGATGACGCCCAAGACGATCCTGAGTTTGCCCTTCGGCACGAAGCGCAGCGGCGCGAAATCGCCCGAACGCGCATCGTCGTATTCCAAAAAAAAGCCGTCGACCTTCACCTCGTTGAACATCGCCTCGGCGACCGGCTCGTAGCCGCCTTCGGCATGGCCGCGGCTCAAGGAGTTGCCGCGGCAGAGATGGACGGTGATCTTCATATCGGCGGGCCGATCCTTGATCGCGCCGTTGATCAGCCGCGCATAAAGATGCGGCAGCTGATCCGGATCCTCGCCGAGCGAGCGCACGCGCTCGCGCAGCCGCGCGTCGCAGAGATAGGCGAGGTTGGTGTCGTCGAGCTGGACATAGCGGCAGCCGGCGGCGGCGAGATCCATGATCTCGGCGCGATAGACCGCGATCGCGTCGGCGAAGAATTGCTCCATCTGGGGATAGGCTTTCGCGTCGACGCCGGCGCGGCCGCCGCGGAAATGCAGCATCGAGAGCGACGGGATCGTGACTTTCGGCGTGCGGCTGGTGAGCGATTTGAGGAACTCGAAGCTCTGGCGCTGGATGCCGCCCTTCGGCCAGCCGAGCTTGCCGACGACTTGCGGCGTCGGCGGCTGCCAATCGCGCACCACGCCGCCGACTGGCGTCGATTCCTGCGGCGCCGAGCCGGGGGAGGGACGCTGCACGACATTCTCGATCGCGGTGAGGAAATCGCCCGACCAGGACGTGCGGCGGAAATCGCCGTCGGTGATCGCTTGCAGCCCGACGGCTTCCTGCTGCTTCACCGCCTCGCGGATGAAGCGATCCTCGATCTCGGTCAGCGCTTGCTTGCTGATCTCGCCCTTGGCGTGCTGCTCGCGCGCGGCT
>DATNGE010000007.1:0-14623 GCA_035606035.1 Allostellaceae bacterium
CGTGGTGAAGGACGAGTTGCTGCGCGCGCAGCCTGGCCTGGCGCGCGAGATCTTCGACGCCTTCAACGAGGCGAAGCGCCGCTACGTCGATCAGCTCAAGAGCAACGCGATCGCCGAGCCGAACCGGAACGACCAGCTCTACAAGCGCGTGATGGAGATCACCGGCAAGGACCCGCTGCCTTATGGGCTGGCGGGATCGCGCGCGATGATCGAGGCCGTCGTCCACTACGCCGAGGAGCAGAAAATCCTCACCCGCCATTTCACGGTCGACGAGCTGTTTCCGGCCAAGGCTCAAGGTCTCGAGTGATATTGCACTGATATTGCGAGGCGCGCGGTCGGGCGGTAGCCTCGACGCACGCCAAGCGAAGAACGACCGCGGCAAAAGCGCGGGGATCACAGGAGGAGATGTCATGGCGCAGACGAACACGAAGCGGCCGCAATTGGCGGTCATGAACGCGGTCCACGACCTGCCCGTCCTCGTGGCGCGCGAGAAGGGCTTCTTCAAGGACGAGGGCTTGGACATCGATTTCGTGACGACGCCGGGCATGGCCCAGGTGACGACCTCGCACGCCGTGAAATTCGAGTCGATCTTCGATCGCCCGCTCGATTCCGTCTACAACGATGGCGGCATCGATCAGTATCGCATGTGCGAATGGGGCATCATGAAGCGCGCGGTCGAGGCCGAAACAACGCATATCCGCGGGCGTAAGATCGTCGCCCTCGGCGCCTCGATGTCGTCCTTCGCGCTCGTCGTCGATCCGCGCTCCAAATACTACGAGCCCGAGCAGCTCAAGGATCAGCTCATCGCGGTGACGCCGAACAACGGCTCCCATTTCACAACCTTGAAGATGATCGAAGGCTTCCTCACGCCCGAGCACGTCAAGGTCACGAATGCCGGCTCGATGCCGCAGCGCATCGAAGCCTTGCGCCAAGGCAAGGTTGCTGCGGTCAGCTTGATGGAGCCGTGGATCAGCTACGCGCAGAAATTGGGTCTGCGTATTCTCATCGAGACGCATTCGACGCGCAGCGAGGCGGCGAGCGACGAGCTCGACGGGCCGACTCTCGCGGCGATGTTCCGGGCGCAGGCGCGGGCGGTCGAGCTGCTCGAGAAGGACCCCAAGCCTTTCGCGCACTATCTCACCGCCGAGACCGGCGGGCTGTTGCAGCCGAATGAGTTGCAGACGTGGCGCCTGCTGCATGCGCCGCCGACGCCTTATACGCGCGAGCGCTTCGATGACACCTATCAGTGGACGGTCAAATGGAACATGACCGTGCCCGGCGCCACCTACGAGACCGTCGTCGACAATCGCGCGTGGCAGTAGGCATCGCCTCGCGCGTCGCGCGGCACGGGAGCGTTCGAATCAGCCCTTGATTTGGCGGCCCGAGCGCACGTCGTCGATCAAGCGCGTGAACGCATCGAGGCTGGCCTTCGCCGTGTTGACGTAGGTGTCGGTCTTCGCCTCGAGCCATTTTTCGGCATAGCCGATCGCGGTATGCGCGAGGCGCACGCGGCCGTCGAGCCACGGTCCGCCGCCGAAACCGCCGATGACGGGAATGGTCACCGCCTTGACGACGGCGGCGCCGACGACCGGACCGGAATTGGTGAAATCGAGCAGCGAGGCGCCCGCTTCCTCGAGCAGCTTGGCCTCGCGGACGAGGTTTGCGGTCATTGCCTCCGTCGCCTGGGCGCCCGGCGCCGCCTGGGCGCTGTACGGCACGCCGTATTGCAACGCGGTCTGCGGCGTCAGGCCGAATTGCGCGAAAACCGGGATGCCGGCGCGCACGAGGGCGCGGACCCGATCGGGGAATTCGACCGCGCCATCGAGCTTGACGATATCGGCGCCGCCTTCCTTGACCAGCCTGATACCGGCTTCGAGGGCGCTATCGATCCCGCGCTGCAGCGGACCGAACGGGAAATCGCAGCTCAAGAGCGCGCGCTTGACGCCGCGCCGCACCGCCTTGCACACGATCAGCATCTCGTCGAGCGTGACTTCGAGCGGATTGGCGTGGCCCCAAAGATTGACGCCGACCGAATCGCCGACGGAAACGAAATCCACCCCGGCGCGGTCGGCGATCGCAGCCATGGGATAGTCCCAAGCGACCACGCCGACGCATTTGCGCCCGTCGCGCTTCATCTGCTGAAGCGCGGGAATGGTGATCTGGGCCTCCATGCGTTTTCCTTTCGGTGCGAGAGCCGACGAATTTTGTGCTCTTAGCTTGCAGGTGAGAGCTCGTCGAATGCCGACGAACGGCTAGAGGTTCTCGCCTTCGACTTCGAGGCGATCGAGCTTTTCCGGATAGAAGCAGAAATAGCCCTTGATCTGCGGGCAGTCGGGGAGCGGGTCGAGATAGGCCCAGACGGCGTCCTCGGCGACGCGATCGCCGAGCTTCAGCGACCAATAGCTGGCATGGCCCTTGTAGGGGCAGGTCGTGCGGCGATCACGGGCGACGAGCACATCGCGCCGCACATCCTCAGGCGGAAAGTAATAACGGGTCGGGTGACCGGTCTCGAAGAGAAACATCGCGCGGCTGCTGAACGCAATCGTTTCGCCCGCGAAACTCGCGCTGACCACGCGCGAGCTCCGCCGCACGTCGACGCGATGGCGCGGATCGCGCGGATGGCCGAAGACTTCCTCGTCTTCCTCGAACCAGTGATCGATCTTCTGTCGCTCGAACGCGATGAAATCTTTGATCCGCTCCGCCGCCGCGGGCGGATCGCGATAGCTCCACGCCGCCTTGTCGATGCGCTTGTCGCCGATCTCCAGACTCCAATGCGTCGCCTCGCCGAGCTGAGCGTGCCGGCTGCGATGTTCGCTCGGCTTGAGGAGATTGGTGCGCACGTCCGCGGGCGGGAAATAATAGACCGGCAGATAGCCGGGTCCCGCGACCACGACCGCGCGCAAGGTATCGACGATCGCCACGTCATTCGTGATCGCGCGGACGCGCTTGGCGCAAGGCTCGAAGCGGAGCTGTGATTCGTCCGAAGCCATGCGCCATCTCCTCAGCGGCTCTCTCGAGCTTGACGCCGCCGCGCCAACGCTAGCGTCAATCGGCCAGCATCGCCACTCCGGCGGCACGCCGGATCTCGGGCTCGCGCGCCGTGACGATCTTGCCGTTGAGATGGCCCGCCTCCGGGCCGGCGAGCCAGGCGATGAGCCGCGCCGTCTCTTCCGGCGGGCGCAGATCGGCGACATTGATGTTGCCGGCATTGTCCATGCGATGCCGGCGGTTGAGCGCGTTCATCTCGGTATCGACATAGCCGGGCGAGAAGCCGATGACGCGGATGCCGCGCGTCTCGGATTCCTCGACCGCGAAACAGCGCGAGGCGATCATCAGCCCGGCCTTGCTGGCGCAATAGGCGCTGCGCCCGGTCTGCGCCCGCTCGGCCGCGCCCGAGGTGATGTTGATCACGACGCCGCCCTTGGGCAGATGCGGCGCCGTGTAATGCATTACATAGATCGGGCCGTTGAGATTGATTTCCATGGCGCGCGCCCATTGCCGCATGTCGGCATCGGCGATGCGCGCCAGCGGCTCGAGCGTGCCAGCATTGTTGATGACGATGCCAACCCCGCCGAGTTCAGCGACGGTGGCGGCGATCGCGTGTTCGACATGCGCCGGATCGCCAACGTCGCACGTCACGGCAACGGCTTTGCCGCCCGAGGCGCGAATCTCTTGCGCCAGCTTCTCGATCGCTTCCTTGCCGCGCGCCGCGAGTGCGACGGCATGGCCGCGCCGCGCGAATTCGCGCGCCGTCGCCGCGCCGATCCCGCGGCTCGCGCCGGTGACGAAGACCGGAAGGGGCAGGGGCTTGGTCTCGGGCATGATCGCTCCTTCAAGCGGAGGATCACGGCCTTAGCACCATGCCCTCGGCCTGTCAGGCGCTCGGATCGCATAGCTGCTCCGGGTTGACCTTTTTGATCAAGCGGGGAATGGTCGCCCGAAGAGGAAACGCGAGGACGATCGCCATGGCCGCAGAGATTGCCCCGAGCCGCAACACCAGCCGCGCTGGCTTGGGCCTGCGTGAGCCCCGCGCGCCGATCTATGGCGCCCACGCGATGATCGTCTCGGGGCATAACGCGGCGAGCCAGGCTGGCATCGCCATCCATCGTCGCGGCGGCAACACGATCGACGCGATGATCGCGGCGTCGGCGGTGCTCACCGTCGTGCTCGGCCATGCGACGTCGATCGGCGGCGACTGTTTCATGCTCTATCACGACGCGGCGAGCGGCCGCATCATGGGACTCAATTCCTCGGGCTACGCGCCGCAAGGCGCGACGCCCGAGAAGTTCAGCGGCGGCATGAAGGCGCAAGGCCCGCTTGCGCCGGTGGTGCCGGGGCTCGTCGCCGCCTGGGAGACGATGCATCGCCGCTTCGGCAAGCTGGCTTGGCGGGATCTTTTCACCGACGCCATCGCTCTCGCCGAGGCGCATCCGATCTCGTCGGTGCTCGCGCGCAACATCGCGCTGAGCCGTGCGACGCTGGAGAAAGATCCGGGCTGCGCCGCGCTCTATCTGCCGGGCGGCAAGCCGCTCGTCGCCGGCGACACGCTGCGCCAGCCGGAACTCGCCGCGACGCTGCGCCAGATAGCCGATAGCGGCGCCGAGCCGTTCTATCGCGGGTCCGTCGCCAAACGCATCGGCGCTTTTTTTGCCGAGCGCGGCGGCTTGATGCGCGAATCGGATCTCGCGAGCTTCGCGCCGCTCTGGGTCGAGCCCGCTTCGACGATCTATCGCGGTCACCGGGTTTGCGTGATGCCGCCGAATTCCTATGGCGTGCTGCTGCTGATGCAGCTCAATGGGCTGAAGGCGCTCGAGCGCGGCGCGCTTACCGCCGATCCGGCGCGGCGCATCGGCTACCAGATGAGCGCTATGAAGGCCGCTTTCGCCCATGGCCTGCCGCTGATCGCCGATCCGAAAGCCGTGCCCGACGCGATCGATCGCCTGCTCGCGCCTGATATGACGGAGCGCCTGCAGCGCGCCGTGCTCGGCGAGGCGCCATCGCCGGCGATCCGCGATCGCAGCGGCACCTCCTGCCTGATGGTCGCCGATGAATCGGGCAATGCGATTTGCGTGGTGCAGAGCGTCTTCGCGGTGTTCGGCAGCTATTTCCGTGACCCGGCGACCGGCATCCTCTTCAACAACCGCATGTCGGGCTTCACCGCCACACCGGACCAGGCCAACACCGTCGCGCCGGGCAAGCGGCCGGCGCATACGCTTTGCCCCGTGATGGTCCAGCGCGACGGCCGGCTGCGCTATGTTCTCGCCAGTCCCGGCGGGCTCAGTCAGACCGTCACCAATACGCAGGTCCTCGGGCGCTTGATCGATGACGGCGTCGACGTCGCGGCTGCCGTCGAGGCGCCGCGCTGGTGCAATCATACGCATGGCAGCGATCTTTTCCTCGAGCGCGAGCTGCCGGAATCTTTCATCCCCGTGCTCACGGCGATGGGGCACAACGCGCGCCACGCCGAGGATCCGTTCTATTTCGGCTCGGCCAAGGCGCTCGAAATCTTGCCGTCCGGCAATTTCGCCGGCGCCGGCGATCATCGCCGCGAGGCCTTCGCCTTCGGCTATTAGCCGCACGAGCCCGATCGCCGCGGTTGACGCGCGCCGCGCGCTCGCGCTGAAATACGATCGGGTCGTACGCATAGGGGCGGCGGGGGTCGTTCGATCGTGATGTTGCTCGAAGCCTTAGCGGTCTATGCGCTCAGCGGCGCCGCGACCGCACTTGCCTTTCTGATTTGGGGCATCGCGCGCGTGCTCGGCCCCGGCGAGTGCGTGACGCTGCCGGCGCGCTGCCTGCTAGTTCCCGGCACGCTCGTCTTCTGGCCGCTGATCCTGGTCCGTTGGCTGAGGGCTCTGCGATGAGGCGCATCCACCGCGGCGTCCATCGCCGCCTCTGGCCGGTCCTCGCGACGATCGTTCTGCTCGGTTTTGCGCTCGCGCTTTATCTGCGGCACCCGGCATGAGCACAGGCTACCGCGCGGTTCAGTGGAACCGGCAGAAGATCGTCTACGACGCCGCGATGCTTGCCGGCGTCGCCCTCTATATCGCCGCTTTCGTCCTGATCGGCCGCTATGCGCTGAGCGAGGCCAACGATCCCGCCGAATGGGACGATCTTTTCATCCGCGCTGTCGGCAGTTGCGCTTTCCTTCTGCTGACGGTGATCCTCTCGATTGGACCGCTGGCGCGGCTCGACCCGCGCTTCCTGGTACTGCTCTACAATCGCCGCCATCTCGGTGTGACGATGTTCACAACCGGCGCAATCCATGCCTCTCTCATCGTCACTTGGTTCTGGTCGCGCGACGGCCTCGCCGATCTCGGCCATGAGTTCACCAATTGGCCGAAATATCGGCTCTTCATCGGTTTTCCCTTCGAGACGCTCGGCCTCACCGCGCTCACGATCCTTTTCCTCATGGCGATCACCAGCCATGATTTCTGGCTGCGCTTCCTTTCGCCGCCGTTCTGGAAGGCGCTGCATATGGCGGTCTATCTCGCCTACGGGCTGCTCGTCTTGCATATCGCGCTCGGCGCGATGCAGAACCACCGCTCGCCGCTCATTCCGATCCTGCTCGGTGGCGCGTTCCTCTGGGTCAGCGCGCTGCATCTGATCGCCGGCCGGCGCGAGCGCGCGCTCGATCGCGGCGCGGAGTTAGGCGAGGACGGCTGGCTCGCGGTCGGTCCGCCGGCATCGATTGCGGATGGCCGCGCGAAGATCGTCGCCGCGCCGAACGGCGAGCGCATCGCGATCTATCGCGACGGTGCGACGCTCGGCGCGCTCACCAACCTCTGTGCTCATCAGAACGGACCGCTGGGCGAGGGGCGCATAATCGATGGCTGCGTCACCTGCCCGTGGCACGGCTATCAGTATCGGCTCGAAGATGGCTGCGCGCCGCCGCCCTTCACCGAGAAGCTCGCGACCTATCGCTTGCGGCTGAGTCGCGGCATCATCGAGGTAAACCCACGACCCCTCGCGCCGGGAACACCGGCGGCGCTGATCTGCCCGTCGATCTAGCGAGTGCGGCGATCAGCCGAGCGCGGCGACGCCGGCGTTTGCGACCTGCTCGTCCTCATGCGACTGCACGCCGGAAACCCCAATCGCGCCGACGCATTCGCCGCCGCTGAGGATCGGCACGCCGCCCTGGAGCGGCAGGATGCCGGGGAAGAGCAGGAAGGCCGGCCGTTCCTTGAGGCGCTCTTCCATCATCTTGCTCGGCCGGCCCATCATCGCCGAGGTCTTGGCCTTGCCGACCGCGACTTCCGCAGTCACGCCGCCAGCGCCTTCGAGACGATGAAGTTGCCACACGCGGCCGCCGTCATCGACGATCGCGATCGAAACTTTCCAATTGTTCTTCTTCGCTTCGGCCGTGCAGGCGGACATCATTTTCTCGACGTCATCGGCGGTGAGTGCCGGCTTGGTGCGCATGTTTGCCTCCGTTGTTGGTTTCTGATGTTACAGCGAACTCATGAAATGGGACACGCCGGTCGCGACCGAGAGCACGGCGGCGCCAATCGCCATCATCGAGACGACCGAGGTCTCGACGCGCTTGAGCGTCTTCTCGAATTGACCGTCTTTCGCGTTCCACCGCCGATGGCGGCTGATCAGGCGCGAGATATCGACCGCCAGACGATTGCCCGGCTCGGCCGGCTGGCGCAAGCTTTCCTGCCACCGCCGCGCCAGCACGCCGGCGAAAAAGCCGAAGCCGATGTTGCTGACATATTTGAAGAACTCGCTCCACTCGGCCATGCCTTGCGGCAAGACCGGCACATGGTCGGTGCGCGCGACGGCGAAGGACATGATGAGGATCGAAACCACAGCAATGCCGAGGCTCGAGACGAAATCCACCGCCAGCGAGCGATGCTCGGAGACGCGCATCAGATAGCCGCACGCAAACGGGAAAACGATCGAGGCGGCAAAGAGATACCAAAGCGATATGTCGTAGACGATGACGACCAGGAAATGCGCCAGAACCAGAGCCGCGATCGCGCTGGCAATCGCGACGGCGGCGGGCAGCGAAGGGACATTGACCTTCTGCCGCGCCGGCGGAAGGGGTGTAGGAGGGCGGGCGGCGCGGACGACGGCCGGACCGGTTTCGCTAGCGGCTAATCCGGTCTCAGCGGCCTCGATCGCCGGCTGATAGCCATAGGCCTGGAGCCCCCCGATGACGGCTTCGAGTTCGTCGACCCGCTTGCCCAGGGCCCCGACCTGCTTCAACAGCGGCAGGAAAAGGAATAGGTCGCGTCCGCAATGCTTGCAGGCGACCGCCTCGTCCTTGATTTCCTCGGCACAATACGGGCAGTTCATCGCCACGCTGCCACCCCCATGATAGACCGCCGATTACAATACCGTAAATTGCCACATTCTCTAAGCTGTGATTATGTAATAGCGAATCGGCCCGCTAGCGGATTGGTGGGGTCGGCCGATGGGGGAGGTCAGCAATGGCAACAAATCGGTTGTTGGCAATGGTGGTTGGGTTGAGCCTCGCGTTCGACGCGGCGCATACGGCATCGGCTTTCCAATTGATTACCAATGACGAGGCGAAGCTGCCGGCGGCGGCGGTGGTGCAGATCGCGACGCGCGGCCTGACGCGGGGTCCGACGGTCGACCAGGTTGCGCCGGCACCCGACGCGATGGTGCCGAACGGCGCCCTCGAGCTCGATGTCACCTTCGCCGCGCATAACGGCGCCACGATCGATCCCGGCAAAGTGCGGGTCACTTACCTGAAGCAGCCCGAGATCGATCTGACGCAGCGGCTGAAGCCCTACATCACGCCGAAGGGTATCGACGCGCACGATGTCACGGTCCCGCCCGGCACGCACATGATCCGGGTCGAGGTCACCGATTCAAATGGGCGCAGCACCAGCCAGGTCATGAGGATCCAGGTGGCGTCGAATTGAGCACGTAGCGGCCGTCATCGAGACGGCCGAGCTTGCCCGCGGCGTAGAGCTTTTCGAGCACCGGTAGAATCTCGCGCCCGTCGCGGGTCCCGAGCGCCGCCATGAGATCGAGATAGGTCGCGGGCCCCTCGGCGAGCACGGCTTCGACGCTGCGGCGCTTGGCTTGCGGCAGCACCGGCGGCAGCGGCACGGTGAACGCGAATTCGCTGTCCTTGCCGAGCGGCTTGGTGCAATCGAAGCCGGCCTTGGCGCCGCTGCGGCTGCCGCGCAGTGAGGGATCGAGCGGCACGGCGCGGAAGCCCGAGGCGACGACCAGATCGCGATCCGCCTGGAAGCGCGTCGCTATCGCCCAATCGATCTGCTCGTCGGAGAACACGTCGATATCGTCATCGACCACGATGACATGCTTCACATCGGCGGTAGAGCAGAAGACGGCGGCGATGGCGTTGCGCGATTCGCCGGGATAGCGCTGCTTGATTGCGATGCGGATGTTGTACATGCCGCCTGAGGAACCGGTGCAGCAGACGGCGACCGGCTCGCGGATCGCCTGCTTGAGCACGGACCAGATCGCGGCCTCGGTGCGCGCTGCCCCGAGATTGGCGGTATCGGTGCGGCCGATCAGCCGGCCACCGATAGTCACGGTCTGGAAAAGCGCATCCTTGCGGCGCGTGATCGCGGTCAGGTGGAACACCGGATTGCGCTTCAGCATGCCGTAATAGCCGATGTATTCGCCGTAGGGCCCTTCCGGCTCGACCAGGCCGCGCGGATCGAGATAGCCTTCCAAGACCATCTCGGCATCGGCCGGCACGCTCTGCTCGATGGTCGCGCATTTGACCATCGGTACCGGCGCGCCGCGGATCGCCCCCATGACGTGAACCTCGTCGACTGGCGGCGTCACCGCCTGCGCGGCGAGGAAATCGGCGGGATGCGACCCGACGGTGAAAGCGATCGGCAGCTTCTCGCCTTTCGCGACGACGCGCTGATAAAGCGCGCGCAGATCGCTCGGTGCGTTGAGATCGATACCGGCGCTTTTGCTGCCGCGGAGCATCAAGCGGCGGCAGCCGATATTCGTGATGCCCGTCTCGGGATCGCGCGCGAAATCGATGCCGGCGGAAATATAGGGCGCGCCGTCGAGCGCGTGCTGCAGATGCACCGGCAGCTTCGTCAAATCGGCGTCGTCGCCCGTGAGCACGATTTCCTGCACCGGCGCGTCGGCAGCGGTAACATCGATGGGCGCGATCGGATGCTCGACCGCGTCGCGCAGCTTGGCGGGAAAGCCTTTTTCATCGGTGTCGAGAGCGAGCGCGAGCCGGCGTCGCGAGCCCATCACATTGCCGACGACATTGGCGCGCTCCGGTCCTGCGGCGCGGAACCACGCGGCCTTTGGGTTGCAGTCGAGCTTGCTGCCGATATCGAGGAGATCGGTCGGCTGGTCGATGGTTTCGCACTCGCCGGCCTGGACCAACTCCTCGACAAAGCGGCGCAGGCGAAAAGCTTCGGTATCGATGCGGTTCAAGTCGGTTCTCCTTCGGCCGCCCGAGCGGTTAGAGCATTTCGATCTCGCCGCCATCCATGATGATGGTGGCGCCGTGCAGCCAGCGGCCGCGCGGGGAAAGGATGAACGCGGCCATGGCCGCGATATCGCCGGGCACGCCGATGCGCGGCACGTTGAGCTCGCGGCGATAGGCCTCGATTTCGGCCGCCATGTCGCGGCCGCTCTTGGCAATGCGGGCCTCCATTTGGCGTCGCATCCGGTCGGTATCGACATGACCCGGATGGATCGTGTTCACCTGGATGCCGTCGCGCTTGCCGATATCTGAAAGCGCCTTGTGGAAGGCGGCGACCGCGGCATTGACCGAGCTGCCGATGGTGAAATCGGCGGTCGGCTTGGCGGCGCCATTGCCTCCGATCGCCAGCACGGCGCCGCCCGCGGTTTTGAGCAGCGGCCAGGCGGCGCGCGCCAGCCGCACATGCGCGAAGAATTTCAGCGCGAAGCCATCGGCCCAGTCCTCATCGCTCAGGGAAAGGAAATCGCCGCGCTTGGTCGCGCCGGCATTGTGCACGAGGATGTCGAGCCGGCCGAAATCGCGCTTCACTGCCTCGACCAGCGCCGCCGGCGCCTTCGGCTCGCGCAGCTCGGCAACATGCGACTTGGCCTTCCCGCCTTTCGCCGCGATGGCGCGCTGCGTGTCAGCGAGCGCGCCCTCGTCGCGGCCGGTCAGCATGACGGCGCAGCCCTCGGCCACGAGCAGCTCGGCAATGGCGCGGCCGATGCCGCGGCTCGATCCGGTGACCAGCGCGACCTTGCCGGCGAGTCCCAATTCCATGATTCGTCTCCTGCAGCCAAGAGCTTAGCGCATGCGCGGCGCCGATCCATGGCCGGCGCGGGGCGGCAACTCTATGGAATGCCCGGCGCTTCTGCGCTAAGACCAATGCGGGAGAGATCGCGTGCAAAAAGCTCGAGTCTTGGGCGGCATAGCGCTGATGGCAGCGCTGATGGCGTTGGCCGTGCCGGCGAACGCTCTGACCCGGGCGCAGATCTTCACCGTCTCCGTGCCCGTGGATGCGACCGCCGCCAGTGCGACGGCGGCCCGGGACGCGGCCCGGCTGGAAGGCGAGCGCCGTGCTTTTGCCGCTTTGCTCGATCGCCTGACCTTGGCCAAGGACCGCGCCAGGCTCCCGGCGCCGAGCGATACCACGCTCAACCAGGTGATCATCGGCTTCGAGGTCGCGAATGAGCGTCGCTCGACCGTGCGTTATCTCGCCGATTACACCTTCCATTTCCGCGCCGATGTGGTCGAGCAGCTGTTGCGCGACCGCGGCGTGCCGTTCGCCGAGACGGCGAGCAAGCCGGTGGTCGTGCTGCCCGTGCTCGAGACCGGCGGCAAGCCGCTGCTCTGGGACGATCCCAATCCCTGGCGCGAGGCCTGGAGCAGCGCCAAGCCGCCGCAAGGGCTGGTGCCGATGCAGGTTCCGCTGGGCGAGGTCGAGGACGTGTCGGCGATCGACGGCGCGAAGGCCGATGCCGGCGATGATGCCCGGCTGCAAGCGATCTCGGCCAATTACGATCGCGCCGATGTGCTGGTGACGCGGGCGACCATCCGTCCGGGCGGCAGCGGCATCGATGTCAGCACCACGCGCTTTGTGCCGGGCTCGCCCGGCGGTGAGCAAAGCTGGACTGCGTCCTACACGGCCAGTCAGGGCGAGAGTGAGAAGGATTTGCTGGTGCGCGCGATCGCCGGGACCGCCGCGCAAGTGAACGATGCGTGGAAGCAGGCGAACATGCTCGATTACAGCCAGACGGCGACGTTAACCGTCACCGTCCCGGCGGACGATCTCAATACCTGGCTCGCGGTGCGTCAGCGCCTCGCCGCAACTACAGCGGTGCGGAGCTCGCAGCTCCTTTCACTCGATCGCCACGGCGCGCGCATCGAGCTCCGCTATGTCGGCAGCCCCGAGCAGTTGCGCGTCGGCCTCGCCCAGAACAATCTCAATCTCAGCGGCAGCGATCCGGATTGGGTCCTGCAGCGGGGCGCCAACGCGTTGCGCGGTGCGCCTGGGCCTTCGGTGCCGCCCAGCCAATGAACCTCGCCAACCTCATCACTCTCGGGCGCTTGCTCGTCGTGCCGCTCGTCGTGTGGCTGATCCTGAGCGGCGACTACACGCTGACTTTCTGGCTTTTTGCCGCCGCAAGCGTCTCGGATGCGATCGATGGCTATGTCGCCAAGAATTTCGATCAGCGCTCCGATCTCGGCGCGCTGCTGGATCCGATCGCCGACAAGGCGCTGATCGTCAGCCTTTTCGTCACCCTCGGTCTCGCGGGCGATCTGCCGACGTGGCTGGTGATCCTTGTCGTCTTCCGCGACCTCTTGATCATCGGCGGGTTCCTGCTGGCCACGACGTTGACCCAGCCAATTGCCTGGCGGCCGCTGATGGTGAGCAAGGTCAATACCGCGTTGCTGCTCGTCTTGGTGACCGGCGTTCTGGCGAGGCTTGCTTTCGGCTTCAATGACCAAGGCCTCCTCACCGGCCTCATTTATATCACCGGTGCGACCACGATCGCCTCGGGCGCGGCCTATCTCGTGCGCTGGGGCCGCGGCGTTGCCGCTCCGGAACCCGAATCGTGAGCGCATCCCGGCAAGCACTGTTCTGGCTGCTGGCGTTGGCGCTGTTTTTTCTGCTGCTGCATCTCTTGAGCGGCATGCTGCTGCCTTTCGTGGCAGGGTTCGGCATCGCCTATCTCCTCGCGCCGCTCGTCGCCTGGCTGGCGCGCCGGAAAGTGCCGCGCAGCCTCGCCTCGGTGGCGGTGCTGCTGCTCTTCATCCTGGTGCTGGTCACGGTCATCGTGCTGATCGTGCCGGTGCTCGAACTGCAGGCGGTGCAGCTCGTGCGCGCGGCGCCCGCGCTCGCCGCCTTCGCGCGTGAAGAGGCACAGCACCTCCTCGATCTCGCGCAAAAGGAACTGCCGCCCGACCAGATCGAGAAGGCACGGGACATGATCGGGAGCTGGACGGGCGCGGCGCTCGGCTGGATCGCCGGCTTGCTCCAGGCGTTGCTGACGCGCAGCCTTGCCATCGCCAATCTGCTCGCCCTGCTCCTGATCACCCCGCTGGTCGCGTTCTTCATGCTGCGCGATTGGCCAACGATCGTTGCGAAATGCGACGAGCTGCTGCCGCGCGCCTATGCCGATACGATCCGCACTCAGATGTGCCTCGTCGATGCGACGATCTCCGGTTACATCCATGGCCAGGCGCTCGTCAGTCTGATCGTTGGCATCTATTACGCGGTTGCGCTCAGCATCGTCGGGCTGAATTTCGGCTTCATCCTCGCGATCGTCGTCGGAATCCTGAGCTTCATCCCCTTTGTCGGCGAGGCCGTCGGCGTCCTTCTCGCGTTAGGCCTGGCCGCTATGCAATGGGGCACCTGGGGCAAGCTCACCGTCATCGCCGTGATCTTCGTCATCGGCCACCTCCTCGCGTCCGATTTCCTTCAGCCGAAACTCATCGGCTCGCGCGTTCATCTCCATCAGGTCTGGGTGATTTTTGCACTGCTCGCTTTCGGCGAGCTCTTCGGCTTTCTCGGAGTGTTGCTGGCCTTACCGGCGGCGGCGGTCACCGGCGTGGTGGTGCGTTTCGCGCTGTCCCGCTATCGCCAGAGCTCGCTCTACGATCCCGGGCGGGCGGATATCAGCGGCTGACCCCGCGCATGCCGCAGCTTTCGTTGGATTTGGGATTCCGTCCGGCGCTGGGCCGCGCCGATTTCCTGATCGCGCCATGCAATGCGGCTGCCGTCGCCTGGATCGATCGCTGGCCCGATTGGCCGGCGCCGGTCGTGGCGCTGTGGGGCCCGGCGGCCAGCGGCAAGACCCATCTTCTCGAAGTATGGCGCGCACGCTCGAACGCGGTGGTGATCGCAGCGCGCACACTGACTTCGGCAGCCCTGCCGCGCTTGCTCGGCGCTGCGCATGCCGCCGTGATCGATGAGGCACAAAGTGCGGATGAAGAGGCGCTGCTGCATCTCTACAATGTCCTCGCCGAACGGCAGGGGCATTTGCTGCTGGCGGCGCGCGACCCGCCGGCGCGATGGACGATCCGCCTCGCCGATCTGCGCTCCCGGTTGCTCGCCGGGCCCGCCGTCGGGGTCGAAGCGCCTGACGATGCGCTGCTCGGCGCGGTGCTGGTGAAGCTTTTTGCCGATCGCCAACTGCGCATCAGCGAGGATCTGATCGC
>DATNGE010000008.1:0-2729 GCA_035606035.1 Allostellaceae bacterium
GCAATCGGCTGTTAACCGATCGGTCCTCGGTTCGAATCCGAGCCCCGGAGCCAGTTAGAGAAAAGGGTCGCGCGAATTTTCGCGCGGCCCTTTTTTTCAGAGCGGATTCTTGACGCCCCAGGGACTGCGGAGCTGATTGGGGATCTGCGCGGCCGGCCGATCGAAAGCATTTGGCGTGATCGGATTGCGGAGCTCGTAGATACTGAAGCAGAACCCCAACGCGATGCCGGCGATAACCCAGTACCGGCCGGAGATGCCGAGAATGCGCCGATCAAGCAGGCGTTGCGGCCGGTGATCGTGACCCGAATGAGGACGAGTAGGCGCGCGCGTGGGCATGGCGGCAGCCTAAAGCCCCGCCGTTAACGGAAGATTACAGTGACCCGCGATACGGGGCAAAATCGCGGTCTTTCGCCAAAGCCGCTTGACTTAGAAGGAAAAATCGCCGCCTTTCCTCCTCCTTACCCGCCCGCCGCCCCGTGGCCCGATGATCTTCGCCGTCAGCATCGCGACTTTTTTCATGACCCTGCTCGGCGGGCTCTTAGCGCTGCGCTTGAAGGACCGGCTGCATCTGATTCTCGGCTTCAGCGCCGGGGCGGTGATCGGCGTCGCTTTCTTCGATTTGATTCCCGAGGCGCTCAGCCTTGCCGTTCCGCCCTATTCGATTGCGGCCGTGCTCGCCGTGGTGGCGCTCGGCTTTATCATTTACATGATCCTCGACCGCACCATCGCGCCGCGCGGCCATAAAGACGCGCCGCAGCGCCCGCATTGGCAGCGCAGCATGCTCGGCGCCGGCAGCCTCGCGGTGCACAGCTTCTTCGATGGTTTCGCGATCGGCCTCGCCTTCCATGTCTCGGCGTCGGTCGGCGCGGTCGTTTCGGCCGCGGTGCTGGTGCATGATTTCTCCGACGGTGTGAACACGGTTGGGATCGTGCTCAACAACGAAGGCGGCCGCCGCCAGGCGCTCGGCTGGCTGCTGATCGATGCCGCGGCGCCGGTGCTCGGCGCGGCAGCGACCTTGGCGCTCAGCCTCGAAGAAGCCGCGCTCGGCCTCGGCCTCGCGCTGATCGCCGGCTTCTTCCTTTATATCTCGGCGAGCGATCTTCTGCCGGAGAGCTATCACGATCACCCGACCGGCTGGACGACAGCGATGACCATCCTCGGCGTCGCGGTGCTTTACGTCGCGATCCGTCTCAGCGCGCTGTGAATTCGCGAGATCGTGTGAGTGCTCAGAACGGCAGCAGCTTCTTGACCCGCGCCGAGAATCCGTGGCGCAGCCGCTCGCGCCGTGCCACCGCTGCGCTTTCGACCCAATTGAGCTGAACCACGCGTCGCGGCCCGCTGGCCGGCGCGTGGCCATGCCAGGAATTTTTGGTCACGCGAAAGGCGAGCAAGGTCCCGGCGGCCGGCGGCACTTCGGTGATGGCGTCCTCGAGATTGTCGGGCGAGCGCAGCAGCCGCAGCCGACCGCCCGGCGCTTCCCAAGCCTCGTTCATATAGACGAGCACGGTGATGAGTTTGGTCGGCGTATCGGTATGGATGCTGCCGTCCTTGGGTTGCGCCTGGCCGCGCACCGTCACCAGGGTCGGGCGGCCGGTGAGATCCATCCCGAATTTCCGCGCGAACACGTCGCGCATCGCCGGCCCTTCGAGCGCGATGAGGAAATCGCGAAAGGCAGGACCGAATTGCAGATCGGCGGTCGGAAAACTGCCGGGCCGGTCGATCTTCGGATAATCGGACGAAAGCGCGCTGCGCACCGCTTCGGGCACGAAGCCGGGAACGATCAGATAGGGAAAAGGATTGATTTCCAAGGGCGTGCGCTCGACCAGGGCGAGATCGATGCAGCTTTCCGCCAGCATGGTTTCACTCATCTAGCCATCATACGGGAGCGGGCCACGAAAACCAATCCGAACGCCGCAATATCGCCGCAACTGCGCCCCAGAAATGCGCATAAACGGCGCCACGTTTTCATTGCCGGCAAAGAAATCCGGAGACGAACATGAAGCTCTTTCTGACGGTGGCCCTGTCGCTGATGATGATCGCGCTATTCGCGCATGCGCAATCCTATCCGCCCGGTTATCCCCCAGCCTACCCTTCGACGAATTATCCACCGCCGGCTTATGCACCGCCGCCGCCGCCGGGGATGATGCCGCCGGCGCCGGGCACGTCGCAGTTCATTCCGCCGCCGCCATCGCAGCCGCCCGCGTTCCAGCAGGCGATGCCGCCGGTGATGCCGCCCGCGCAAAGCCGAGCATCGCAGGAACCGCCGATCCCGCTCGCGCTGGAGCCGCAGCAGCAGGGCAACATCACTTTCGTCAGCGGCGGCGCCGGCGACGAGGATCGTGCCGTGCTAAGGCAGGTCGAGAATCAATACAATCTCCGTCTCCTCTTCGCGGCCTGGAACGGCGATTATCTCGCGAACATCGCGGTGACGCTGAGCGATGCGCGCGGGAGCGCAGTGCTCGATACGATTTCAGATGG
Source organism: Allostellaceae bacterium (assembly GCA_035606035.1). Lineage (GTDB taxonomy): Bacteria > Pseudomonadota > Alphaproteobacteria > ATCC43930 > CGMCC-115725 > CAIKMD01. The sequence goes on from DATNGE010000008.1 coordinate 2,479, forward strand.
CCCGATCTTCTATGCGCGTGTGCCGCCCGGCCGGTATCGGCTCACGGTCTCCAATCAAGGCCAGAGCCAGAGCCGCGATATCAGCATCGGCAATGGCGCCGTGCGCGCCGATTTCTACTGGGCCACTGCCGGCTGAGCGCAGGTGAGCAAGCTTGTCGCTGCTGCCGCTCGTTCCTAAAGTGAGATGGTGAACGACGACGGGGTTAAAATCACCGCTCGGGAAGAACTCCACCGCGGCTTCTTCCGCCTCG
>DATNGE010000009.1:0-7403 GCA_035606035.1 Allostellaceae bacterium
GCCGAAGGCGTGCGCTTTGCGGGCTGCACCGTGCATTTCGTGCGCGCCGAGATGGACCACGGGCCGATCATCGTGCAGGCGGCCGTGCCGGTGTTGCCGGGCGACGACGAGGCGAGCCTCGCCGCGCGCGTCCTCACCGCCGAGCATCGCGCCTATCCGCTGGCGCTGAAGCTCATCGGCGCGGGCCGCGTCAAAGTCGTCGGCGAGCGCACCGCGATCGCCGGCATGAGCGGCGGCGCGCCCACCCTGCTAAATCCCGCGGACGACCAGGGCGGGTAGCGGGCTGTTTGACGCTGGAACGGGGGAGCCGCGTCGGCTATATCAGCGCCGTCGATTTCGCTGCGAAGGATGCCTGAGAATGGCCGTCGACCTCGAAGAATTCGATCGTCACCGCGATACCTGGCTGGGCTTTGCCCGGCTGATGCGCTGGACGCTCGCGCTGATCGTGATCGTGCTGATCGGCTTGGCGGCCTTCGTCGCCTGATCGTCGCGGAGCCAAGCCTCCGCCATTAGGGGACGATATCGACCCCGGCGAAGAAGAACGCGATCTCGGTCGCAGCGTTCTCGGCCGAATCCGAGCCATGGACCGAATTGGCCTCGATCGATTCGGCGAAATCCTTACGGATCGTGCCGGGCGCCGCCTTTTTCGGATCGGTCGCGCCCATGATGTCGCGATTGGCGGCGACGGCGTTCTCGCCTTCGAGCACCTGGACCACGACCGGGCCCGAGATCATGAAGCTGACGAGCTCGCCGAAGAATGGCCGCGCCTTGTGGACGGCGTAAAAGGCCTCGGCTTGGGGTTTCGTGAGCTGGAGGCGCTTTTGCGCCACGATCTTGAGGCCTTGCTCCTCGAACCGGGCATTGATCTTGCCGGTGAGATTGCGCCGGGTCGCGTCCGGCTTGATGATCGACAGGGTGCGCTCGACGGCCATGCAAACGATCCATTCCGGTTGTGAATTGGGGCGCCCGTGGCGGCCCCGAGGATTGCGCCGGGTATAGCGAGCGCGCGGGCCTCCTTCAACCCATTGGGCTTCAACCCGCGCTATTTGCGTCCGTCTCCGCGCCTCGCTTCACCCACCCCGAACTCGTCTGCTCCCAATAGGTGAGCGTGTGGCCGGCGGCTTTGGCGCTGCGCCAGCGCTGCCGCGCTTCGGCGACCGCCGCTTCGTCATTGCCGTCGAACATGTCGCAGACCCGCTGGTAATTCTCTATACCGCGGCCCTCGGCGCCGTCGACCAGCACCAGCATGGTCGCGTTGTTGGGATTGCCCTCGCTCGCGGTGAGGAAGATCGGCTGGCGCTCGGCATTGCCGTCGCGCGCGCTGCCATGCGGCAGGAAGCTCGCCTCGTCATAGGTCCAGAGCAGCTGATTGAGATGCTCGACGCGCTCGCTCGAGCCCGCCAGCACCAGCACGCGGTAGCCGTCCTTCAGCGCGCGCTCCAAAAGCCGCGGCAGCGCGCGCTCGAGCGGCGTCGTCTTCAGATGATAGAAGCCGATCTCGCCCAACGTCCTCTGAAGCCCTATTTGCCTTCGTAGTGATCGGCGACGAAGCGCTCTAAAAGCCGCACGCCGAACGCCGTCGCGCCTTTCGGCACCATCGCCGTGTCCTTCTTCGACCAGGTCGTGCCGGCGATGTCGAGATGCGCCCAGGGCACGTTGTTGACGAAGCGCTGCAGGAATTGCGCCGCCGTGATCGAGCCGGCGTCGCGCCCGCCGATATTCTTCATGTCGGCGGCGTCGCTATCGATCATACGGTCGTAGCCGTCGCCCAGCGGCATGCGCCAGAGCGGCTCGCCCACCGCCTTGCCGGCCGCGGTGAGGCGCTCGGCGAGCTGATCGTTGTTCGAGAAGAGCCCCGCATTGTCGTGACCGAGCGCGACGATGATCGCGCCGGTCAAGGTCGCGAGATTGACCATGAATTGCGGCTTGAAGCGGTCCTGGCAGTACCAGAGCGCATCGCCCAAGACGAGCCGGCCTTCGGCATCGGTGTTGATAACCTCGACGGTCTGGCCCGACATCGATTTGACGATATCGCCCGGCCGCTGCGCGTTGCCGTCCGGCATGTTTTCGACGCAGCCGGCGATGCCGACGACGTTGACGCGCGCCTTGCGCCCGGCCAGCGCCTTCATCAGCCCGATGACGACGCCGGCGCCGCCCATGTCCCACTTCATGTCTTCCATGCCGCCGGCGCCCTTGATCGAGATGCCGCCCGTATCGAAAGTCACGCCCTTGCCGAGGAAAGCGATCGGCGCCTTGTTCTTGGCGCGGGGATTGCCCTTCCACTGCATGACGACGAGACGCGGCGGCCGCGCGCTGCCTTGTGCGACGCCCAAAAGCATATTCATGCCGAGCGTCTTCATCTGTTTTTCGTCGAGCACCTCGACCTCAACGCCGAGCGAAGCAAGCTTCTTCGCCTGCGCCGCCAACGTCTCGGGATAGATGACATTCGCCGGCTCCGAAACGATATCGCGGGTGAAGACCACGCCGTCGGCGATCTTGTCGAGCGGCTCGAATTCCTTCTCCGCGGCTTTCGGCGCTTCGACGAGGAAGGTCAGCTCCTTCAGCGACGGCTTTTGCTCGGGCTTTTCCTTGGTGCGGTATTTATCGAAGCGATAGGAGCGCAGCCGCGCGCCGAAAGCGAGATCGGCCGCGGCGAGCGCCGTTTCCTTGCCTTTGAAGGCGTTGACGAAGAACGCCGCGTTCTGCTCGCCGACGCCGTTGAGCGCCGCAAGGACGACGCCGCCGCGATTCTGGCGCGCGCTGCGCTCGCCGAGCTTCGGCTTGCCAACGCCAATCAGCATCACGCGCGCGATATCGCCCATGTTGGGCGGCGCTGGGACCATCAGCGTCTCGTCGGCTTTGCCGGTGAAGCGGCTTCCTTCCATCGCCCGCTTGATCGCGCCGCCGCTCTGCTTGTCGAGCTCGATCGCGCGCGGCGACATTTTGCGATCTTCCATAACCGCGACGACAACCGTGCCCGAGCGCGGCATGCGCGGCGCAGCGAAGCTGATCTTCATGAATGCCCCGACCTTTGGTTTCCGAGCCGGCGATAGACCCTCGCAACGGTTGAGTCAACCGCTCGCCGGGCTTGTGGGCAGGCAGAGCGGCGCCGGTGACAGCACCTGCGACCAGCGTGCATGCGCGGTCGCCCGCTCGTACGGCCAGCGCGCTTCGATCTGCCAATCATCGCCGTTGCGGCGCAACAGCTCCGCTTCGCCGGCGAGCGCAGCATCGGTATCGGACGGCGCGCAAGACAGCAGCGCGCGCGAATAATCCTTGTCGGCGAGGCCGGTCGCGACATCGCTCGCGGCCTGGAGCACGACATTCGGCCGGCGCGGCGGCAGCTCGCGCAGCACGCCTTCGATGGTGGGCCGCACGCTGCCATTGTCGCCCGGCAGGAGCAGCATCAGCTTCGCGTTATCGGTGATGCGCGTCGCCGCTTCATGTGCGAGCTGATAGGCGCGCAGATTGGGCACTTCGAGATCGAACCGCAGCAAGCCGAGGAAAGGCAACGGCACGATGAGCAAAACCAATACGACGAGCGCCGGCACGGCGCGTCGCCAGCGGCCGCCGAACGCCGGCCAGCGCCAATCGCGCGCGTAGAGCACCAGGGTTCCCATGAGCAACAAGCCGAGATGCGTGCTGTAGCGGAAATAGGAATGCGCTCCGATACCCATTTCGCCTTCGAAATGCGCGACATAGGCGCCGATGAGCGCGAGGTTGTAGACGATGGTGACGCCGAGCAGCAGCGCCGCGACGCGCGTGCCGAGATCGAGCTCGCGGCGGAGGAGACGCCACGCGGCGAGCGCGAGCGCGGCGAAGAGGATAGAGAAGAACAAGATCGTCTCGCCGGTCGCACGCAGCATGTTGAGAAGGATCGTCGGCAGCTCGTGAATATGCCATTGATCGAAGGGCAGCCCTTTGAGCTCGCCGAGCTCGAAATGGCTCAGCACATACCAGCGCCAGCCGATATAGAGCAGCAGCGCCGGCAACGCGGCGAGCAGGACCCGCGCGACGGCCGTGCCGCGCCATGCCCGCGCCAGCAGCGCGACCGCGAGCGAAGACAGCACGACGCCGAGCGCGAGCGCGACGCTTTCCTGCTTGATGTTGACCAGCACCGCAAGGATCAGCGCCAGCAGCACAAGGTCGTCCCGCGCAGCGCGCCGGCCACTGGTGCGATCGAGCGCGCGCGCCGCGTGCCAGCCTGCGAAGAGTAGCGCGACGGTTACCGAAGCCTCGCTGTAGGCCGATAGGTGAAAGCGCGGATCGAAGCCGGGATTGAGGGGGATCGCGAGCAGCAGGCCGAGCGCCAGCACCGGCCAGCGCGGCACTGCGCCATCGTCCTGCGTCATGATGCGCGCGAGCAGCAGCCCGGCGGCAAGCTGCAGCACGATATTGAAATCGATCATCGCGCTCGCCGGGAAATTCGGCAGCAGCAGCCCCGCCATGTAGCTCGCGAGCTGCATGTTGTAGGGCGCGCCGGCGATGAGGGAATGGGCGTCCGGCCGCGCATCGGCGGGAAAGAAGCCGTGATCGTAAAGATAGACGGCGTTGGGCAAGAGGTTCAGCCAGGTATCGGGCAGGCTCGGCCGTGCGCTCGCCATGATGACGAGCAGCGGCAGCATTAGCACCGCGACGCGCCCGAGCACGCACCAATCGGCCGCGCCGAGCCGCACCCGCGGCCAGAGGAGCGCGCCAAGACCGAGGACCAGCAAAACCAGCGCCGGGATGTAGAGGCTCGCCGCTGTGGCGATGCCCCATCCGGTCAGCACCAGCACGACGATCCCCCAGCCGGCGAGGAGCGCCGATCCTGGCGCCGCACGGCCCTGCGTCACGAGACGCCCGATGCCGCACATCGCGAGGCTCGCGAGCGCCACGCCGCTCCAACCGGCAAGGTCGAGCCATGATGGCACGAGCAATGCGATCGGTGGCATCATCAGGGGGCGGCCGCGGCCGCGACGCGATAAAGCTGATAGCGCGGTGTTACGAGCTCCGGCGTCAGTCCGCTCGCGTTCGTCAGCGTGAAGGGGCGCGGGCCGGCGAAGGCGACATGACCGCATCGCTGAAGCGCTGCTTTGGCTTCGGGTTCGAGTGGCGTCGAGTCATCGACGAATTGATTCCAGAGCCGATCCGGCGACAGGAGATCGGCGAGGCGGCTGGCCTCCGGCTGCAGCGTGATCGGCTGCTGCAGCGGATAATGGAAGATGGTCGGCACCATGGCATCGCGCCGGATCACGGCGAGCGTCGTGAAATGCGTCAGCGGCGCCGGCGCGACCTGGATGCTGCCCTTGCCGAAAGCCACCGCGACGCAGCCGCCGCGCGGCACGGCATCGAAGCCGGGCAGAAGCTGGGCATAGAGCCGGCCGGCCTGGAGCCAGACGGCGGCGATCACCGCGAGCCGCACCGCGAAGAGCAGCGCCGCGCCCGCCATAAAGCGCGGCTCGATGCGGGCAAACCTCGCTTGCCAGCTGCTGCCGCCGATCAGCACCAGGAAAATCATCATCGGGATGCGCCGATCGACGCCCGCCGCGGTAAAGAGTTGCGATGGCAGCGCGAGAAAGACGGCGACGAGGCCGAGCACCGGCAGAACCATCTCGGGCGCGAGCCTGACCCAGCGCCGCCAATAGGCGAAGCCGATCGCGACGACGATCAGGACGAAACAGATGACGTCGAAGGGCCGGCTGTAATCGTCAAAGACGCTGAACAGGAGATCGAGCTTGCGCAGCGGATTGCCATAGATGATCCGCCCGGTCGAGGAATTCTGCATCATCAACGCGAGCGCCGGGAGGAAGGGCGCGCCGCCGATGACGAGATCGCGAAGGGCAAGGGTGAGCCGCTTGCGCTGCAGCCGGATTTGGCCGAGCTCGTAAGCCGCGATCATCACCGCGTACATGCCGAAGGCGAGAAGATGCGAGATGTAGATCGCCAGGGCGAAGGCCGTGCCGATGACGAGGCGCAGCAGCCAATGCCGTCGCCGGAGCGCGATCCAGGCGGCGAACGCCGCCAACGCCAGCCCGGCGCCGAAGAGGAAGCTCATGAAGCCCCAGAGCAGGAGCCGGGTATAGAGCAGCAGAAAAGCCAGCAGCGGCCACAGCGACCAGCGTCCGAACAGCGCGCGATGGATGGCCGCGGTGCCGCCGGCGAGCAGCAGGAAGATCAGCGCGATGAAGAGCTTGCCCGCCCATTCGAGCGGCATCATCTGCGCGAGAACGGGCACGATGCCGTCCATGGCGAGATCCGGGATCGGCGCCCACGCGACGATGTAGGAGCGCGCGAGGGCGGCATCGAGCGGATGCGCCAGCAGATGCATGCGCGCGAGGTGATTGGGATAATCGAGCAGCGGCGGCAGTTGGGTCAGCAGCAGCGGGATGCAGCTCAGCGCGAAAAGGATCGCGAAGCCGGGCGCAAAGCGGCTCGACGACGGCTGTGCCGTCGCCATAGCTTCCCCCGCGTCCTGCCCGCTTCGAGTCCCATACCCGCTCACGGCCGCGAGAGTTCCACGCCGCATCCGAGGCCGCAAGCAGCGCGACAAAATGCGCGCCTAGGACGTGGAAATTACGTGGACAAATCAAATCGGGGCTAGGCTCGGCGCGCGCCGCGCTTCTATAATCCGCGCATGAGGGGCCTCACGCGCTACATGCTGCGCCAGACGCTGCTGGTCATGTTGTCCGTGTGCCTGGTGTTCAGCTCTGCCGTCTGGCTGGTGCAGGCGCTGCGCCTCATCGATCTCATCGTCAACCGAGGATTGTCGATCGGGGTGTTCCTGCACCTCGCGATTCTCATCATGCCGCGCTTCATCGACGTGGTTCTGCCGATCGCGGTCTTCGTCGCGGCGCAATTCGTCTACAACCGGCTGATCGCCGAGAGCGAGATGGTGGTCATGCGGGCGGCCGGCGTCAGCCCGATGTCGCTCGCCGCGCCGGCGCTGATCACCGGCGTCATCGGCACGATCATCCTCTATTCGCTCTCGCTCTACCTCCTGCCGGCGTCCAACCGCGCCTTTAAAGATCTCCAATTCGAGATCCGCAACCGCTTCGCCTCGGTTCTGATCCAGGACGGCGTCTTCAATACGCTGACCGACAAGCTCATGGTCTATGTCCAGGGCCGCGACGACAACGGCGATCTCACCAGCATCCTCATCTATGACGATCGCCAGCCCGGCAAACCGGTGACCGTCTTCGCCGAGCGCGGCGCCATCGCCAACACGGCGGATGGGCCGCGTCTGCTGATGGTCAACGGCACGCGACAGCAGCGCGACGAATCCAACGGCCACCTCTCGGTGCTGAGCTTCAAGCAATACACGCTGGAGCTCTCCAACCTCAGCGGCGCGCCCGGCACGCGCGATCGCCAGGTCGACGAGCGCTACACCGGCGACCTCTTCAGGGGCATGGGGCCCGACCAGG
>DATNGE010000010.1:0-13378 GCA_035606035.1 Allostellaceae bacterium
TTGCCCTCGACGACCGGCAGCGCCTCGATGCAGGGACAGTCATAGGAATGCAGGGATTTGGCGCGCTCGATCAGCCGCTCGAGCTTCTGCTCGGTGGTTTTGAGGATCAGCATCGCCTCGCTGGCTTCCTCGAGCTTGCCCTGCCAGCGGAAGATCGATGTCGCCCCCGGCAGGATATTGGCGCAGGCGGCGAGCTGCTCCTCGACGAGCCGGCGGCCGATCTTCTTGGCCTCCTCGGCATCGGCGGCAGTCACATAGACGAACATCACCGGCATGGCGGCTCCTTCATACGACTCGACGAATCGGGCTGAACGGGTTTAGCATACGGCCAGGGAGGAGTTGCGCATGAACCTTGTCATGCTCGACACGCGGCGCCATGCGCCGACGGCCATCCAGCGCGCCTGGCTAAAGCGGGGGCTGGATCAGCCGGGCGGGAAACTGCCGCTGTTCGATGAATACGGCCAGCATATCGACCCGCAGACAGTCCGCGCCTGCATCAAGCAAGGCTGGGCTGAGCCGTGGTATCCGAACCCGCTGAGGCCCGATTGGATGGTCTGCAAATTGACCGCCCGGGGCCGGGTCATCGCGCAGCGGCCGCCGATCGTTCATTCAACTCGTACCGCAGAAATTGCCTCTATCTAGCTTGTTATAAAGCTTATTTTCTCATCTGGCCCCGAACGCCCAGGCCCCTCGGGAGGCCGAGGGCGAAAAGCCCCACCAAAAGAGCCAACACGACATCGATCCGGAAGATCATATGCACCGCGCCGGCGAAGGCGTCGAGCAGAGGGCCGTATTGGGCCGGGCTCAGGCTCGCGCGCAGATCGGGATCGAGGATGCGGCTGACGATCTCACCGCTGCCGCCCTCGAGATGGCCGCCCAGCGCCGCGTTGACGATGCCGCCGAAGACCGCCGTGCCGATTGACTGGCCGATGATGCGCGAATAGTTGAAGGTCGCCGTCACCAGCCCGCGTTGGTGCCAGTCGACATTCGCCTGAATGGCGACGAAGAAACCCATATTGGACAGCCCCATGCCGAGGCCCATGAAGAAGGAGCTGGCAATCGCCCAATTGGCGCCGAGCGAGAGGCTGAGCAGCGCCATCATCACCGTGCCGCCGATCAGCACGATCGAGCCGAGGCTCGATGATTTGCGATAGGACATGTGCAGCAGCGCGCGGCCGGCGATGAAGCCGCCGGTCGGCCAGGCGAACGACATGGCGGTCAGCGCGAGGCCGGCATGGACCGGGCTCTCGCCCAACACGCCTTGAATGAAGGCCGGCAAGAACGCCGTCACCGCCATCTGCATTCCACCCAGCGACGCACTCATCGCGTTGGCGAGCACGACGATCCGGTTGCGCCAGATATCGAGCGGCAGGATCGGCTCGCGCGCTCGCTTTTCCTGCAGCAAGAGCAGCGCGAAAGCGATGACTGCGCTGGCGAGCAGCAGCGCGATCGTGCTGCCTGGCAAGGTCGCGGCGCGGGTCAGCGCATACATCAGGAAGAAGGTCGAGAGCGCCATCAGCAGCGAGCCGAGATAGTCGATCTGATGCGAATGCAGCTCGACATCCTCGACGAAGGTGAGCTCGAGCATCAGGACGATCAGCGCACAGAGCGGCAGATTGACCCAGAACACCCAAGGCCAGGGGAAATGCGCGACGATGAACGCGCCGGCGAGCGGCCCGACGAATGCCGCGGTTGCGAAAGTGCCCGAGATATAGCCCTGCACCTTGGCGCGCTCGGCCGGCGGATAGAGATCGCTGACCATGGTCTGCGACACGGTCGCGAGCGCGCCGCCGCCCAGCCCCTGGACGACGCGAAACGCGATGAGCGTCGGCATGCTCCAGGCGAAGCCGCACAGCAGCGAGCCGACGACGAAGAAGCCGAGGCCGAAATAAAGCACGCGCTTGCGGCCATAAAAATCGCAGAGCCGGCCGTAGATCGGCACCGTCACGCCCTGGGTCAGAAGATAGGCGGTGAAGACCCAGGAGAAGAGATCGAAATCGCCGAGCGCGCCGACGATGGTCGGCATCGCGGTCGCGACGATCGTCACCTCGATCGCCGAGACGAAGCTCACGATCATCGCGGCAACAAAAATCCAGCGCCGTCTTGCTGGGGAAATCGGCTCAGGCATTTCGGTCGAACATCTGTCGGTAAAAGATGGTCGGGCAGGCGAGATTCGAACTCGCGACCCTCAGCACCCCATGCTGATGCGCTACCAGGCTGCGCTACTGCCCGCCAAATCGCCGGCGACTATAGTGAGCGCCCGGCCGCCTTGCAACGCGTGAGGCCGAACGGAAGGATCGCCTTTGATCGCGCGGCGCACGGTCATCTGCCTCGGCCTGTCGCAGCTCATCTGCTGGGGCGTCTCCTACTATCTCATCGGCATTTTCGGCGAAGCCATCGCCGCCGAGATGCGCTGGACCCGGCCGCTGGTCTATGGCGGCTTCTCGGCGGCGCTCGTCGTCATGGGAGTGACCTCCCCGCTCACCGGCAGCTTCATCGATCGGTATGGCGGGCGGCGCGTCATGGTCGCGGGCTCGGTGCTGATCGCGCTCGGTTGCGCCGTGCTCGCCGCCGCAACGAGCATCGCGATCTATTACGCCGCTTGGCTCTGTCTCGGCGTTGCGATGCGGCTGACGCTTTATGAAGCGGCTTTCGCCAGCCTCGCGCGGATCGGCGGGCCGCAGGCGCGGCGGCCGATCGCGCAAGTGACCCTGTTCGGCGGCCTTGCCTCGACGACTTTCTGGCCGATCGGGCATGCGTTGGCGGATCTCGCCGGCTGGCGCGGCGCGGTGTTGGTCTATGCCGGTTTCGCCCTGCTGACGATCCCGCTGCATCTCGCCATTCCCGATACGCGCTTTGATGCACGCAGCCCTGCAGCGGCGTTTCCGGGGGCGGCAGAGCCTCCGGCCAAAGTTCGCCGCCCGCTCCTCACGGCGAGCCTTTATGCGACGATCGCGATCTTGGCGAGCTTTCTCAACTCGGGCATGTCGGCGCATATGATTCCGATCCTCGCCGGGCTCGGTCTCGCGGCGTCGGCCTCGGTTTGGATCGCCACTTTGCGCGGCGTCGGGCAATCGCTCGCGCGGCTCAGCGACGTGCTGTTCGGCGGCGGCCTCAATCCGCTGCAGCTCAATCTGATCGCGGCGCTGATCCTACCCGTCGCCTTCGCGATCGGTTTGCTGAGCGGCGACGCGATGATCGCCGCCATTGCCTTCGCGTTCGGCTATGGCGCCGGCAACGGGATCGCGACCATCACCCGCGGCACGCTGCCGCTCGTGCTCTTCGATGTCGGCAGCTATGGCGCGCTCACCGGGCGGCTGCTGGTGCCGAGCTTCCTCCTCGCCGCGCTGGCGCCGACAGGCTATGCCCTCGTCATCGATCGCTTCAGCGAGATCGGCGCGCTGGTCTTCTCCTTTATCCTTGCCGCGCTGTTGCTCGCGGCGTCGCTTGTCCTCCAAGCGCTCTTCCGGTCGGGCGATTAATTCGCCGGCGCGGTCCGGGTCTCGTCGACAAAATGCTCGGTGCTGTCGTCGATCGCGCGATCGGCGCGGCCGCGCGTTTCATGCAGATAGAACGAGCGCCGATCGATGCGCGCCGCGGCGCGCGGCGGCGGCTCCATCGCATAGCGCACCGGTTGCGCGTGATCGGCGAGCAGCAGCGCGGGGTCGTAGATGCTGTTGAACTTCCACAGCATCTTGACGAAATTCGTCTGCCCTTTGGCCAATAAGCGCGCGGCAAGGCCGAGGGTGTCGCGCAGCGCCTGCCAGCCGAGATGCTTGCGGTTGAGCACCTGCTGCGTGCGCACGAGCTCGGCATAGAATTCCGGCAGCGGCAGCTTTGTCGGCAGCACGCAATGCTGGATGTCGAACAAGCGATAGTCGAGCGATTGCAGGGGCCGCGTCTCGCTCTGCCAGATCTCCGTGCCCGGGTAAGGCGTGTTGATGCTGAGGTTGACGATCTCCGGCACTTCGAGGCACCACGCGCGCACCGCGGCGAAGCGATCGTAATCCCAATCGGGATCGACAATGAGGTTGATCGCGACGTTGAGGCCGAGCGAGCGCGCGAATTCCAGCGCCTCGAAATTTTGCCCGAGCGGCACCCGCTTGCGATAGGCCTTGAGCCCCGCTTCGTCGAGCGCTTCGAGCCCCAAGAAGATGTATTCGAGACCGAGCTTCTTCCAGTAGCGGAAGACATCCTTGTTTCGCAGCAGCACGTCGCCGCGCGTCTCGAGATAATATTGCTTCTTGATGCCGCCTTTCTCGATGGCCGCGCCGATCGCATAGCCGTGCCGGTCCTGGATGAAGGCGACATCGTCGACGATGAAGACGCCCGGCTCGCGGATCGCGCGCAGATCCTCGACGATGCGCTCCGGACTGCGCAGCCGGTACGAGCGGCCGTAGAAGGTCCAGGCGCTGCAGAAGGTGCAATCCCAGGGGCAGCCGCGCGAGAACTCGATCGAGGCGCAGGGATCGAGAATGCCGAGAAAATATTTGCGGCGATGACGCAGCAGGTCGCGCGCCGGTGCGAGATCGTCGAGGCTGTCCAGCAGCCTCGGCCGCGGTCCTTCGCCGTGCAGCGTCACCGCGCCGGGCACCCTCGCGATATCGCGCCGCGCCACAAGCGCCGCGAGCAACAGCGGCAGCCCCGCTTCGCCCTCTCCTTTCAAGACGCAATCGATCGCGCCCTCGGCATGACGCAGGATCGCCGGCGCCGTGAACGACGCGCTATGCCCGCCGACGAGCACGAAGCAACCGGGCAACAGGCGCTTCGCGCTTTTCGCGAGGTCGATGATCTCCGGAAGATTGGCAAGATAATTGCCGGAGAACGCAACGATGTCGGGCCGCCAATCCGCGAGCTCGCGCGTGAAGCGCTGCGGGCTGTCGGCCTGCAGATCGATCATCCGCACGTCATGGCCAAGCTTGCGCGCGCAGGCCGCCACCAGCTCGAGCCCCAAAGGCTCAAGCCGGAGAAACACTTTCGAATACATCAGCGCGCTGGGATGGACAGCGAAGAATTTCATCGCAACCAAGGGCGTACGAGCATTAGCCCGGTAAAGCCCTCAGCCGCGACGCGGTTCCGCTAACAATCGTGTTAGATTTGGCTAGCGCTGCGCCTTCTTGAGGAGATCGCGCAGCGCGACGAGCTCGCTCCGGATCTGCAGCAGCTCGGCCCGCAGACTTTCCGATTTGACCACGCGCGGGGTCGAGGCGTTGGGCGGCGGCGCGCGCGGCGCATCGTCCGTTTTGAGCGCGCCCTCGCGCAGCAGCTTCTGCACGCCCTTGATCGTATAGCCCTGGTCGTAGAGGCAGTTCCGTATCCGCCGCAGCAGCACGACATCGTCCGGGCGGTAATAGCGGCGGCCCCCGGCGCGCTTCAGTGGCTTCACCTGCGGGAATTTCGATTCCCAGAAGCGCAGCACATGCTGGGGCACTTCGAGCTCGTCCGCCACCTCGCTAATGGTGCGGAACGCATCGGCGGATTTAGGGGCTCGGCGCGATGGCCGCGATGAGGGCGTATCGAACAAGTCGGGTACTCGCGCCGTCATGAAGCGCCTGAATTCTTGCTGAGCGCGGCGTTGATATGGTCCTTGAGGACGTGCGAGGCGCGGAACACCAGAACGCGCCGCGGATTGATCGGCACTTCCTGTCCGGTCTTCGGATTGCGGCCGATGCGACGGCCTTTCTTGCGTACCGCGAAACTGCCAAACGAGGATATCTTCACCATCTCGCCACGCGCGAGTGCCTCGGAGATTTCGTTGAGGACGGTTTCCACGAGTTCTGCCGACTCGTTGCGCGACAGCCCGACCTCCTGATATACGGCCTCGCTGAGCTGAGCCCGCGTTACCGTTTGCCCCGCCATTTACCGCCTCCCCCTTTGCCCGAAACATTAAACCGGGCGGGGAAAATTTGCAAATACAGAGAGTTGTGGGTTTTGTTGCGCGCGCTGGATGATTTACCAGCGTACCAGGCTGGCGCCCCAGGTAAGACCGCCGCCCATTGCCTCCAGCAAAATGAGCTGTCCCGGGCGGATTCGACCAGTGCTCGCACCTTCAGCGAGTGCCAAAGGCACCGACGCCGCCGAGGTATTGGCGTGACGATCGATGGTAACAATGACCTTGTCACTGCTGAGACCGAGCTTCTTGCCCATCGCATCGATGATCCGGCGATTGGCCTGATGCGGCACGAGCCAATCGACATCGCTCGCTTGCAGCCCGTTCGCGGCCAGCGCTTCATCGACCACTTCAGCAAGGCGCAGCACCGCGTATTTGAACACCTCTTTGCCTTCCATGCGGAGATGGCCGGATGTGCCCGTGGTCGATACACCGCCATCGACATAAAGCAGATCGTAACCGCTGCCATCGCTGTGGAGATGCGTCGAAAGCACACCGCGTTCCGACGCGCTGCCATTCGACGGCGCGCCGCGCAACACCAGAGCCCCCGCGCCGTCGCCGAAGAGAACGCAAGTGCCGCGATCCTTCCAGTCGAGAATGCGCGAGAAGGTCTCGGCGCCGATCACCAGCGCGGTCTTGGCCTGGCCGGCGCGCAAGAAATTGTCGGCGGTCGCCAGTGCATAGACGAAGCCTGTGCACACCGCCTGCACGTCGAAAGCCGCTCCCTGCTTGATGCCGAGCGCGGCCTGCACCCGCGCCGCTGTCGCCGGGAAAGTGTTGTCCGGCGTCGATGTCGCAAGGACGATAAGATCGACCTCCGCCGGCGCGACACGCGCCGCCGCCAAAGCATGGCGCGCGGCATGGAGCGCCAGGTCCGAGGTCTTTTCGCTCGGTGCGGCGACATGACGCTGCCGGATGCCGGTGCGCTGCACGATCCAATCGTCCGAGGTATCGAGCGTCTTGGCGAGTTCGTCATTGCTGACGATGCGCTCGGGCAAGTAGCCGCCGCAGCCAAGAATGAGCGAGCGAAAGCCCATCTCAGATCGCTGCCGTTTGCGGTTTTTCCGGCAAATCGGCCACCGCGCTCATGCGTGCGATGTCGTCGCGGATTTTGTCGAGAAAACCGTTGATCACCATGTCGGCGCCGACCGCGATCGCGCTGGCGAAGCCGAGCTCGTCGGTGCCGCCGTGACTTTTGACCGCGATGCCGTCGAGGCCGAGAAAAACGGCGCCGTTGTAGCGCCGCACGTCGAGACGCTCGCGCAGCTTCTGCAGCGCCGGCTTCGCGAAGACATATCCGATTTTCGCAAGCGTCGAGCTGGCGAAGGCGGCGCGCACGAATTCGAGAAAGAGCTTCGCGGTGCCTTCCGCGGTCTTCAGCGCGACATTCCCGGTGAAGCCGTCGGTCACGATGACATCGGCGCTGCCGGCGCCGATATCATCGCCCTCGACATAGCCGACGAAATTGATCGGCGAGCCGGGCGCCCTGAGCCGGGCCGCCGCGCCGCGCACCGCGTCGTTGCCCTTCAATTCCTCGGAACCGATGTTGAGGAGCGCGACCGAAGGACGCGACACGCCGAGCACGGTGCGGGCGAACACCTCGCCCATCAGCGCGAATTGCACCAGATTCTCGACATCGCATTCGACATTGGCGCCGAGATCGAGCATCACGCTCTCGCCGCGCCGCGTCGGAAAGAAAGTCGCGATCGCCGGCCGGTCGATGCCCGGCAGCGTCTTCAGCGCGAATTTCGACATCGCCATCAAAGCGCCGGTGTTGCCGGCCGAGACCATGCATTGTGCCTCGCCCGCCGCAACGGCATCGAGTGCGAGACGCATCGAGGACTGGCGACCCTGGCGCAGCGCGGTCGTCGGCTTGGCGTCGCCGGTGATGTAATCGTCGGTATGGCGGATGGTCGCGCAGCCGCTGAGCACCGGGAGCTTTGCGATCAAAGGCGCGAGACGGCTTTCGACACCAAACAGCAGAAACCGGATCTGCGGGAAGCGCTCGCGGGCGATGGCGGCGCCTTTTATGACGGCGTCGGGGGCTTTATCACCGCCCATGGCATCGAGGGCGACAACAAGGGGGTCGCTCACGCGCTAGAGCCCCCTACCCGTGATGGTCAGGCCGTTTCGGCCGGGGCAGACAGAACCTCGCGCTCGCCGTAATGCCCACAGGCTTGGCAGACATGATGGGGGCGCTTCATCTCACCGCAATTCGAGCATTCGACATAGCTGGCGCCCGCCAAACGATGGTGTGCCCGGCGCATATTACGGCGGGACTTGCTCGTTTTTTTCTTCGGGACGGCCATGACGACATTCCTTTGCGGCTTCAGACCCGGAGCGGCCGGGCAGAAGGGCAGCTAACTAGCTAAAAACTTGCCCGAAGGCAACCGGATAGCGGCCTCAGCCCTGGCCTGGCTTGCGCAACTTGGCCAACGCGGCGAAAGGCGATTCGCGCGGTCCGCGATCCGAAAGATCGGCTTCCTCCTCCAGCAATGCGCCCGGCACGCGCGGAAACGGATCGAGCGCCAGCGAAAGCTGCTGCGCGACCGCCTCGCCGATATCGATCATGCCGTCGTCGAGCGGCTCGACCGGTTCGGTGTCGCCATCGAGCACGATCTCGCTGGACTCGTCGACCGGCCCATAGGTCAACGTGAAGCTTTCGGCGATACGCGCCGGCACCGGCTCCGAGGTGATGGCGCAAGCCTGGGTCAGCTCCGCTTCGAAATCGGCGGCAAGCCGGTAGTAGCCCCCCGCCATCGGCGCCAGCTTGACCTTCGCCTCGAGCCGATCGAGCGCGAGCAGATCGAAGCGTTTGGCCAACGCGGCGCGCTCTTCAGGTTTCGCCGAGATCTCGAACTGCTCGCCCTGTGGAGCGAGACGCAGCCCATCGATACGCCGCGAGAATTCCGGAATATCATTCATAATTAGGGGCTTACAGAAGAAAATTGGATGCGATCGCTGAAGAAAGTCTTCACCGGCTGCCGCATCAGCGCCTGCGCCTGAGCGCGCATATAACGCACCATCGCGGAAAGGCTCTGCGCGGTCGGTTGAACCGTACCGTAGAGATTGCGCTTGAGCGCCTCGGTCAAGGTTGCGTCGTCGCCTGTCAGACCTTTCTCGTAGGCCGCGACGCGACCATAAAATCCCGTCGCCATCTCTTTAACCCGTTTGCCGACGCCCATATCCGTCGCCCCCATCTCGCGCAACCCGCGATCGAGATCGGCGAACATCGCATCGAACAGCGCCTGCGCGAATTCGTCGGTGGCCGCGTGCTCGGCCTTCAACCGATTCAGCACCAGGAACATATGCAGCGCGATCATCTCGAAACGGCCATCGAGCGTGTCCGGGACTTCGAAGCGCAGGAAGAAATCCGGCGTGCGGGCCTGTTCCACGATCGAGGTGTAGGCGGCGTAGGCCTGGTGACGATAGGGATTGCGGCGGAAGAGCGAGGCGAGCGGCATATCAGCCTGGCTTGTGACAAAAACGCCCCGGTTTCGCGTCAGGATTGACAGCGCTTGGCGCGCGCGGGCATCTTCGCGGCATGATAGATCGGCTTTCCGTACGGCGATACCGGGTCTTGCGTCCTTTCCTATTTGTCGCAGCCCTGGCGACACTCGCCGGTTGCGGCTTCCCGACGAATGAGCGCGGCAACCTGCCGAAAGCCGATCTGCTGGCGCAGATCAAGCCGGGCGTCACCGACAAGAACAGCGTCAAAGCCCTGCTCGGCACGCCATCAAGCGTTGCGGCGTTCGACGGCGACACCTGGTACTACATCAGCAAGGAAGAGCGGCAAATCGCCTTCCTCAAGCCCGAGGTCTTGAACCAGCAGGTCTATGCCGTCCATTTCGACGATAAGGGCATTGTCACCGAGGTCTCGCATAAGGGCCTCGACGACGCGCAGAGCATGACGCCGAATCCCAGTGCGACGCCTGCGCCGGGCCGCGAATTCACCTTCCTCGAGCAGTTGATCGGCAATTTCGGCAAGTTCAATAACGGCGGTACCAACAACACGCCGGGCGGACCGAATACCGGCGGCGGCGGCCGCTAGTTCCAGAGCAGCTAAGGTAACGAAAAGGCGGGCCCCTCGAAGCCGGGCCCGCCTTTTGCTTTGGCGCCGTCAGCGCGCCGACGCGGCGAGAATGGCCAGCAACAGAATCGCGACGATGTTCGTGATTTTGATCATCGGATTGACGGCCGGGCCGGCGGTGTCCTTATAGGGATCGCCGACCGTGTCGCCGGTCACCGCCGCCTTATGGGCGTCGGAGCCTTTGCCGCCGTAATTGCCGGTCTCGATATATTTCTTCGCATTGTCCCAGGCGCCGCCCCCGGAGGTCATCGAGATCGCAACGAAGATCCCGGTGACGATCGTGCCGAGCAGCATCGCGCCGACCGCGCTGAAGGCCGCAGCGCGGCCGCCGATCGCGTCGATGACGAAATAGAGCACGACCGGCGCGAGTACCGGCAGCAGCGAAGGCGCGATCATCTCCTTAATGGCCGCCTTGGTGAGTAGATCGACGGCGCGGCCGTAATCCGGCTTGCCCGTCCCTTCCATGATGCCCTTGATCTCCTTGAACTGGCGCCGCACCTCGACGACGACCGAGCCGGCCGCGCGGCCGACCGCGGTCATGCCGAGCGCGCCGAAGAGATAAGGCAGCAAGCCGCCGATGAAGAGGCCGATCACCACATAGGGATCGCTCAACGTGAAGTTGACGTTGAGGTCCGGGAAGTAGTGATGCAGATCCTCGGTATAGGCCGCGAACAGCACCAGCGAAGCAAGCGCCGCCGACCCGATCGCATAACCTTTGGTGACGGCTTTCGTCGTGTTGCCGACCGCATCGAGCGCGTCGGTGTATTTGCGCACATCGTGCGGCAGCTCCGACATTTCGGCGATGCCGCCGGCATTGTCGGTGACCGGGCCGTAGGCATCGAGCGCGACGATCATGCCCGCGAGCGCGAGCATCGTCGTCGCAGCGACGGCGATGCCGAAGAGGCCGGCCAGCAAATAGGAGACGATGATGCCGGCACAGATGACGATGACCGGCAGCGCGGTTGCTTCCATCGAGATCGCGAGGCCCTGGATCACGTTCGTGCCGTGCCCCGTGGTCGAGGACAGCGCGATCGAGCGCACCGGACGGTATTCGGTCGAGGTGTAGTATTCGGTGATCCACACCAGGAGACCGGTCACGACAAGCCCGGTCAGCGCGCAGAGATAAAGCGCCTGGCCGGTATAGGACGTGCCCTCGAGCCGCCCGAAACCGGTGGTCTCGGCGATGACGCCGGCGACTGCGAGAGCCGACAGGACGCCGGCGGCGATGAGGCCCTTATAGAGCGCCCCCATGATGTGCTCGCTCGCGCCGAGGCGTACGAAATACGTGCCGATGATCGAGGCGACGATGCAGACGCCGCAGATCAGCAGCGGCAGCAGGAGCATCGTGTCGCGCAGCGCGCCGGTGAAGAAGATCGCCGCGAGCAGCATCGTCGCGACAACGGTCACGGCATAGGTCTCGAAGAGGTCCGCCGCCATGCCGGCGCAATCGCCGACATTGTCGCCGACGTTGTCGGCAATCACCGCTGGATTGCGCGGATCGTCTTCCGGAATGCCCGCTTCCACCTTGCCGACGAGATCGGCGCCGACATCCGCGCCTTTCGTGAAGATGCCGCCGCCGAGGCGGGCGAAGATCGAGATCAGCGAGGCGCCGAAGGAGAGCGCGACGAGCGATTCAAGAATCGGCCGCATATCCTCGGTCGGCAGCGTCGCGCGCAAGAAAATGTAATAGAGCGAGACGCCGAGGATGCCGAGGCCGACGACGAGAAGCCCCGTGATCGCCCCCGCCTTGAAGGACAGGGCGAGGCCGGCGGCGAGCCCCTCACGCGCCGCCTGCGCGGTGCGCACATTGGCACGCACCGAGACATTCATGCCGATATAGCCTGCCGAACCCGAAAGCACCGCGCCGACCAGGAAGCCGAGGGCCGCGCGCCAGCCGAGGGTCGCGAAGAGGATGACGAAAATCACGATTCCGGCGATGGCGATGGTCGTATATTGGCGGTTGAGATATGCGCGTGCGCCTTCCTGGATGGCGCTGGCGATCTGCTGCATCCGCTCGTTGCCGGCATTCGCCGCCAGCACCTGCTGGCTCGTCACCAGCCCGTAGAGAATGGCCAGCACGCCGGCGCCGATGACCAGCCAATAGGCGATGTTCATTTCTATTATCCTTTGGATCGACTCTGCGGAGGGTTGTGGGCTTCTTCAAAAGCGCGCGGAACATGCCAGAAGCGCGCCGCTGAGGCAACCGGCGGTTTCTTTGGACGTTGGCCTCGACGGCTCCTAGAATCGGACCGCAATGTCGCCCCGGCCCGAGGAACTACTACAACGCGCGCGCGAACTTGTCCCGGCGGTTGCCGAATCGGCAGCCGAGGGCGAGCACGACCGCTGCGTACCAGCACGGATTGTCGCAGCCCTCAAAGAAGCCGGTATCTTCCGGGCGATCCAGCCGAAGCGCTGGGGCGGCTACGAGCTCCAGCCCACGGCGGTTTACGAGGCCGAGATGGCGATCGGCACGGCCGATATGTCGACGGCCTGGATCGTCGGTGTGCTCGGCATCATCCCCTGGGCGATCGCGCTGTTCGACGATCGCGCTGGCGAGGAAGTCTGGGGCAAAGATCGGGATAGCCTCATTTGCTGCGCCATCCGCCGCGCCGGTATTGCCACGCCGGTCGAGGGTGGCTTCAGCCTCAGCGGTCAATGGGCCTATGCCAGCGGCTGCCAGCATGCCGATTGGGCTCTGCTCGGCGCGGCGGCCGGCACCACGCCTGAAAGCGATTATCTGATGCTGGTGCCGAAACGCGACTTCGCGATCCTCGACACCTGGCATGTCACCGGGCTCAAAGCGACCGGCAGCCATGATGTCGCGGTAAGGGATGCGTTCATTCCCGCGCATCGCGCCTTGCGCATGATGGAGGTTTTCGACTGCAGGGGACCGGGCCAGGCGGTGAATACCGCGGCGCTTTATCGCATGCCGTTCGGACTCGTCTTCGCGGGCGGCGTCGCCAACGCATCGGTCGGCGGGCTCCAAGGCATGCTGGACCGCCTCGTCGGCGAGGTTCTGGTGCAGCGCGGCCCGCGCCGTCCCGATCCCGATCTCAGCCTCGTCGTCGGCGAAGCCGCGACCACGATCGATGAAGCGAAGGCCGTGGTCGCACGCAATTTCGTGCGGCTCTTGGCGCATGCCGAAGCCAAGGAGCTGCCGCCGATCGAAGAGCGGCTGCAGGTGAAATATCAGCTATCGCTCAACACCGAGCGCTGTCGCATCGCAGCCAACAAGCTGCTCGAGGCGAGCGGCGCTTCGGGTCTCTACACCACGCGCCATCCCTACGGCCGCATTGTCGCCGACATCACCGCGGCGCGGCAGCACATCACGAACAGCGTGCCGCTCCATGCGCGCGATTGGGGCCAGGTCATGCTCGGCCAGCCGCGGCGCCACGATT
>DATNGE010000011.1:0-2041 GCA_035606035.1 Allostellaceae bacterium
TGATGCGCACAAGGGTCGATTCCGCTGCGTCAACGGCAAGCTGAAACACCTGAGCTGAACATGCGGCACGCTTTCGCTTTCTGGCGTGGGAGCTGCGGCGCAATCATTGCCGCCCTTATCGCCACGGCATCACCGGCGGCGCAGGCGCCATCGCCCGCCGCGCCGAATTTCGTTCCCCCGCCGCGCTCGATCGCCGACATCACTGCGATCCTCGATCAGGAAAAGCCCGACGCGGCGAAAATCGCGAAAGCTACCGCCGCCGCCGACGCGCAGCCGTCCGCCGGACTCGACGACAAGGCGATGATCGAGTTCCTGGTGAAGCGCGGGGACGCCGCTCAAGCGCTCGGCCGCAGCCAGCAGGCGCTGACCGATTTGCGCAAAGCGGTCGAGATGAGCCGCGCCCGCCCGGGCGATAGCGTTCAGATGATCGGCGCGCTCAGCGAATTGGCACGCGCCGAGCGCCGCGCAGGCAATATCGGCGCCACGATGCAGGATTTGCAGGAAGCATCCGCCGACGCGCTGGCCAGCCGCCAGCGTTTGGGCATGCTGTTTACGACCTATCGCGATCTCGCGGTTCAGGCTGTTGCGCTCGGCAAGCCGGACCAAGCAGCCGCGTGGCTGAAAAAGCTCGATGAGACTTGGCTCGCTTCCGCCAACTGGCGCGGCCCAAACGTGAACGTGTTTCGCAACTGGAATAAATCCTTCGTCGATCAAGGGCACGCCGCCGTCTTGAATGCCGGCGGCAAGTTCGGGCAAGCCGAGCCGCTCTATCGCAGTGCGATCGCCGGGGCCCGCCAGGCGGAAAAAGACGCGGCCGGCCTCGCCGGGACGAATGGCGCGCCGCCGCCCGGCATCTATACGACGGCCGGCGATCTCTACGAGCTGCAGCTCGCGGCTGCGCTCGCTGCGAATGGCCGCTTGATGGAAGCGGAGGTTGCGGCGCGCGAGGCGCTGCTCAGCCAGTTGCATATACGCGGCCGCTACGCTGCCGAAACGATGCTCGCCGTCGTAGCGCTCGGCCGCGTCATCGGCATGCAGGGGCGTTTCGCCGAGGCCGAGAAGCTGCTCGCGACTGCGGTTACGACCTATCAGACGCTTGGCTTCGCCGC
Organism: Allostellaceae bacterium; assembly: GCA_035606035.1. Taxonomy (GTDB): domain Bacteria; phylum Pseudomonadota; class Alphaproteobacteria; order ATCC43930; family CGMCC-115725; genus CAIKMD01. The sequence continues at coordinate 1,110 of DATNGE010000011.1, forward strand.
GAACTCATCGCTGTTGCTCGCGGTGCGCAGCGCTCTCGCCAGCAACCTGCTCGCCGGCAACAATCCCAAGGCCGCCATGGATCAGTATCGCACGATCGAGCGGGCAGTGGGCGACGACGCCAAACTCCGCGCCCAGTATCTCGGCCGCAATCTCGATTACGGGATTGCTCAGATCGTGGATGGTGCCGCTGCCAATGCCGCTACCGTCGCGCAGGCAGCGGTCGCGTCGCGCACAGCGGTTTCGGGACCGAGAAGTTACGCCGTGGCCGAGGCGACCGGCACCTATGCTGCGGCTCTGGCCGCATCCGGCTCGGGCGCTGCGCGCGATACCTTCGCGAAAGCGATCCCGGCGCTCCTCGCGGCCGCGCGTCATAACGATGCCGAGGAAGACGATGCCTCGGCCGGGTATCGCTTCGTGCGACGGCAATTCATTCTCGAAGCCTATCTCGATCTTCTCGCGACCGATCGGACCGGCGCGAGCGGCGACGAGGCGTTCCGCGTCGCCGATGCGGTGCGCGGCCAATCGGTGCAACACGCGGTCGCGGATGCGGCGGCGCGAGCCAATGTCGACGATCCCGGCCTCGCCGATATCGTGCGCCAGGATCAGGACGCGCAACGCCAAGTGACGGCCCTCGATGCGCTCCTCGCGGGCTTCCTCGCGATCCCTTCGGATCAGCGCGACGCCAAGGCCGTGGCGCAAACGCACGCCGCCATCGAGAACCTGCAGGCGCAGCGCGCCAAGACGCGGCAAGATATACGTCAGCGCTTCCCCAACTATGCGCAGCTAACCGACCCGCGCCCGGCGACGGTCGCCGATGCGCAAAAGGGACTGGCGCCCGGCGAGGCGCTGTTCTCCGTCTATGTCGGCAAGAATCATGCGTATGTCTGGGCGGTGCCGAAGCAGGGCGCCGTTATGTTCGCAGTATCGCCGC
>DATNGE010000012.1:0-26130 GCA_035606035.1 Allostellaceae bacterium
ACGCGAAAAAGGCTACGAGCGCGATTTCGAGCGCAAGCAGGAAATCGCCTTCAAGGTCAAGGCGCGGCGCAATCATCTGCTCGGGCTCTGGGCCGCGGGACAGATGGGCTTGTCAGGCCAAGCCGCCGAAGCCTATGCGCGAAGCATCGCCGATCCGGCGCAGCATCTGCGCGGCGACACGGCGATCGTCGCCAAGATCCTCAGCGACTTCCAAGCCAAACGCGTGGCGCTCGACGAGACGCGGATCAACCTCGAGCTGGCTCATTTCGCCGCCCAGGCGGAAAAGCAGGTACACTGAAGCCCGTGGCTGCATAGCAACCTGCGTCCTTCGACTACCGTCGCTATCGCGCCGGCTCCGCGCAGGATGAGGAGATAATGGGTTGGCATCGTTCGATGGAAGATGCCTCATGAGATTTGCCTCATCCTGAGCGAAGTCGAAGGACGCAGGATGAGTTTGCAACGAAAAGCGTCAACCGTCTTCGAACACGCGTTTGAAGATCGTGTCGACGTGCTTCAGGTGATAGGTGTCGTCGAAGGCGGCATCGATCTGCGCGGCTGAGAGCAGGGCGGCGACATCCTTGTCGCCCTTGAGCAGGGCGGGAAAATCGCCTTTGCCGGCCCAGACCTGCATCGCATTGCGCTGCACAGCGCGATAGGCATCCTCGCGGCTCATGCCGGCCTGCGTCAGCGCCAAGAGCACGCGCTGCGAATTATGGAGCCCGCCGAGCTTGTCGAGATTGCGCTTCATCGCGTCGGGATAGACGAGCAGGCGATCGACCAGCGTCGTGAGCCGGGCGAGCGCGAAATCGAGCGCGATGGTCGCATCGGGGCCGATGACCCGCTCGACCGAAGAATGCGAGATATCGCGCTCATGCCAGAGCGCCACATCCTCGAGCGCCGGGACCACATGCGAGCGCACCAGCCGCGCAATGCCCGTCAGGTTCTCCGACAGCACGGGGTTGCGCTTATGCGGCATCGCCGACGAGCCCTTCTGCTCGGGCGCAAAGTATTCCTCGGCCTCGCGCACTTCGGTGCGTTGCAGATGGCGGATCTCGAGCGCGAGGCGTTCGACCGAGCTCGCGATAATCGCGAGCGCCGCGAAAAACGCGGCATGCCGGTCGCGCGGAATGATCTGGCTCGAGACCGGCTCGGGCCGCAGGCCCAGCGCGTGCGCGACATGCTCTTCCACCGAAGGCGGGACGTTGGCGCAGGTGCCGACCGCGCCCGAGATCGCGCAGGTCGAGATTTCGTGTTTCGCCGTCTCGAGACGCCGGCGGGCCCGGCTGAATTCGCTGAAGAACCCGGCGAGCTTCACGCCGAAGGTGGTCGGCTCGGCATGGATGCCGTGGCTGCGGCCGATGGTAATGGTGTGCTTGAACTCGAGCGCGCGCCGCTTCAGCACCGCGAGCAGCGCATCGAGATCGGCAAGCAGAATGTCCGAGGCTTGCTTCAGCTGCACCGCGAGGCAGGTGTCGAGCACGTCGCTCGAGGTCATGCCTTGATGGAGGAAACGGGCATCCGGCCCGATATGCTCGGCAAGATCGGTCAGGAAAGCGACGACGTCGTGATGGATCTCGCGCTCGATCGCATCGATGCGCTCGATATCGAATTTGCCCTTCTCGCGAATGGTCTTGGCGGCGGATTTGGGGATGATGCCGGCTTCGGCGAGCGCGTCGCAGGCGAGGGCCTCGATCTCGAACCAGATCCGGAAGCGGTTTTCCGGCTCCCAGATCGCGGTCATCGCCGGGCGGCTATAGCGCGGGATCATGGCTCGTAGCCCGTTTTGAGCATGGCTTTTGGATGTGAATTTCGCATCGATGCACGCTGCAGCATCTTACGAATTTCAAATCCGGCACACTAGGGGGTTACCCCTGGCCGGCCGTGCGTCGATTGAGGCGGTGCGGAGGATCAGCGGGTGGCGAAGGCGGGCGGGCTATCGGCCGAAACCGTCTCGTTCTTCAGGACGAAGTTGATCGCCGCGCCTTGTTCCTCGGTCTGGAAAGCGACGACGACGCCGCGGCCATCGATCCACACGACCTGGTGCTTGTCGTCTTCGATGAACCATTGATGGACGCGCATCGCGCGGCCATCAAAAGTCGCCGTCACCTCGCCGGTGTCCTTGACGACGACCGGCGTGAGCTTTCCGGTCTTGGTCGACATCATTGTATCGGTCTGCAGCACGAAGGGCGCCCAGGGATTGGACGGGTGCACCTGCGGCGGCGCCGTGAGATTGCCGTTGATGCTGGAATTGATCACGAAATTGCTGCCGTTGGCCTTGCCGCTCACGTTGATATTCGTGCCGTTGTCGTCGGTCGTGCTCTGGAAGGAGACGAGGCGCTGATTCTGCCACTGCTCTTCGCGCGTCGCATCCTGATGGAACATCCGGATGCCGATTATCTTCACGGCGATGTGCAGATCGGTGCGCACATTGGCGGCGGTACCGTTTTGCGAGACCGTGTTCGTGTAGGTGCCGATATTCCCGTACTTCGGATGTTCGACGTTGTAAGTCAGCACCTGACTTGCCGCGTGCGCGCTCGGGAGCGCCGGCGCGGACAAACCCACGCAAGCACCAAGAGCGGCGATGAAATGCGATCGGTGCATGGCTGACCCTGACCCAAAAACTACGCGCCCCAAGCGTCTTTGGCAAGGTGAAGCGCTGCGGCCAAACAACCCGGAACCCTCTCTGCGAGCGCTGGTTAAGTCGGAATTGTCCTTGTCGGGAACACAGAAGGAAGGCTCGTAGATGCAGATCAAACAAAAATTCGTGACGAGTGCGTTCGTGTTGAGTCTGGCTCTGGCGCCGGCCATTGCCTTTGCGCAGGGCGGCGGTGGTGGGGGCGGCGGCGCCGGTGGCGGAGCCGGCGGTGGGGCTGGCGCCGGTGGTGGTGCCAGTGCGGGCGTCAGCGGCGGCGGCGGCGGCGTGGGAGGTAGCGGCCTCGGCACGGGCGGAACCGGCCCAACAGGCAGCGGTTCACTGAACGGCTCAGGCGGCAGCGGTGCGCTCAACGGAACGAGCAATTCAGGTGTCGGCAGCAACGCAACGACCGGTACGGGCATCGGCTCAGGTGGCGTCGGCAGCACCAATCTCAACACCGATACCGGCGTCGGCGCGAACACCAATTCCGGCATCGGAACGAGCCCGAATGCCGGCATCAACAGCCCGAGCACGACGAACGATCAGCTGGGACAGAGCCCGGATCTCAATGCCCCAGGTTCGAACAATTCGCAGATGAATCGGACCGGCCCGAGCACCAACACCCGCTGATTGTTGATCGACAAACGCGAACGGCCCCGGAATACCGGGGCCGTTTTGCTGTTTGCGGCTCTGCTTAGGCGCGCTTGCGGCGCTTTGCTGTGGTCGCGCGCGGTGCGTGCTCGCCAGCGGCGCGTTTCGCCGCGGCACCTTTTTTGCCGCTGTCGATCGGCAAGAGCAGCGAGCGTTGCCGTGCATCGCTCTTCTTGCCGCGCGCTTTCTTCGCCGGGCGCCGCTCGCCCTCGTTCTCGTTGGCGACGCCGCCGGTCGAGGCGAGGCTCTTCTTCAGCACCGACATCAGGTCGACGACGTTGCCGCTCGGCTCCTCGAAGCGCGGGCGCTGAATCGGCTTGCCCTTCTGCTTCGATTCCACGAGTTCGCGCAACGCATCCTGATACTGGTCGCGGAATCCTTTCGGCTCGAATTTGCCCGCGAGCCGCTCGATGATCGTGGCCGCGATCTCGACCATCTGCGGGTCGAGCTTGTTCTTGGGTGTGTCGAACTCAGCGAGCCGCACTTCCTCGGAGGTATGCAAGGTCGAGAGCAGCAGTCCCTTGTCGAAAGGCTGCAGTGCCACCGGCCGCTCGCGCTGCGACATGACGATGCGGCCGATGCCGACGCGATCGCTCTCGGCAAGCGCCGCGGCGATCACGTGATAGGCCTCCTCGGCCTGCGCGTTCTCGGGATAAACGTAGTAGGGCGTGTCGAGATAGAGCTCGTTGATGCTCTCGCGCTCGACGAAACGTGCGAGCTCGAGCACGCGCGAGGATTCGATCTTCAGGCTCGCGAGCTCTTCCTTGGTGATCTCGATGTACTGGCCTTTCTCGACCTCATAGCCGCGGATCAGATCGGCGCGGTCGAGCTCTTCGCCGGTCTCGGCATCGACCGGCTGCAAGCGGATGCGGTTGCCGGTCTTGGGATTGATCTGATGCAGCGAGATGCGCTCGCGCTCGCTGGTCGCGGGCGAGAGATAGATCGGGCAGGAGACGAGCGACAAGCGCAGGAAACCGGACCAGTAAGCGTGGGGCATAACACTGTCCTTTGCGAGGCGCTGAAACTACGCCGCCAAACCCAGCGCACGCTGCGCTGCGGCGATGGTCTGGCGATGCTTGGTCATGCCGGCCCAGGGATCGTTTTTACGCGAAGCCAGCAACTTAGGAACGGAAGCTAGAGTATAGCGCGAAGGGTCTAAGCGTGCATTTACTTCGTTCCACTCGAGCGGCAGAGATATTGTTGCTCCCGGGCGCGCACGCACAACATATGGTGCGACCGCCGTCGAGCCTCGATCGTTTCGAAGATAATCGAGGAAGATGCGGTCGTGGCGCTCGCGCTTCAGCGGGTTGATGGTGAAGCGGTCGGGGGCGGCCGTCGCGAAGTTCGAGGCGATCTTCTTGGTGAAGGCTTTGAGCTCCGCCCAGTCGACATCGCGCTTCAGCGGCGCGACGACATGCAGGCCCTTACCGCCGGTCGTCTTGCAGAAAGATTCGATCTTCATCGCCGCGAGATAGTCGCGCATGGTCTTTGCCGCATCGACGACGGCGGTGAAAGGGAGGTCAGGCGCCGGATCGAAATCGAAGATGAATTGATCGGGACTGTCGGGATCGTCCGCCGTCGCGCCCCAAGGATGAATCTCGACCACGCCTTCCTGGATCAGCAGCACGAGATCGTGGGTATCGCGGAGCACCAGATAGTCGTCGGTTTTCGACTTCTCTTTGATCGTGACGCGCTTGATGCCTTTCATGCCGGTCGCGAAATGCTTCTGGAAGAAGCACTCGCCGGCGATGCCGCTCGGGCAGCGCAAGAGGCTCAGCGGCCGGTTGCCGATATGCGGCAGGATCCACTCGGCGACGCTCGCGTAATATTCGATGAGCTGCCGCTTGGTGATGCCGAGATCGGGATAGATCACCCGATCGGGATGCGAGATCGCGACGCCCTCGATCTTCTCGAGGCCTTTGCGCGCCGGGCTCTTTGTTTCCGCGGGTTCGGCCGGCCGATCATCCTTGTCCGCCTGTTTTGCAGCCTTGCCCGTAGGCACCGCATGCTCGCGTTTCACGCTCTTGGCGGGCTTGTCTTCGCGCAGGCCCTGGAACGAGGGATGGCGCAGCACGCCGTCCGGCGTCCAGTTCAGAAAAGCGATCTCGCAAACCAGCTCGGGCTCGACCCAACGCGCGCCGCGCCGCGCCGCCGCCGGCAGGTTCGGGATCGGGATGCGGTCGATCACCAGCGGCTTCAGCCGCTTGGCGAGGTCCAGCGCCGTCGCATGATCGAAGCCGGTACCGACGCGGCCGGCATAACGGAGCTTCTCGTCCTCGTAATAGCCGAGCGCCAACGCGCCGATGCCGCGATGCACGGTCGAATCGACGTAACCGACGATGACGAATTCCTGGCGCATCGTGCATTTGGTCTTGAGCCAGTCGCGCGTGCGGCCTTCGTGATAAGGCATATCCGCGCGTTTGGAGATGACGCCTTCGAGCGCGAGGTCGCACGCATGCGCGAAGACCTCGCCGCCATGCGCAATGACGTGATCCGAATAGACCAGCGGCCCCCGCGAATTCTTGAGGAGTTCGCGCAGCGTGTCCTTGCGGTCGGTGAGCTTTGCGCCGCGCCAATCCTCGCCGTCGCGAAAGAGCAGATCGAAGATGATGTAGCGCATCGATTTGGTCTCGCCGCGCGACAGCGCATCCTGCAGCGCCGCGAAGCTCGATCCGCCGTTCTGATCGAGCACGGCGACCTCGCCATCGAGCGCGAGATCGCCGCCCGGGAGCTTCGCGACCGCATCGGCGATCGGCTTGAAGCGCCCGGTCCAGTCGAGCGCGTTGCGCGTCAGCAGCGCGACCTTGCCATTGCGGCGGCGCGCGAAGATGCGATAGCCGTCGATCTTGATCTCATGCAGCCATTGGTCGCCGCTCGGCGGGCGGTCGACCAATGTCGCGAGGGTCGGCGGCACGAAATCAGGGAGCGCGCCGCGCTTGACGCCGCCAACCCGCGAGGCTGATGCGGCAGGTTTCTTCGCTGCGGGCTTTTCCTTCTCGTCCTTCTCGGCGCGATTGGAATGCCACACATCGCGATCGGGCGCGTCGGCGATCTGCTCCATGGTGCGGCGGCTGGCGACGCTCTTCATGCCTTTGTCGACGAGCAGGGTGCCTTCGCCGGGCCGCGCCTCGCTATCGCGTTCTTTGATCAAGAGCCAGTTGTCGCTGTTGCGCTCTTGTCCGCGCGGGCCCATGCGCACGAGAGTCCAGCCGCCTTTCATGCGTTCGCCATGGAGGATGAATTTGAGCCGGCCCTTGCGATAAGCCTCGCGCGCATCTTCGCCGGCTTGCGGCTCCCAGGTGCCGCGATCCCACAGCATCACAGTGCCGCCGCCATATTGGCCTTGCGGGATCGTGCCTTCGAAACCGCCGTAATCGATCGGATGGTCCTCGACATGGGCGGCGAGCCTTTTGTCGGCGGGATCGAGGCTCGGGCCGCGCGGCACCGCCCAGCTCACCAGCACGCCATCGAGCTCGAGACGAAAATCGTAGTGCAACCGTCGCGCGGCGTGTTTCTGGACGACGAAGCTGTCGCCGCCCGCCGTCGGCCCGCCGCCGCTCGGCTCCGGCGTGATGTCGAATTTCCGCTTCGCCCGGTAGCGGGCAAGATTTTGATTCGCCGGTTTCTTGCGCGCTGAATTTTTGCGGGAGGCGGCCATGCTCAGCTAACGCCCCCTCGCGGCGGCGGTTCCGCTGGCGCGGGCTAAGCGCTTATCGACCGCTGCCACGAGCGCTTGCGCATCGAAGGGAGCGCGCACTTTGGCGTCATTGTCGAAATAGACGAAGACATCGCGCCGCGCGCGTTTTCGGGCGGGGCGGGGGCTCGCCCGTTTTCCGTCTGGCGCTTCCGAGCCTTGCGCCCAGGCGGCGACGCGCTTGGCCCAAGCGGCGATCGCCTGTGCGTCGTAGCCGCTTGCATAGAGCTGCTCCGACCCGTGCAGCCGGCAATAGATAAAGTCCGAGGTCACATCCATGAGCAGCGGCCACTCGACCGTGTCGGCGGAGACTAGAGCGACGCCGTATTTGCGCAAGAGCGCGACGAACTCCGCTGTCACGAAGCTTTCATGACGGATTTCCATCGCATGGCGCAGCCGGCGCTTTTTGTCGATCTTGAGCCAGGTGCGGCCGGCGACGCGGTGATCGTGCCGCCGCGCGAGTTTCAGCGCGGCTTCGCTGTCGCGCGGCAGCAAGGCGAGGAACGGCTCGATGCGGGCGCGGTCGAAGCGGAAATTGGGTGGGAACTGCCAGAGGATTGGGCCCAGCTTTGGTCCCAAGCGCAGCAGCCCTTGCGCGAAGAAATTCGCGAGGCCGGCTTCGGGATGACGCAGCTTCATCATATGGGTGATGTAGCGCGAGCCTTTCACCGCGAAGACGAAATCCTCGGGTGTCTCGTCGGCCCAGCGCCCGAAATCCTCCGGGCGCTGCAGCGAATAATGCGTGCCGTTGATTTCGATCGTGCGAAAGGCGCAGGCGGCTTGGGCAAGCTCGCGCTTATGCGCGAGCTTCGGCGGATAGAAGATGCCGCGCCATCCTGCATAGTTCCAGCCGGAAATGCCGATGCGGATATCGCCGATGTGCTGGCGCGCTGCCATAAAGGCGCTGCTTTCGCTCGAAGATTACGTGCTTGTAACGCGAACCGCCTCGCAAAAGCTGCGCCAGCATCGCCACATCAATGAGAGAAAGGAGCTCTGCGATGACGTTAGGAATGCGTTGGCTGGTGCTGCCCGCGACCGCTTTGCTGCTCGCGTCGTGTGCCGCGCCCTACGGCGGCTATTACGGCGGCTACGCCGATTATGCCTATCCCGCCTATTCTTATCCCGCTGATTATTACGCGCCCGTTTATGGTGGCTTCTTTCTCGGGGGAGACCATCGTCACTTTCATCGCCGCTTCTCCGGCCATCATTTCAAGCATCGCTTCGATCACCATGTCGGCGCCTCACATGGCGGCATAAGGGCCGAAGGAGGACATGGCAGCCATCACCGCTGAGCGCGCTGACCGCGATCGATTCATTACGCTAGATTGCGGCGCATGAATGCCGTGGCTTATCCGCAAAAATTGCCGTTCGATGCGCTCATCTTCGATGTCGGCGGGATTTTCATCCTGCACGACAATGAGCGATTGTTCCGGCGGCTCGCCTCATCGTGCAGCGCCGCGGATGCGGTGGATTGCATCCGCGAAACGGCCTATGACCCGGATATCACGACCGGCGTACGGCCGGTCAGGGCGATTTACGACGAGCTGGCCGGCGAGCTTGGCTATCGGCGCGATTGGCATGGCTTCGTCGATGATTGGAGCAGCCATTTCAGCGTCGATCATGCGATGCTGGCGTTGCTCGCGGCCCTGGCGCGCGACAATCGCGTGCTGCTTTTCTCGAACACCAATCGCGAACATTGGGAGCATGTGACGCAGCTCGCCGATGGCGCGCTCGGGCGGTATCAGGCCTATCTCAGCCATCAGATCGGCGACATGAAGCCGCGCGCCTCGGCTTTTCAGTTTGTCGCAGCGCGCGCCGGTATTCGGCCGCAACGCGCGCTTTTCGTCGACGATCTTGCCGAGAATGTCGCGGCGGCGCGGGCGCTCGGGTTCTGCAGCCATATTTATAGCGGCCGCAAAGCATTCGAGCAGTTTCTGGCGGCTTTACCGTCCACGGCTCCCGAAGCCGCAACCAAGCGCAGTCGCTAGATCATTCTTCACGGCGGAGTGCAAAAATTTTGACTGGCTCTCGCGAAACGGGACGCATAAGCTTTGGTTTTCGGGGGATGAGGAAATCGCCGCGGCTTTCGGAGCGGCGGTTTGGGTCTGGTTAATCCCGAAGCAAAGGGGGATGTGTTGTCGGAGTACCGCTTGTTCTTCCTCGACGAGAAGGGGGCGATCGAGGCTCGGCAGGAACTGACCGCCGAAAACGACCAAACCGCGATCGCGCTGAGCACGATCGTCTTCGAGGCTTGTTCCGAAGTCTATAGCGGCTTCGAGCTTTGGTCCTTCGATCGCCGGGTCATGGCCGCGACGCCCGGGATCGGCAAGCTCGCCAGCATCGTGCTCGAGGATGTGACGCGCGACATGCAGCAGCGCGTCCTCGAGGTTGAGGATGCCATCCAGCGCAGCCACTGGCGCGTTGCGCACAGCCGGAAGCTGCTCGATTCGACTGATGCGCTACGCGGCACGCTGGCGCGCAACGGGTCGGGTCGCGATCAGCCGTCCTGAGCGTCACGCCTATCCTCAATCAGCGATCCACGAAGTCGGCCGCCGCGCGTTTCAGCCGGATCTCGCCTGGTCGATTTTCGGGACCAGATCGGCGATCTCGCGGGCGCGGCCGATCGCGATATTGACGAGATCGTCCCAGACGCGGGCGGGGATCGTGCTTTCCGACGCCAGCCAGCGCCGCATGGTGCGCTCGTTGACGCCGAGGTCTTCGGCAAGGCGCGCGATCCAATGCTCGCCCTCGCCATAGAGCGTCGCACCGACTGTCGCGAGAAGGGAAGCACTCATGCTTGCTTATATAAGACCGAGGCTGCGGAAGCTGGCATGCTTGCCGCGGCCAATGACAAGATGATCATGCAGCGCGATGCCGACGGCTTTCGCGGCTTCGCGCACCTGTTTCGTCATCTCGATATCGGCGCGCGACGGCGTGACGTCGCCGCTCGGATGATTGTGGACCATGATGATCGCGGTGGCGTTCAATTCGAGCGCGCGCTTCACCACCTCGCGCGGATAGACCGGCGTGTGATCGACCGTGCCTTGCTGCTGGCGCTCGTCGCGGATGAGCGCGTTCTTGCGATCGAGGAAGAGCAGATGGAATTCCTCCGCGGCCGCGAAGCCGATACGTGCGGTGCAATAATCGACCAGCGCCTGCCAATTCGAGATCACCGGCTTGTCGGCGATCTCGCCGCGCAGGAAACGCGATGATGATTCGCGCACGCTGAGAAGGGCGGCGATCGCTCCGTCCTTTAGGCCGGCATCGCTGAGTGCCGCACGGTCCGCGGAGAGTACGGCGGCGAAGCTGCCGAAATGCTTGATCAAGTCCTTGGCGAGGGGCTTGGTATCGCGACGTGGGATGCCGGCGTAAAGCAGGAACTCGAGCAGCTCGTAATCGGGCAGGGCCGCGGGCCCGGCCTCGAGCAGCCGCTCGCGCAAACGCTCGCGATGGCCGTGATAGTGCGGCTCCTCGTCGGCGGCTTCCGGCTTATCCCCCATGGCCGAAGCCTATCCAATCCCGTGCGGGCACGCCACCGCACGCTCCGTCCTATAACGGTGCAAATGAGCGACGCTGCGTCGGGGCCTTTTCGTCTGGTGACTACATCTCTCGGCATCGGCGGCGAGTTGCGCCGGCTGGTCCTCAAGGAAGAGCGACGGGCCGGGCCACCGCCGCGCGCCTTTGCGACGTTTCGAATTTTGGGCGATACGCTCGTTCCGTCTTTTTGGACGCGCTACTTCCGCCGCTCGCCCTCGCATAAGCACCTGAAAGGCGGAATGCCCACGGTTTCCAAACAGGAACGCCGCGAACATTCGCCGGTGTCGCGGCGCAAGGAACCTTACGAGACCGGGGAATGGAGCCTCTCGACACGCGGTCGGGTGGCAAGCGATATGCTCGATGCCCATTTGCTCTATCTGCAGCGCGCACTCGATTTGTCATCGCAGCCGAGCCTCGCCGAGCAGTTCGCGGTGGAAAATGTCGTCGCGCGTGTCCTCTGCTTCTGGGACGATTCCTGTGGCGACCGCGTGCCGGCGATCGACGCGGATCTGCGCGCGTTCTTCGCGCGCTCGGGCATCACGATTGCGATCGAGGAATATCCGCGACCTTTCACCATCAGCGACGGCGAAAAAGATTATCGCGCGTGGGTGTGAGCCTCTGCGCTAAACCGCGTAAGGCGGCTGATGGAGGCCTTTGGGCGACAGAGTGAAAATCTCGTGCCCGGTCGCGGTCACGGCGACCGTGTGCTCGAACTGTGCCGAAAGCGATTTGTCCTTGGTCACGGCGGTCCAGCCGTCGGCGAGGATCTTCACGTCATAGCGGCCGGCGTTGATCATCGGCTCGATCGTGAAGAACATGCCTTCGCGCAGTTTCGGGCCATGGCCGGGATGGCCGAAATGCACGACCGAGGGCGCATCGTGAAAAACGCGGCCGATGCCGTGGCCGCAGAAATCGCGCACCACCGAGAAACGGTTCGCTTCGGCAAAGCTCTGAATGGCGTAGCCGATATCGCCGAGCGTCGCGCCCGGTTTTACGACATTGATGCCGCGCATCATCGCTTCATAGGTGACCTCGACCAGCTTGCGCGCTTTCAGCGGCACTTTCTCGCCGACGAGGAACATGCGGCTGGTATCGCCGTGCCAGCCGTCGAGGATCACGGTGATGTCGAGATTGACGATGTCGCCTTCCTCGAGCCTCCGGTCGCCCGGGATGCCGTGGCAGACGACGTGGTTGATCGAGGTGCAGATCGAGCGCGGGAAGCCGCGGTAGTTGAGCGGCGCGGGAATCGCGCCGTGATCGACGATGAAGCCGTGGCAGAGCCGATCGAGCGCGTCGGTGGTGACGCCGGGCACGACGTGCGGGGTGATGAAATCGAGTACTTCGGCGGCGAGGCGGCCGGCCTGGCGCATGCCCTCGAAATCGGCGGCGCTGTGCAGCTTGATGCGCCGCTCCTCGGCGGAGGTGCGCTCTTCGACCGGCGGCGCAGGCTGGAACTGGTTCATAAGCCGACCTCATATCCCGTTCGCAAGGCAGGGGCAAGCACAGCCCCGCCGCCGGCCATTGCAGCAGCGGCGTCTTTGCGGCTTACTAGCGAAGGAAAGAAAACCTCGGGAGCCTTATGTGAGCGCCGCCGATCCGCAAAACAAGTCCGCCGCGAGCGGCGCTGGCCCCGCCGGCGAAAAGGTCGTTACCGCTGCGGTCCTCATCATCGGCAACGAGATCCTGTCGGGGCGGACGCAGGATGCGAATTTGGCCTATATCGCAAAAGGCCTGAACGAGGTCGGTGTCACCTTACGCGAGGCGCGCGTCATTCCCGATGTCGAGGCGACGATCGTCGCGACCGTCAACGAGCTGCGCGCCCAGTACGATTACCTCTTCACCACCGGCGGCATCGGCCCGACGCATGACGACATCACCTCGGAATGCGTCGCCAAGGCGTTTGGCGTGCCCTGGGTGGTGCATCCCGAGGCGCACAAGCATTTCCTGCAATTCTATGCGCCGGGCCAGCTCAACGAAGCGCGCATGCGCATGGCGACGACGCCGCAAGGCGCGACGCTCGTCTACAACCCGGTCTCGCGCGCACCCGGCTTCAAGATGGGAAATGTCTATGTCTTCGCCGGCATCCCGAGCGTGATGCAGGGGATGTTCGATACCATCAAGGGTGAGCTCAAAGGCGGCAAGCCGATGCTGTCGCGCACCATCGCGACCTCGCTCGCCGAGGGCGTGCTGGCCAAGCGCCTCGGCGAGATTCAAAACCGCTATGGCGATGTCGAGATCGGCTCTTATCCGATCATGCGGCGCGGAACCTTCGGGGTGAATCTCGTTCTGCGCGGCCGCGAGCCGGCACGGCTCGCCGAAGCGACCGAGGAAGTGGCGCAGATGGTGCGCGAGCTCGGCGACACGCCGGTCGAGGAGACGGCGCCCGCTTAGGCCGGGGAGCCGGTGAGTGCGCGCCGGCGTTGCGTCGCCCGCGAAAGCGGCGTAATCCCTATGGCTGCCCGGAGGGGGCATGGCACCGCGACAGACGATGGAAATTCACCCGCTCAGCAAGGCCGCGCCCGGCGTCGAGGTCACCGGTCTCGATGCGCGCAGCCTCGATGACGCGACGATCGAACGTTTGAAAGCCGCACTCGCCGAGCACGGTGTTGCCGTGTTGCGCGGCCAATCGTTGACACCCGCATCGTTCGCGGCGCTGGGGCGGCAATTCGGCCAATTGGAGCCTGCGACGCGCGAGCAATATTGGCATCCCGAGCAGCCTGAGGTTTATGTCATCTCGAATGTCGTCGTGAACGGCAAGCTGATCGGCAATCCGACCGACACGCTGAGCTGGCATACGGACCAGTATTATCTCGCCCGGCCGACGGCTTACACCTTGCTTTATGGCATCGAGACGCCGGCCGAAGGCGCCGACACGATGTTTGCAAGCACGCGCCGCGCGTTCGACTCCTTGCCCGCCGAGCGCCAGGCGCGGCTCAGCGAGATCCGCGTACGCGCGAGCCATGGCAAACTTTACGCGGGCAAGCTCACGGAAGAGCAGATCCGCAATTTTCCCGATGTCGTGCATCCGCTGGTCCGCGTCCATCCCGTGACCGGTGCGAAGTTTCTCTATTTCGCCAATCCGCGCGGCTCGACCGTCATCGGCATGAGCGATGAGGATGGGCTGGCGCTGTTGCGCGAGATGTTCGCGATCACCACGCCCAGCGAGCACGTCTATTCGCATAAATGGCGGCCGCAAGATCTGGTGATCTGGGACAATCGCGGGATGCTCCACACGGCGACGCCTTACGACAAGGAACGCTATCGACGCATCGTTCATCGCGTGAGCGTTGTCGGCGAAGTACCGATTTGTGCGACGGAGGCGGTGGCGTGAAGCATTCGAAGAACTTTGGGTTGGGCCAAGCCTGGTGCGGTCTTCTCCTTGCGGCGGCCGCGCTGCTGTTACCGTCTGGGGCGAATGCCGATCCCCTCAAGCTGCGCGTTGCCTGGGTGGCGGTCCCCGGGCAGCTGACGCCGATCCTTTACGAGAACAAAAGCATCCTCAAGCATTACGGGACGAGCTACACGGTCGAGCCCGTCCGCGTGCCGGGGAGCGGTCCGCAATTGACGGCGCTCGCTTCGGGAGATCTCGAGATCGCGCAATTCGCGCCGGCGGCTTTTGCCCTCGCCGTGCAGAACGCCCATATGGAAAATCTGCGCGTCGTCGGCGACACCGTGCGCGACGGTTTCGAGGACTATCACTCGCGCAAATTTGTCGTGCTGGCCGACGGTCCGATCAAGTCGGTCGAAGATCTCAAAGGCAAGGTGATCGGGTCCAACAGCATCGGCGGTGCGATGGATATGGGCATGCGGTCCTATCTGCGGGCGCATGGCCTCGAGGACAAGCGCGATTTCTCGGTGGTCGAGATCGATTTCGCCAATCAATGGCCGGCGCTGACGTCAGCCAAGAGCGATCTCGCCTTCATGACGATTCCGTTCTCGATCCCGGTATTGAAGACGGGTAAGGCCAACGTGCTGTTCACCATGAAGGATGCGATGCATGGCGCGTCCGAGTTGACGATCATGTGCATCCTGGCGCCATTCATCGAGCAGCACCGCGCCGCGCTGGTCGACTATTTCGAGGACTCGCAGCGTGCGATGCATTGGTTCCTTGATCCAAAGAATCGCACCGAGGTGCTCGAAATCGTAGCGCGCTTCACCAAATCGCCGGCCGCGGATTATTCGGATTGGCTCTTCACCAAAGGCGACGATTACCACGACCCGGACTCGCGTTTGAACGTGACGGTCATGCAGCATGACATCCAGGTGTTGCACGATCTGGGCATGTTGAAGATCGATCTCGACGTCAAGAAATATGCCGACACGTCGCTCGTCGACGAAGCGGCCAAGCGCCTGAACTGACATGGCCGATTCCGTCACCGATCTTTATCAGTGGGATCGCCGCCCCAAGCTGCCAACGCGTCCGCCGTGGTTCAAATCCTGGCCGGGCGGGGCGCGCATCGCGGTGCAGATCCTGGTGCTGAACGAATGGGAATCGTGGCCGCGGCATCGCCGCCGGCCCATGGCCGTCGATCTCCAGAATAAGCACGATCCGCAAAGCAAATTCGACTATCTGGCGCTCGGCGGGCGGGAATATGGCGCCCGGCACGGCTTCTGGCGGATCCTCGATATCTTCGAAAAGCACGGGATCAAAGCGACGATTCCGACCAACGGGCTCACGGCCGAGCATTTTCCCGAGAGTGTGCGCGCCAGTCGCGAACGCGGCCATGAGGTCGCCGCACATCAATGGGACATGGTGACTTTCCCGCCGATGTTCGCCTCCAAGGACGAGGAGAAGGCATCCCTCATCCGCTCGGTCGCGGCGCTCGAGAAAGCGGGCAGCGGCCCGATCCAGGGCTACCTCTCGCCGGGACCGCGGCCGACGCCGCACACGCTCGATATCCTGGGCGAGTTGGGCTTCGTCTGGACGCATGATTACGCCGATTGCGATTTTCCTTACGTCATTACGGGCGCCGGCAAGCCGATCGTCTCGATCAGCTATGCCACCCCGGGTTTCACCGACGGCGAGACCTCGGCGCGCGGCGCCGCACAGGGGCTCGAGGAGATCAATTACGCTTTCGATGCGACCTATGCTGAAGCCGCGCGCCATCCAATGAAATTTTGCTATGCCATCCATCCGCATGTCAGCGGCACAATCGGCATGGCGCGTTTACTGGATGATTTTCTCGCGCATGTCCGGCGCTGCGACGGCGTCTGGTTCGCTCGCGCGATCGATATCGCCACGTTCTGGAATAACGAAGGCCGCGGCTGATTGCACGGCTGTCCTTGGTGCCCGCTGCCGGACTCGAACCGGCACTCCGGTTTCCCAGAAACGGATTTTAAGTCCGTTGCGTCTACCATTCCGCCAAGCGGGCAGGCTTGCGAAGGCAAAGCTTTGCATAGCACATCGGCGGGAAGATTTCCGGCATGCCCAAGCGCGATGCGCACCGAGGCATGAGTCGCGGAGGCCTTTCCGCGTGCCAATCCGTCGCGCATGCCGGCCGCATTTTTGCCCGATTGTCGATTAAACTGCCGCTGTAATCAGAGTCTTCCGGAGGAACGACCGTGCACCGCATTACCCTGGCCGCCGCGCTCAGCATCGCGGCGTTGGTCTCGCTACCTGCGTA
Organism: Allostellaceae bacterium; assembly: GCA_035606035.1. Classification (GTDB taxonomy): domain Bacteria; phylum Pseudomonadota; class Alphaproteobacteria; order ATCC43930; family CGMCC-115725; genus CAIKMD01. The sequence goes on from DATNGE010000012.1 coordinate 16,142, forward strand.
TGAATCCGCCGCTGTCGCAGCGCCGAACCCGGCGCCTCTCCAGGTCACCGGCGAGGGATCATCGCCGATCATTCAGGTCGACCGCCGCTGCGGTCCGCGTCGTCACTTTGTGCCGCGCCACCGTGTCCGCGGTCCTGATGGCCGCTTGCACTGGGTCGGCGGCGTCTGCGTCCGAAATCGTTGAGACCGGAGGATCGAACGCAATCCCTCTGGGACTAGGCGCCCCGGTCATCCGGGGCGCTCCTTTCCCCTCTAACAACGATTTCGCGTCGGGCGCGGCTCGCTCCAGCGGCGTCGGCTTCGGTTCGTTGCCGCGGCGCGCTAGTCTCGCGCCGATGGCGGAATATCCGACTTTGCGCTTCCTCGAGAAGCATGGCGGCTGGCTGGCGATCGTGCTCGGCGTGGCGGCCTTTCTCGCCGGCATCGCCGCGGCCGCGCTCGGCGCTTCACCCTGGTGGGTCGTGGCAGGGGCAATCGCGGGTGCGCTGCTCTTTCTGCTCGCGCGCTCGTATGTCGAGCTCATCCGGCTGATGACCGACATGCTGCTGCCGAAATAGCAGGAGCAGATTCCGCGCATGAGAAAAGCCCCGCCGCAGCGGGGCTTTCCCTTTGAATGTGCTGCATCACGTTAGACGCGATGCGGGGATATTACCGGCGGTCCCACCAGTGATCCTCGTGCCAGCCCATGTCGCGGTCGCGATCATGCTTCCAATCGAAATAATGCTCGCGGTTGCGCTCGCGGTATTCGCGGTGCGCCGCGTCGTTCGGCCAGGTATGCCAGGCATGGGAGCGGTCCCAGTAGCCGTCGTTGTAGCCATAGGCGACGCTGCCGTTGTCGAAGGTCACGCTCACGTCAGCGCGCGCCGCGACCGGGGCGAAGGCCGGGGCCGCCAAAGCCGCGGCGATGAAAGCCGCCTGAACTATGCGTTTCATGTGGTTCTCCTTAAGTAGCCACGTGCTGACAAGGTAACGGCGGAGTCATGTCCAGGTTGCCCGGCTTGGCCGCGACCGTGTGCGCACAAAAAAGAAAAGCCCCGCCTGAGCGGGGCTTTTCCAGTCCTGGCGCGAGCGCGGCTTAACGTTCCCACCAATGATCGCGATCACGCCAACCGCCACCACGGTCATGGGTGTGCGTACGCCCGTAATAATGTTCGCGATTATGGATGCGCCAATCATTGCGTGCCGCCGCGTTCGGCCAGCGATGCCACTGATGACCACGGTCCCAGTAGCCGTCGGAATAGCCGAAGGCGACGCTGCCGCCATCGAACTGCACCGCGACAGCAGCCTGGGCCGGCGCCGCTGTGGTCAGCGTGCCCGCTGCCAGAAGGGCCGCGACCAGCGCGGCCGAGGTATTTCTTAAGATACTCATACGCTTCTCCTCGTGGGTAGAGCTGTGCTGGACCAATAACGGCCAAGCCCGGGCTTCTGTTCCACGTAGGTCAGCGATTGTCTTCAGCGCTGCGTTTGCGCTTCGGCGGCGGCCCAATTGATTTGTCCCCGCCAGCGGCCCCACGCGGAGCTGCTGGCGATCACGAGGCCAACGGCGGCCGCGTGCCAGCCGAGATCGAGGAAGCTGGCGTCGAAGGGGTGGTTGAAGTCGAGGAAAAAAGCGGCGAGACCGGCGACGCCCAAGCCGCCGAGCGCGGCCACCGGCGTTGGCGCGAGAGGCTTGGCGCGCGCCAGGAAAAGCAAGAGGGCGACACCGAGCGGGATGCTGAAGCCGACGATGGTGCCGAAGCACGCCGCGCTCTCGCCGAAATGCCAGCCCTGCTCGCCGAACTCGATCCAATCGCGCCAGCAATTGTAACCGCTCGAGCCGAGCCACAAGAGGAGAGGCGGCAGCGGTAGCCAGGCCCAGGCGGGCGAGCGGTCGGGTAGGCTGAGCTCGAACGCCGCGATCACCGCCGCGATGCCGGTGAGCACCGTCCCCACCATCTCGATAACGAATTTCGGATCGCGCGTCTTCTCGGCGAAGAGGCCGAAATCGCCATAGAAGGGGACGACGATCGCGCCGATGACGGCAACGCCGATCAGCCAGGAGGCTGCGCGCAGCAACGGCGGCCGCAAGCGCCGGACCGGTTCGGCGCCGGCGGCGAGCTGAGCGATGAGCTGCTCGGTCGAGGGCACGCCTAATCTCCCTTCAACTGCGACCGGAGCGCCTTCAGCGCCCGGTGCATATTGACCTTGAGCGCGCTCACCGATTTGCCGGTCTGCTGCGACGCCTCGGCGAGCGACAATTCGCGGAGCTTCAACAACTCGACCGCCTCCCGCTGCCCCTCCGGCAGGGTGGCGATAGCCGCCTGTAGCGCCGGCGCCTCGTCGCGCACGCTCATCTCCCTATTCGCTTCAGGGTCGGAAAAGGTTTCATAGGCCTGCTCGTCGAAAATCTCGCTTTTCTCGGTCCGGCCGCGCCGACGCAGGGCATCGATCGAGCGCCGGCTGGCGATGGTGGCGAGCCAATGGGTGAAAGGTCGTTCCGGGTCATAGGTATGGCGGATCCGATGCAGGGTCAGGAGGATGTCCTGGACCACATCCTCGCGCCGATCGGGGGCGCGGTGGTAACGGCTGGCGATGCTGCGCAGGTAGGGCAGGCAGTCTTTGAGCAGCCGCTCATAGGCGACGCGGTCGCCCTCCTGCGCCGCCGTCATCCAGCGCGACCACTCGGTCTCTTTATCCTGCGACAGGCTCATGCCAGGCGGAGTTTACCGCGTCTTGGCGGCTTCCAGAACAGTGTGCCCGATCAGATTGCGCAGCATTTGCGACGTGCCGCCGCCGATCGTGAACATGCGCGCGTCCCGGGCCATGCGCTCGAGCGGGCGGTTCCGCGAATAGCCGGCCGCGCCAAAGAGCTGGAGCGCGTCATTGGTCACCCTGATCGCCATCTCGGCGGTGAAAACCTTGGCCTGCGCCGCCTCGAGCGCGTCGGGGAAGCCGCTACTGGCCCGCGCGGCTGCCTTGTAGATGAGCGCCCGCGCGGCGGCGAGCTGCACCGACATATCGGCCAGCATCCATTGCACGCCCTGGAACTCGGCGATCGCGCGGCCGAATTGCTTGCGCTCCTGCGCATAAGCGAGCGCGAGATCGTAGGCGCCCGCCGCGATTCCGAGCGCGACCGTCGCAGCCCCGAGGCGCTGGGCGTTATAGGCGAGCATTAGATCGGAAAATCCATGCGCCAAGCCGCGCGGCGTTGCGAGCAGTGCGTCTTTCGGCAGCCACATATCCTCGAAGAGAATCTCGGTCTCGGGCAAGCCGCGCAGCCCCATCGCCGGCTCGCGCTTGCCGATCGCGAGGCCCTTGGTCTCGTCGAGATAGGCGAGGAAGCCGCCGATGCCCTCTTCCTTGCCGCTTTCGTCGAAAACGCGGGCGAAGAGCAGATGAAGCCGCGAAATCCCGCCGCCCGTGATCCAGTGCTTCTTGCCATTGATGACGAAGCCATCCTTGCGCCGGTCGGCGCGTGTCGTCATTTGCGTCGCGGCGCTGCCAGCCTCGGGCTCGGTGATGCAGATCGCCGGCTTGTCGCCTGCCAGCACCAGCTCGGCAGCACGACGCTTCTGCGCTTCGGTGCCGTATGACATCACCGCGCCGATCGCGCCCATATTCGCTTCGACGACGATGCGCGCGGTGATGCCGCAGGTTTTCGCGACTTCTTCGATGACGAGGATTGCATCGAGGCAGCTGAGGCCGCGCCCGCCATAAGCGCGCGGGATCGTCATGCCGAAAAATCCCGCGGCTTTCAGCCGCTCGACATTGTCCCAGGGATATTCCTCACTGCGGTCGATCTCGGCGGCGCGCGCGGCGATGTCGGTCGCGAGGGCGCGCGCTCGCTCTTGCAGGTCGCGTTGGTCCGGCGTCAGGTCGAAATCCATGAAAAGCCTGTGAAGCTGGGTACGATTGCTGCATGATAATATCATGTTCTTCGACGCGCGCGGCGTTGCCGTAACGGCCCCGGATGCCAGAGCCGTCTCGCTGCTCGACGCGGCGCTCCTCAGCTATGCCGCGTTCAAACTTGATACGGGCGACCGGCTGAAAGCAGCGCTGGCCTCGGATCCTTCTTTGGTGATGGCGCCCGTATTGCGCGGCTATTTCCTGCTGTTGCTGGAAAAGCGCGAGCTGGTGCCGCGCGCTCTCGAAGCCGCGACGACCGCCGAAGCAGCGATGGAGCAATTCGGTGCGACGCCGCGCGAGCGCCGGCATGCGGCGGCGTTGCGACGCTGGGGCGAGCGCAATCTCAGCGCGGTGACAGCGATCATTACCGCGATCCTGGCGGATGAGCCGCGCGATTTCTTGGCGCTGAAGCTCGCGCAGTATCTGTTCCTCTATGCTGGCGATTGGCGTGCGATGCGCCGGGCGATCGAGGCGGCGCTGCCAGCTTGGGATGAAGGCGTGCCCGGCTATGGCTATGTGCTCGGCTGCCATGCCTTCAGCTTGGAGGAATGCGGAGAGTATCGCGAGGCCGAGCGGGCCGGGCGCCGCGCCGTCGAGCTTTACCCGGACGATATCTGGGCCGGGCATGCGGTCGCGCATGTCTTCGAGATGGAGGATCGCCTCGAAGACGGTATCCGCTGGATCGAGGCGGCGAGCGGCGCCTGGAAAGGCGCGAATAATTTCGCTTACCATGTCGCCTGGCATCGTTGTCTTTTCCTGCTCGATCTTGGGCGCCATGAGGAAGTGCTCGCACTGTACGACCGCGACGTGCGGCCGGAATCGAGCGACGACCTCCTCGATATCTCCAACGGGGTCGCGCTGCTGTGGCGGCTCGAGCAGCGCGGCATCGATGTCGGCCGGCGCTGGGAGGAGCTCGCCGAGCGCTCGGCAAAGCGCGCCGACGATCACATGCAGATCTTCGGCGACGCCCATTATGCGATGGCGCTGGCGGCGGCGGGCGGCAAGGGTTTCGCGCGCTGGCGCCAATCGAGCGAAGCCTATGCGGCAAGGAGCGAGACGGGTTCCACAATCATGCGTGAGGTCGGGCTCGCGCTGGGCGAAGCGGCGGAGGCGCATCGGGCTCGCGATTATGCGCATGCGACCGAGCTTCTCTTGCCGCTGCGCGAAGGCTTTCGCCGTCTCGGCGGCAGCCATGCGCAGCGCGACCTCTTTGCAAAGCTGCTGATCGATTCGGCGGTGCGCGCGGGCCGCGTCGATATCGCGCGCGAGTTGCTGCGCGAGCGGCTCGCCGCGCGGCCGAACAATCGCTGGGCGAGGATAATGGCGGACCGTGTCCAATAGCCTCGGCCATATCGCGGCGCTCTGGCGCTATCCGGTGAAATCCATGGGCGGCGAGGCGCTGCAAAGCCTCGCTGTCGATGAGCGCGGCGTCCTCGGTGACCGCTACTTCGCACTCAAGGACAGTGACGGACGGCTCGGCAGCGGTAAGGCGAGCAAGCGCTTTCGCCAGATCAACGGCTTGCTCGGCTTTTCCGCCGCGACCGAGAATGGCGTCGTCGTGATCCGCTTTCCCGATGGGCGCAGCATGCGTGCCGATGATCCGGCGCTCGCTTCGACCCTGACCGCGGCTTGCGGCGTGGATGTCAAAATCGAATCCGAGGACCAGGACCACGTGATGCATCGCGACAGCGCGCCGCTGCATCTCTTGAGCGAGGCGTCGATCGCTTGGCTGCGGGCGCGCTTACCCGATGTCGCGATCGACGCGCGCCGCTTCCGGCCCAATATCGTCATCGCCACCGACGCGAAAGGTATTGTCGAGCGGGAATGGCTCGGCCGCGAGATCACGATCGGCGATACCCTCGTGGTCAGCGCCGCGCGGCCGACGGTGCGCTGCGTGATGACGACCCTGCCGCAAGCCGAGCTCGCCGCGGCGCCGCCGGTGTTGCGGACGCTCACCGAGCAGAACGCCGCATCGTTCGGCATCTATGCCGAGGTGCTGCGGCCCGGCGCCGTGCGCATCGGCGACGAGCTGCGCTTCGCCTAATGCGCGGCGATGTGCTCGGCGGCGATGAGGCCGAGCACGAAAGCTTTCGATAAGCCTCCGACATAGCCCGCGCGCGGCCCGCCTTCGAGCCCGGCGACGGGCGTGCCGACAGCATAGAGCCCAGGAAAGGGCACGCCTGCCGGCGTTTGCGCTTGCGCATTCGCATCGATCACCACGCCGCCCATCGTGCCGGTGATGCCGGCGCAAAGCGGCACGGCATGGAAAGGCGTTTTGGCGATCGGCATCGGCTTATGCTTGCGAACGCTACGGGGTACGGGCAACGCGGCGAAATTGCCGCTGGCGACGGCGTCGTTATAGGCGGCGACCGTTGCGGTAAAGGCTGCGGCAGGAACGTCGATCTTCGTTGCGAGGCTCGCCAGATCGGGCGCTGTGATCAGCTTTCCGCCCGCATTCGGCATGGTTGGATTGATGGGGGGCAGGAGGCTGATCTTCGGCTCGTTCTGCCAAATCGTTTCATCCATGATGAGATGGCTCGACAAAGGATCGGCCAGCTGCGCGATCGCGTTTGCCATACACACGCCACCGAGTCCTTCATCGGTGAAGCGTTGGCCGCTCGGATCGATCAGGATCGAAATTTCCGCTGCCGCGTCGCAATGCGGATAGGGCCACAGTCGATTGTTCGTCATCGCGTCCTTGTGATGAACATGACCGTAGAATTTGCCGAACCCGCCGATCGCGGCGCCGGCGGCTTCGGCCATGCGAATGCCGTCGCCCTGCGAGCCAGTCCAGGCTCGGCACAGCACGCGATCCGGATGCGGGGTGATGTAGCGCGCGAGCATCTGGCGATTGGCCGGAAAACCGCCATCGGCGATCACGACGGCCTGCGCCTCGATGCGGATACGCTCGCCGTCGCGGATCGCTTCGACGCCGGTGCACGCGCCGGTGGCGACGATCAGGGCTTCGGCTTTCGTGCCGCGCAGGATCTCGCCGCCGCGTTCCTTGATCTGTGCTTCGAGCAAACGCATCGTGACGTCGCCACCGTGGCCTTCCCAATCAAGTCCCGCTTGCAGGCGCCGCGGCGGTGCCAGAACCTGATGCGCGGGCTGGTCCTTATCCGGCATGCGCTGGACGAAGCGGCCACCTTGTGCGCCGAGCCATTCGAGCGTGCGCTTGCCGTTCTGCGCCACAGCACGCGCCACGTCCGGGCGGGCTGCTTCGGCGCTGCCGTTGATGATGGCGTCTTCGAGCCGTCCCGGGTCGCTGAGGATCGAACTTCCCATCACGTTGATGACACCATTCGTCCAGCGCGATGCGCAGAGATATCGTTCATCGTTCCCTTGCTCGAGCACCGCGACGCGCTGACCGAGCTGCGCCGCCCGGCATGCCGTCACGAGGCCCGAAAATCCTCCGCCGATGGTAACGACATCAAATCGCATCACACGCTCCTCTTTTGTATGATCCTAATTGGGCGCTCGTCGGACGGGGAGGGGCTTGCTGAGAATGGTGCGGTGGATAAGCGCGCTCGCAGTGGCAGGATTGGTGTGGACGACGAGCGCGCAGGCCGAAGCGATCAAGGTCGGAATTCTGAAAGTCGGCGCGTCGGGCCCGCTTTATGTCGCACAAGAGCGCGGCTATTTCGACGCGGAGAATCTTCAGGTCGAGCTGGCGAATTTTGGCGCCGGCCAGGCGGTGGCCGTGGCGGTCGCGTCGGGCGACATCGCGATCGGCGTCACCGGCCTCACGGCGGGTCTCTACAACCTCGCCAGCAATGGCCAGATCCGCGTCGTCGCCGGGCTGCACCGCGAGGCGCATGGCTTCCACACCCAGGGCTATTTCGCGTCAAAGCGCGCTTACGATGCGGGGCTGACGACGCTCAGGGATATTGCCGGCCATTCGGTCGCGCTGACGACGATCGGCTCGACGACGCATTACGCGGTGGCGCTGCTGGCCATGAAATACGGCTTCCCCCTCGACAGCGTCCGCATCCTTCCGCTGCAATCCAACACCAACAGCGCGGCGGCGGTGGCGGGCGGGCAGGCGGATGCCGCGATGGTCGCCAGCACGATGGCGCCCGAAGTCGAGAAGGGTGGCGCGAGGCTGCTGGGCTGGGTCGGCGACGAGACGCCGTGGCAGATCGGCTCGGTATTCGTGACCGGCAAGACCGCCGACGAGCACGGCGGCATGATCCGCGGCTTTCTCAAAGCGCTCGCCAAAGGCGCGCGCGACTATCACGATGCCTTCACCGATGCGCAGGAACTGCGCGCCAACCGACCGAGCGCGCCGGCCATGCTCGCGATCATGAGCAAATACCTCGGCGCGCTGCCGGAAAAGCTCGACGGCGAAATTCCCTATGTCGACCCGCAACTGCGGCTCGATCTCCGCGACATGGCGCGGCAGATCGACTGGTACCGCTCGCAAGGGATGGTGAAGGGCGATATCACCGTCGATAGGCTGGTCGATCGGCGTTACGCGGTACCATTGCAGTAGAAGAGGCTCAGGATGGCATCCGAAACCGAATTGCGTGAACAACTTGCGACCTGCGCGCGCATTATGGCGATGCAGGGCCTCCTCGGCCTGCATGGCCACATCAGCGCCTACCAACCCGAGGCGCAGCGCATGCTGATCTCGCCGGGCAGCGGCTCCGACAAGGCCAATCTCCGTGCCGAGGATATGGTGCTGGCGGGGCTCGACGGCCAAGGGCTCGACGGCAAGCGGCCGCCGCTAGAGTGGCCGATCCACACCGCGCTCCATGCAACGCGGGCCGATGCGCTTGCGATCGCGCATCTCCATCCGCCTTACGCGACACTCTTCTCGATCAGCCGGCGCGAATACCGGCCGATCACCATGCATAGCGGTCTCTTCGGCAAAGGCATCGCAACCTATCGCGAGGCGCATCTCATCACCAGTGTCGAGCGTGGTGAGAAACTGCGTCAAGCGATCGGTGACAAACGCGCTGCATTCCAGCGCGCGCATGGCATCACCGTCGTCGCGCGCAACATCCCGGAGCTGTTGCACATCACGCTATGCTTGGAGAATGACGCCCTGAAGACGCTGCAGGCGGCGAGCCTCGGCGAGCTCGGCACTTTGAATGCCGAGGAAATGGCCGTGCTCGAGAAGGAAATCACCCTCGACATGGTCGCCCCCCGCACCTGGACCTATTTCACGACGCTCGAGGCGCGTTGGGACCGCCAGCCGGGCTCTGGTCCCATCCCACTTTTTCCATAAGCGCGCTTTCCTCATAAAACAGGGACGAACGCGGAACGCCATGCGAGAGCTTTTCAGCCTGCTCGCGGCGGGCTCACCGATGTGACCTTGATCGGCGACGGCTCCGGCGCGACGGCGATCGCCGCAATTGAGACGGGCAAGATCCAGGGCATCGTCCTCGCCGATCCGATGATCATGCGGCTGACCGTCGACGGCTTCAGCCTGCCGGTGAGCGATACCCGGACGCTCGCCGGCCATACATTCGTCTACGGCGGCCGAGCCGCGCTCGCTGGGGCGACGGCCACGGCTGGCCGTGCGGACGCATCACGATCTGGTCCAGCGTTACGTCAATGCACTCGTAAAAGCTGTGAAATGGGCTGGACACCGCCCGGAGCGTCGTCACCGGATTTCTCGCCAAGGCGAATCAATAGCTTCCGCGCGGGCGCTCCCGGGGCTGGCATATTTCAGAAAAAACAGCTACTTGCCCATTATACTTGAGGTCGCGCCTAGGTAAGGAAATTTCCGACTGGGGGCAAAGCAGGGGACGAATCGGAAAGCGTGAATAAAAACCATATGTTCGCGCGGTTTTCTCTTGCTCTCCGTTCGCCCCAGTTACAATTTGGCGGCGACCCAGGCCTGTGCCGGGACCAGTTGGAGGAAGACGATGCCATCCCGCAAAAAAGCGGCTTCCAAAAAGAAAGCGGGGAAGCCGGCCCCTAAAAAGGCCGCCAAAAAGGTGGCCAAGCCGGCCCGGAAGCCTGCTCCTTCGAGCGTGCCCGCCCCGGTCGAAGCGGCCGCAGCCGGCAGGCCCGTCCAGCTCGCGACGCCAGCGGGCAATTCCCAGCCCCGGCCTGCTGCTGCCGGCAGGCCCCTCAGCCCTGGCCAGGTCGCGACC
>DATNGE010000013.1:0-18627 GCA_035606035.1 Allostellaceae bacterium
GATCGACTCGAGCTCGGCGTCATTGAGGGCGGGGATCATGGGCGCCGCCATCACCGCGGTCGGGATGCCGGCGCTCGCCAGCGCCTCGATCGTCTCCAGCCGGCGCTCGGGCGTCGCGGCGCGCGGCTCCATCTTGCGCGCAAGGTTGCGATCGAGCGTCGTCACCGAGACGGCGGCGCTGCAGAGATGCTCGCGCGCCATCGCGGAGAGGATGTCGATGTCGCGCTGAATGAGCGCCGATTTGGTGATCAGCGTCACCGGATGACGGAACTCGTAAAGCACTTCGAGGATGCGCCGCGTCAGGCCGAGTTTCCTCTCGATCGGCTGATAGGCGTCAGTATTGACGCCGAGCGCGATCGGCTTCGGCTTGTAGGAGGGTTTCGAGAGCTCGGCGCGCAGCAGCGCCGGCGCATCCTCCTTCACAAAGATGCGGCTCTCGAAATCGAGACCGGGCGAGAGGCCGAGATAGGCATGGGTCGGCCGGGCGAAGCAGTAGATGCAGCCGTGCTCGCAGCCGCGATAGGGGTTGATCGAGCGGTCGAAGCCGATGTCGGGCGAGTTGTTGCGCGCGATGACGGTCTTCGAGGTATCGCGGAGATATTGCGTCTCGAGCGGCGCCGGTTCTTCGTCGGCGGTTCCCCAGCCATCATCGATCGCGATATGCGTGCCGCGCTCGAACCGGCCATCGGCGTTGCTGATCGCGCCACGACCCTTGCGAGCGGTGGCGGGAAGTGCCTCATCCATGAAACTATTATCGGTGTACAATAGGAACGAATCAAGAACTCAAATACGCTGGCAAGCGCCGGCGCCGCAATAAGGCGCGGAAACCCGGGAGAAAATCGCTGTGCTGCCGGGTTCCCGACACTATCGCACCGCCGACATCGCGCAAAAACGGAGCAAGAACAGTTGATTCAAAGGGTTAGGGCTATAAGGAAGCACCTGAACCGGGCGGTTGTAAGACCGGCGGGGATCAGCCCGTCCTGGCCGGCTGCTTCAGATGCTCCTGCAGGCGCGGCATAAGCTCGACGAGGTTGCAAGGGCGGTGCCGGTTGTCGAGCTGATGCTTGATAATGTCGTCCCAACCGTCGCGGCAGGCGCTGGGCGAGCCGGGCAGGGCGAAGAGGTAGGTGCCGCCCGCGACGCCGGCGGTGGCGCGGCTCTGGATCGTCGAAGTGCCCACCTTCTGATAGGAGAGGAAGCGGAAGAGCTCGCCAAAGCCGGCAATCTCCTTCTCGTAGACGGCTTGAAAGGCTTCCGGCGTGACGTCGCGCCCGGTGACGCCGGTGCCGCCGGTCGAGATCACGACGTCGATCGCCGGATCGGCGATCCAACTCTTGAGCTGAGCGATGATTGCGGCCTTGTCGTCGCGCACGATCTTGCGCGCGCCAAGCTTGTGGCCGTCGCGCGTCAGCATGTCGATCAGCGCCTGGCCGGATTTGTCATCCGCCTCGCTGCGCGTGTCGGAGACGGTCAGGATTGCGATGCTGACCGGAAGGAAAGGCCGGGTTTCGTCAATTCTGCCTGGCATAGAGGCCGTCACCGGTTTGAACGGCGGCGCTTTTCGTCATCGCGCCGTCGTAAGCGGTATAGGTCGGCCATTTACCGGCAGCAAGCGCGTCGAGATCGGGCATCGGCTGGCCCAGACGCTGGCGGTAGATCCAGTAATTCGTCAGCACTTTTTGCGTGAAGACGCGCGCTTCTTTCGCCGGGATGCTCTCGATGAAGAGCAGCGGGTCGTCGCGATATTCGGGATGCGCCGCTTCCCAGCGCGCCGTCGCCGTCGGTCCCTGGTTATAGGACGCGGCGAAGAGCACGAGATTGTTTTTGATATGCGCGTCGCGCAGCAGGAGCTTCACATATTCCTGCGCCAGCATGAGATTGTATTCGGGATCGTTGAGCGCATCGCGCTCCTTCTTGCTGTCGGGCTTGCCGAGCGTCGCGCCGGCGCTCTCCGCCACGGAGCGCGCGGTCGCGGGCATCAGCTGCATCAGCCCGGCCGCGCCGGCCTGGCTATGCGCGCCCGGCGTGAATTGCGATTCCTGCCGCATCAGCGCGTAGAGCAAGGCCCGGTCGACGGTGAAACCGCCGATCGGCTGCCAGCGCGGCACCGGATAAAGCGCGACCTCGCGGCTCTTATCGGTTTCACCGAGGAGTCCCGCGAGACGGATGCTCACGCCGGGCAGATTGGCGCGATCCGCCAGCGCGGCGAGGGATTGCAAAAAGCTCGGCGACGCGCGATCGGCAAGCTGGCGGAGCTCGCGCGAAGCGAGGCTGTCCTCACCGATCGCGATCAGCGCCAGTACGCGCCGGCCGCCATCGGTGCCGAGGACGAGCTGCGCGTCGAATTGCGTGAAGGGATCGGCCGTGAAAGCTGGGGCACGATCGACGCCCAAAAGATGCCGCGCCAGCATGCCGTAGAAGGTGCGCGGATTCTCGCCGGCGATCTTCAACCAGTAACCGTAATTCTGCGGGCGCTTGGCCCGGAGCTCGACGCGCGCGGCCCAGAAGGCGGCCGCCGATTTGACCCATGCCGATTGGCTGGTGCTCCGTGCCAAGGCTTGGAAATGGCCGCGGGCCTCATCGAGCCGGCCGAGCTGCCAGGCGGCGAGACCGGCGTTCCAATCGGCCACCGGCGCATAAGCCGCCGTCTTGTTGCTCGCGCTCATGGTCAGCGCGGCTTGCGGCTCGCCCTGTGCCAGATAGCCCTCGGCGATCGCGGCGCGCAAATTGTCGCGCGTGTCGCTGTCGATGAGGAGTTTCGCCTCCTTGCCGGCAAGCAGCAGCTCGGCGCGCCGCGGATCCTTGGCGGCGAGTTCGCTGATCTGCTTCTCCAGCGTTTCGGCGCGATGCGCCGCCGCCGCTGGTAGCAGCGCCTGGAGTTGCTTGCCGGCGCCGATCGTCGGCACGGGGGACAAATCGCTGTCGTCGTCGAAATTGATATTCGCGGACCGGACCGCAGGGCGCGGTGGCGGCGCGGTGCCGTCCGGGTGGCGCTTCATGGCGAGGGCGTAGATCGCCTTGGCGTCCGGCTCGTCGCCGTAGTGCTTCAGCCAGGCGACGAGCTCGGCGTAGCTCGCCGGGTAGGAGGGCGCGCGATAGCGCTGCGACAACAGCTCGCCTACCAGCAGCTTATCGTGCAGCAAGCCGATCTCGCGATCTGCTTCCTGCCAATGCTGGGCTTGCTGAAGGTTAAAAATATGCCGGTAGCGAGCGATGTCGGCAGCACTTAGAACCGAAGGAAGCTCGGCTTCGCGTAAAACTGAATCGCCGGGCGTTAACGATGCGGTGCGAAGCTGCTGTGCCGAGGCAGAGGGGCTCGTTAACGCAAAGCAAGTGGACGCAAGAATAATCCACAGGCTGAGCGAAGTCCTGCGACCCGTTTTATGGGTAGCCCCCCTTATCATGACCAACCGACATAACTATCCCCGCGCCGGATGGCAAGACAAAATTAACACATGGTAAATCACGTTTCTGACTATAATCAAAAAAACTAAAAGTTACTTCAATTTTTCTGTGCCTCGTTAAGCTTAGACTGTAGTTCCAGGAAATCTCGCCAAGATTCATTTTTACGGGCCGGGGTACGCAACAAAAAGGACGGGTGATATGTAGTCAAAGCCGGAACCGGGCTGTCGAGCCCCGGGACCGACAGATCGAACCATTTGCCGCGCAGCTTTGTGATTCCTTCTGCTCGGCCGAGCATCGCACTCGTGGCGGTGCCGCCGCTCAATAGCACGACGCGCGGCTTGCCAAGCGCGATGTGACGCCAGACGAAAGGCAGGCACAACGCAATCTCGGTTTCGGTCGGCTTGCGATTCCCCGGCGGGCGCCAGAACAGGATGTTGGTGATGTAAGCGTTGTGTTGGCGGTCGAGCCCGATCGCCGCCAGCATGCGATCGAGCAGCTGGCCGCTGCGCCCGACGAAGGGCTTACCCATGCGGTCTTCATCGGCGCCGGGGGCTTCGCCGATGACCATAACCGGCGCGTGCGGCGTGCCGTCGGCGAAGACGGTATGCGTTGCCGTCTTTCTGAGCGCGCAGCCCTCGAAAGACGATACCGCTGCCTCGAGCTCGGCCAATGTATTCGCGCTGTCCGCCAACTGGCGCGCGCCGGCAATCTCGTTGCTGGCGGATACGATCGGCCGCGCGATGGCGGGTGCGGCGAGCGGCGGTAGGATAATCGCGGGCGTCGGCCGAGCCGCCGGACTCAGTGCGGCGGAGGAAGCCAGGCTCGGCCGGGGCGGCGGCGGGGCAAAGCTGTCATGCGGAGTTTCGCCGATCGCCTCGTCGATCCCCATCGCGACATACCAATCGAGCAGCGCGGCGAGCTGTTGCCTCTCGGTCATGATGAAAGCCTAGCACTTCGCCGCTGCACGCTGCCATTGCCGCCCTTCTTTCGCCGGCCCGATCCCCTATAGTCCCGCGCCCATGGATCGCGAGCGGATGGAATACGATGTCGTCGTCGTCGGGGCAGGCCCGGCCGGCCTCGCCGCCGCCATCCGCCTGAAGCAGCTTGCGGCCGAAGAAGGCACCGAGATCTCGGTCTGCGTCATCGAGAAAGGCTCCGAGGTCGGCGCGCATATCCTCTCCGGCGCGGTGTTCGAGCCGCGCGCCCTCGAGGAATTGTTTCCCGATTGGAAAGAACGCGGCGCGCCTTTGGCGACGCCCGCGACCGACGATCGCTTTCTCCTTTTGACCAAGAGACACGCCTTTCGGCTGCCGACGCCGCCGCAAATGCATAATCGCGGCAATTACATCATCAGCCTCGGCAATCTCTGTCGCTGGCTCGCCAAGGAGGCGGAGGCGCTCGGCGTCGAGATCTATGCGGGCTTTGCCGGCGCCGAAATGTTGTTCGACGAGAGCGGCCGCGTCCGCGGTGTCGCGACCGGCGCGCAAGGCATCGGCAAGGACGGGCAGCCGACCGCGAATTTCCAGCCGGGGGTCGAGCTTTGCGCCAAGGAGACGCTCCTCGCCGAAGGCTGCCGCGGCTCGCTGACCAAGCAGCTCGTCGAGCGCTTCAAGCTGCGCGCAGAGAGCGGGGCGCAAACTTATGGCATCGGCATCAAGGAGCTCTGGGAGGTCGATGCCGCCCAGCATCATCCGGGGCGCGTCATTCACAGCGTCGGCTGGCCGCTCGATCGGGCGACCTACGGCGGCTCGTTCCTCTACCATCTCGAGAATCGCCAAGTTGCGGTCGGCTTCGTCGTCGGCCTCGACTACAAGAATCCGTTCCTCAATCCGTTCGAGGAGTTCCAGCGCTTCAAGATGCATCCGGCGATCCGCCCGACCTTCGTCGGCGGCCGCCGCATCTCTTACGGCGCGCGCGCGCTCAATGAAGGCGGCTATCAGGCGATCCCGCGTCTCTCTTTTCCGGGCGGGCTCGTCATCGGCTGCGCCGCCGGCTTCCTCAACGTTGCGAAGATAAAAGGCAGCCACACGGCGATGAAGTCAGGCATGGTCGCGGCCGAGACGGTGCTGCGCCGCCTCTCCGGCGATCTCACTGCCGATTATCACGCCGCGCTGTCGAGCTCCTGGGTCTGGCCGGAGCTGTACCAGGCGCGCAACATCCGGCCGGGCTTCCGCTGGGGGCTCTGGCTCGGCCTCGCCCATGCGGCGCTGGACACCTATATCTTCCGCGGCCGCGCGCCCTGGACCATGAGTCACAGCGCCGATCATCTTCATCTCGATCGTGCCAGCGCAGCGCAGCCCATCGCCTATCCCAAGCCCGATGGCGTGGTGAGCTTCGATCGGCTGTCATCGGTCTTCATCTCCAACACGAATCACGAAGAGAATCAGCCGCCGCATTTGCAGCTGCGCGATCCGGCCAAAGCGATCGATGTCAATTACGCGCTCTACGATTCGCCGGAGCAGCGTTATTGCCCGGCGGGCGTTTACGAGATCGTCAAGGACGATGCGGGCAAGCCGCGGCTGCAGATCAACGCGCCGAACTGCGTCCACTGCAAAACCTGCGACATCAAGGATCCGACTCAGAACATCGACTGGGTTGTGCCCGAAGGCGGCGGCGGACCGAATTACCCCAATATGTGAGCGCACTATCTGGTGCATCGGCGCGCTTTTGTGCCTACACTCGGCGCGTGGAAGCAAATAGGATTCGAGTTTGAGAAGGGTTCTTCGGCTCGTCCCGGCGTTCGCCGTGACCTTTTTGGCGGGCTGCGCCACCGGCGACGCGCGCAATCCGCCGGCGGCGCCGGACAGCGCGCTCGGCAGCTATCTCGCCGCCCAGCATGCGCAGGTCGTTCACGATTACGGCGACGCAGCGAATTTCCTCGAACGTGCCCTCGCCGCCGATCCCGGCAATTACGATCTCGTGCGGCGTGTTTTCCTGCTGCGCGTTTCGGAAGGGCGGGTCGGCGACTCCGTGCCGCTGGCGCAGCGCATCATCGACATCGACGGTCGCTCCGGCCTCGCCGGGCTCGTGCTGCTCGAACAGGCGCTGAAGGCCGGCCAATACGACGACGCGGTCACGCAGGGGCAAGTGATGCCGCGCGAAGGCGCGCAGCGTTTCGCCGTGCCGCTGATGCTCGCCTGGGCGGAAGCCGGCCGCCATCAATATGGGCCTGCGCTGCAAGCGCTCGATGCGATGAACGGCGTCAACGGCATCGCGCCGTTGCACGATCTTCATACCGCCCTGATCCAGGATTACACGGATCGCATCGAGGAGGCGAAAGCATCGTTCGAGCACCTGCTCTCCGGGCCGCAACCGCCGACCTGGCGCGTCGCCGAGCTGGCCGGCAATTTCTTCGAGCGTCACGGCGACGGCGATAATGCCAAGCAGCTCTATCAGCGCATCGGCCGCGAGCAGGGCACGATCGACGTGACGACCGCCGGGCTCGATCGCCTCGCGAAAGGAACCGTGCCGCCGCGCGTGATCGCGACACCGGCCGACGGCGCCGCCGAGGCGATGTTCGATCTCGCCGGACTCCTGAACCTGCCGCAGACGATGGATGCCTCGCTGATCTATGCGCGGCTCGCGCTCGATCTCGCGCCGCATTTCGCGCTCGCGCAGATGCTGGTTGGCGAAATCCGCGCCGCGCAGCAGCGCCCCGACGAAGCGCTGGCGCTTTATCAGGCGGTCGATCCGAAATTGCCCTATTCCTGGACGGCGCAGCTTCGTGCCGCGCTCGAGCTCGATGCGCTCGATCGCACCGACGACGCGGCCGCGCGGCTGAAGACGCTTGCCGCCGAGCGCCCGACGCGCAGCGAGCCGCTGATTGAGCTCGGCGACATTCTGCGCAGCCATAAGCGCTTTTCCGAAGCGGTCGGTGCTTATGATAAGGCTGCCGCGCGCGTCCCCGACCCGCAGCCCACGGATTGGCGCCTCTTCTACAGCCGCGGCGTCGCCGAAGAGCGCTCGGGTGACTGGCCGCGCGCCGAAGCCGATCTGAAGAAGGCGCTGGCGCTGCAGCCGAACCAGGCGCTCGTGCTGAACTATCTCGGCTATTCCTGGATCGACAAAGGCCAGAACCTCGACGACGCGATCGGCATGATCAAACACGCGGTCGATCTGCAGCCCAATGATGGCTACATCGTCGACAGCCTCGGTTGGGCTTATTTCCGGCTGCGAGATTTCGATCATGCAACCGAGTATCTCGAGCGCGCGATCGAGCTTTTACCCGAGGATCCGACGATCAACGATCATCTGGGTGATGCGTATTGGCGTACCGGCCGCCTCGCCGAGGCGCGCTATCAATGGCGCCGCGCGCTGCAATTCCAGCCCGAAGCCGACGAGGTCAAAGGCATCGAGACCAAGCTCGATCAGGGTCTCGGCGCGCTGCCGTCCTCGGCCTCGGTCAACGGCGGCTAGTGTCCCGCTGGTGGCCGGCACCGGCCAAGCTCAATCTCTTTCTCCATGTCACCGGCCGCCGTGCCGACGGCTACCACCTCCTCGATAGCCTCGTCGCCTTCAGCGATATCGGCGATCGCCTGAGCGTCGCGCCGGCGCCGCGGCTGACGCTCGACATCATCGGCCCGTTCGCGCGCGATCTGGCGCATGATGATGCGCAGAAGAATCTCGTCTGGCGCGCCGCCGAGGCGCTCGCGGCTCGGCTCGGCCGCAGCCCTGATGTCGCGGTGACGCTCGAGAAGAATCTGCCGGTCGCTTCCGGCGTCGGCGGCGGCTCGAGCGATGCCGCAGCCGCCCTGAAAGCGCTAGCCGCGCATTGGCAAGCCTCTCTTGATGAGAATGCGCTGCTTACGATCGCCGCCGAGCTCGGTGCCGACGTGCCGGTTTGCGTCATCGCGCGCCCGTCTTTCTTCGGCGGCATCGGCGACGAGATCGTGCCGTCGCCGCGCCTGACGCCGGCGCCGCTGCTGCTGGTCAATCCCGGCATCGCGCTGCCGACGGCGGCGGTGTTCCGCGCGCGCCAAGGCGCATTCTCGCCGCCCGCGCGCTTTGCCGCGCCGCCCGCATCCATCGCCGAGCTCGCGTCGCTGCTCAAGGAGCGACGCAACGATCTCACCGACGCCGCGATCGGCATCGCGCCGGCGATCAGCGATGTGCTGGCGCGGCTTGCGGCCCAGCCCGGCGCGCTCATCGCGCGCATGAGCGGGAGCGGCGCGACCTGCTTCGCGCTTTTCGAGGAGACCGCGGCGGCCGAAGCTGCCGCCGCATCACTCAAAACGGCACAGCCGGGCTGGTGGGTTGCCGCCGGGAAACTGGTCTAAGGCTTCGGCGCTACGGCTTTGTCGGCGGCGCTGGCGACACTGCTGCCCGCGCTGTTGCCGCCGCTCTTGATCATCGCCGCGATCTGCTCGGCCCGCGTGCGCGCTTCTTTGAGCTTCGCCGGCGTGAGCGTCGCAGCGAGGTTGCCGCGGCGCTGCGCTGCGCCGGTATCGCCATGGGCGGCGGCGGCGCTGTACCAGGCATAGGCCTCGACTTGCGAGACGGGCACCCCGTCGCCGCGCTCATAGAGCAGCGCCAGATTGAACTGCGCGTTGAGGACGCCGGCAGTCGCGGCGCGCTGGAACCATTGCGCCGCCTGATCCATGCTTTGCGGCACGCCGGAGCCGTTGGAATAAGCGACGCCGAGATTGAAGGCGGCATTCGCATTGCCTTGCGCGGCGGCCTTTTGATACCACGCAAACGCCTGGACGGGGTCGCGGCCGATGCCGAGGCCTTCGTCATACAGCACGGCGATATTGTATTGCGCTTCGGCGATGCCGCCTTCGGCGGAAGCCTTGAAGAGCTCCGCCGCGTGCGTGTAATCCTGCTGCACGCCCTGGCCCAACGCATAGAGCACGCCGAGCCGATATTGCGCGATGGCGTCGGCGTTCTTGGCGCGCTGCTCGAGCAATGGCGCAAGCACCTTCGGATCGCTCGGCGCCGCCGCGCGCGGCGCCGGCGGTCCGGCGGCGGCCGCCCTTTTGTCTATCGCGGCGTTGTCGCTCGGCGCGCTCGACGCGGGGACAGGCAGCGAATTTGCCGCCGCCGCGAGATCGCTGCTGCTGCTATCGCTGTTGGCGCTCGGCGGCGTTTTTGACGCGCTCGCTGTCGGCGCCGAATTGGCGATACTATGGCTCGAGGTTGCGGGGGCGCGCGCGTCCGGCCCCGGGATGAGATATTGCGCGGTGACGGCGCCGGCGAAAATGGCCAGGCCGATTGCAATGCCGATGAAGGCGAGGCGCCGGGTGTTCTTACGCGAGGGCGGCAGAGGCGGTCCCTTCTCTCGATTATGTTCTCCGATTCTATTCACGGCAGCGCGCTCCTCCTGTTCCGGCGCGAAAGACCGAGCGGCGTCTTCCTCCACCTTGCCGACGCGCTGTCTCGCGAGACGCTGGGCGATCGTCGGCGCGAGGTATAGAGGAGTAGGCTCGCTGACGGGAGCAGCGGACGGCGGAATCGGCGCGCCGAGCAGCGTCGCCGCAATGGGCGCGGACTCGTTGCAGAACGCGCTCGGACAAGCGCGGCGGATCGCACGCTCGAGCCATTCCTCGAGCCCGAGACCTGCTGCGGCGGCGGCCTGTTCAGCACGGCGCTGGGTTGCCGGATCGATCTCGGCGTTTTGCCAGGCATCGACGCTTTCGGCAGCGAGCGGCGGCACATCGCGGCTCATGGATTGCTCTTCGCTCCGGCGGCAAGGCGCTGGCGCGCAGCTGCGCCCGAAAGCTGTTCGGCGATGATTGCATCAGCGAGCCCCTCGGGCTGCGGCGCATCGAGCAGTACGAAAGCATGCTCGCGCGAGAGCAGGCCGCCGTTGATGAGATGACGGACGAGCGGCGGCAGGCCAAGCAGCCGCATGCTCTGGACAATGTGGGTGCGATCGCGGCCGCTGGCGGCGGTGACCGCCGCAATATCGACGTTGCATTGCGTCAGGAGCCGCAGATAGGCCTGGGCCTCGTCGATGGCCGACAGGTTCTCGAGTTGAAGATTCTCGCTGAGCGAGGCGAGGATCGCCGTGGCGTCGTCTTGCACGACGACGATCGCCGGGATTTGCGCGAAACCGGCGCGCCGTGCCGCGCGCCAGCGGCGATGACCGCAGATGATCTCATAATGCGCGAGATTGCTCGCCGAGCGGCGGACCACGACCGGCTGGCGCACGCCGCGCGTCGCGATATCGGCGAGCAAGGGCTCGGGAACGTCGTCGCCGCCGCGTGTGCCGAGATCGGCGGCAACCAGCGCTGCGACCGACAGCGGGGTGGCACCGGCCGGAACGGGCTGCGCTGTCGACGATGCGGCAACCGGCGCCGCGGCCTGGGGCTGGAGCGTCGGCTTTGTCCTTTGCATCGTCGGCTGGGCCGGCGTTGGCGCTATCCCCAAAGTGCGATAGGCGGTGACGGGCGCGATGGCCAAAGGCGGCGCACGGAATGCCATCGGCTGCGCCGGCGTGGGCTGGATACGTGGCGACAGCGCACGCCCGGGAATCTCGCGCATGAGTTCGAGAATTCGCGGCGGCTCCGCCAATGACGCAACGCCTTCCGCCGCACAGGTGTCGCTGATCAGCTTGGTAAGCCAGGCGGCCAACGACATACCGGCGGCGCGCGAAGCGCTCTCCGCAGCGGCGCGGGCGTTGGTCGAGAGACGGTCGAGCTGCCATGGGGCAGCTGGTGAATTCATCGCACCGTACTCCTTACGCCAACGCGGCAAAAAATATAAGCCGGTTTGGAACGCACGATGGCGCCATCTTCGCTCCGCCGTTCATCTTCCCTTCACCATAAAAGGCCGGGCATTAACGATTCGTTTACGCTCCAGCGGCAGTCGCCGAGGCGGGCGCATTGACGTTCGGCCAATCCTCGGAATAACCTCGTGAATTCGCGTTGGAGGGATCGCCGATGAGCGAATTGGACGACGCCACAAAGCGGCTCGATCAGGCCGTGCAGCGGCTCGAGGCCGCCTCGAAACGACTCGGCGATGTCAAGCCGGGCAGCAAGAACGCTGCCGTTGTTGCCGAGACCACCGCCATGGTGGCGGCCAAGCTCGAAGAAGCGATCCTGCGCATCGATCGGTTGCTGGAGGAGTGATGCCGCAAGTCTCGATCTCGATTAACGGCCGGTCCTATCCCGTTGCCTGCGATGAGGGGGAGGAGGATCGGATCCGCGATCTCGCGCGTCTCATCGACAGCAAGGTGGCGGGGTTTGCGCGCCAGGTCGGCCAGGCCGGCGAGGCACGGCTCCTGGTGCTGGCGGCGCTGGTGCTCGCCGACGAGCTGACCGAGGCCGATGGGGCGCCGCGCCGGGTCGGGGCCCAGGGCGCGCCCGATGGCACCGCCGTCGCCGGTAGTGTCAGCCGGTTGGCGCAGCGCATCGAGGCAGTTGCGGCGCGACTCGAATCATCCCACATTTGAGTTGAGATCGTGGGGCTGCGCGGTGCGTTAGGTCGCAATACCCCGGGGCCGATATGTACCTCTAGGGGGCTGTCCCTGACGAAGCCGTGGTTTCGTTAAATGGCTCCCACCTGCGTAAGCGGGCCACGAGGGTACGGCAATACCGACGGCCGAGGCGGCTCCACTTTCTCTTACTCTTCGTTCCTTTCCGAAAAGAAGGCGTGACGCGCGATGCGGCTGCTGATTTGCGGTGACATCGTCGGCCGGGCGGCGCGCGAAGCCGTCGCGCGCGAGGTGCCGCGCCTGCGCCGCGAGCTGAAGCTCGATTTCGTCATCGTCAACGGCGAGAACGCGGCGCATGGCTTCGGCATCACCGAAACGATTTGCGCCGAGCTCTATGGTGCGGGCGTCGATGTCATCACGACCGGCAATCACGTCTGGGACCGGCGCGAGATCATGACCTATATCGACGGCGATGCACGGCTGCTCAGGCCGATCAATTTCCCGCCCGGCACGCCGGGCAACGGGTTCGGCATCTATGGCACGACACCGGGGCCGCGCATTCTCGTCGTCAATGCGATGACGCGGCTTTTTATGGATGCGATCGACGATCCCTTCGCCGCGGTCGACCGGCTGCTCAATACCTATCCGCTCGGCTCGGTCGATGCGTTCATCGTCGACTTCCATGGCGAAGCGACGTCCGAGAAGACCTCGATGGGTCATTTCTGTGACGGGCGCGCGACCGCCGTGATCGGCACGCATTCCCACGTGCCGACCGCCGATCATCGCCTGCTTGCCAACGGCACGGCCTATGTCACCGATCTCGGCATGTGCGGCGACTATGATTCGGTGATCGGGATGCAGAAAGACATCGCGGTCGCACGTTTCGTCAAGAAGCTGCCGGGCGAGCGGCTCGAAGTCGCGTTGGGCGAGCCGACGATTTGCGGCGCGGTGATCGAGACCGATCCGGTCAGCGGCCTCGCGCGCGGCATCTGGCCGCTGCGCCTCGGCGGCAAGCTCGATGCGGCGCTGCCGCCCCTCCCTTGAACAGATTGCCTTGACCTGATTGCCTTGAACGGACTGGGCGCGCTCGCCGGCTACGGCTTTCTCCTCGGCTGGTCGGTTGCCTGGCCGCCCGGGCCGATCAATGCCGAGATGATCCGCCGCGGCCTCGCGGCCGGCTTTCGACCTGCCGTGGCAGTAGGCCTGGGGGCTTGCTCCGGCGATGCCCTCTGGGCGGTTCTCGTCATGACGGGTGTCGGGCTCCTGATCGGCCCGGCGACGCGGTTCGGCATGGGGATCGCCAGCAGCGTGCTGCTGCTGATCCTCGCCGGTCTCTTTCTCGCTGCCGCCTGGCGCGCCTGGCGCGACTCCGACCTCGCCGCGGCGCCAAGGAGTCGCAGCGCGGCGACTCGGCGCGGCTATTTTCTCGGCCTCGGCATGGCGCTGACCAGCCCGTGGAATCTTGCCTTCTGGCTCGCCGTCATGGGGCGGCCGCAAAGCCTCGATGCCGGGTCCCTCGGCGCGCTCACCGTCGCGGCAGCCGTCATTGTCGGCGCGGGTACATGGGTGCTGGTGCTGTGCGGTTTTGTGCGGCGGTTGCGCCTGCGACTCGACAACGGGGTTTGGGCGCGGCGCTGGCGAATCGCCGCCGACAGCCTGACAGGAATTTTAATGTTGGGCTTCGGCGTACAGCAGTTGCGCCTGCTGCTCGCCTGATCGGCCGCAAATCCGCCACATTGCGTCGCTAAAGCCAGCGCCGGCTCCGTGCCATGGGGACAAAATCATTTGAAGCGCGTCGGATAGCGACGGATTCGCGGCGTATGCTATGATTCGCGCACTTAATCCTCAAAGTTTTAGCGATCGACATGGCGGGCCACTCCCAATTCAAGAACATCATGTACCGCAAGGGCGCGCAGGACAAAAAGCGCGCCAAGATTTTCACCAAGCTGATTCGCGAATTGACGACGGCAGCGCGCAGCGGCTTGCCCGATCCGGCGGCCAATCCGCGCTTGCGCGCGGCGATCATCGCGGCGCGCGGCGCCAACATGCCGAAAGACACGGTCGATCGCGCGATCAAGCGCGGCGCGGGCGGTGCCGATGGCGATAATTACGAAGAGATTCGTTATGAGGGCTATGGGCCGGGCGGCATCGCCGTGATCGTCGAGGGCCTGACCGATAACCGCAATCGTACCGCGAGCGAGGTGCGCGCCGCCTTCACCAAGGCGGGCGGCAATCTCGGCGAGACGAACTCGGTGAGTTTCATGTTCGATCGCGTCGGCCAGATCGCCTATCCGGCGGCGGTCGCCACGGGCGAGGCGATGTTCGAGGCGGCGGTCGAGGCCGGCGCCGACGATGTCGACAGCAGCGGCGACGAGCACGTCATCACTTGCCATGCCGATGAGCTCAACACGGTGCGCGACGCGCTCGATGCGAAATTCGGCGCGCCCGCCTCGGCGCGGACGGTGTGGAAGCCCAAGACGCTGACGCCGGTCGAGGGCGAGACGGCCGAGGCGCTCTTCAAGATGTTGGAAGCCCTCGAAGACAGCGACGACGTGCAAAACGTCTTCGCGAATTTCGAGGTTTCCGACGACGTCATGGCGCGTTTGAGCGCCTGACGGCAAAGCGCGCTCGCCCGGGAACTCTGATGCGGCTGCTCGGTCTCGACCCGGGATTACGTAACACCGGCTGGGGCGTCATCGACGCCGAGGGGAACCGACTGAAGCATATCGCGCAGGGTGTGGTGAAGACCGGTCAGGATGCGTCGCTGGCGGCGCGCCTCGGCGAACTCTATCACCGGCTCGGCGAAGTCCTCGACCGCTATCAGCCCGACGCCGCCGCGGTCGAAGAGACGTTCGTCAACAAGAATCCCGGTTCGACCTTGCGCCTCGGTATGGCGCGCGGCGTCGTGCTCCTCGCGCCGGCCGAGCGCGGTATCGCGGTCTTCGAATACGCGACCAACCTCGTCAAGAAATCCGTCGTCGGGGTCGGCCATGCCGACAAGGCGCAAGTGCAGATGATGGTGAGGCGCCTGCTGCCGGGCGCCGCCAGTGGAGCCGATGCCTGCGACGCGCTCGCCGTCGCGATCTGCCACGCCCATCACGCGGCGACGGCGCGTGCGGTCGCGCTTGCCGCGAGAGCCGCGTCATGATCGCGATGCTGGCGGGGCTCGTCGATCAGGCGGGCGAGGACGGCATCGTCATCGACGTGAACGGCGTCGGCTATCTCGTCTTCGCCTCGAGCCGCACCCTGGGCAAGGCACCGGCGCGCGGCGAGCCGATCCGGCTGCTGATCGAGACGCATGTGCGCGAGGATCACATCCATCTGTACGGCTTCGTCGACGAGGCCGAGCGCGAATGGTTCCGCCTTTTGACGACGGTGCAGGGTGTCGGCGCGCGTATCGCGCTGGCGATCCTTTCGGCGCTTTCGCCCGAGGCGCTGGCGACGGCGATCGCGGCGCAGGACAAGGCGGCGATCACCGAAGCCGACGGCGTCGGGCCGAAGCTCGGCCAGCGCATCGTCAGCGAGCTCAAGGACAAAGTCGGCGGCATCGCGCTTGGCCCGGCCGCGCCGGCGCCGCTCGCGGCGGCGAGCGAAGCCGTCTCGGCGCTCGTCAATCTCGGCTATCCGCGCAGCGATGCGCACGCGGTGATCGCCGCGGTATCGCGCCGTTTGGGCGGCGAGGCCTCGCTCGATGCGCTGATCCGCGCCGGGCTTAAGGATCTCGGCATGAAAGAGGCGGCGCGATGAGCGGTGATCGCGTCGTCGGCGCTACGCGGCGCGAGGAGGACGGTGGCGAGGCCTCCTTCCGGCCGCAAACGCTCGACGAATTCGTCGGCCAGCGGGCGGTGCGCGACAATCTCCGCGTCTTCATCGAGGCGGCGCAGCAGCGCTCGGAGGCCTTGGATCACGTGCTGCTCGCCGGCCCGCCGGGGCTCGGCAAGACCACCCTGGCGCAGATCATCGCGCGCGAGCTCGGCGTGCAGTTCCGCGCGACCTCGGGCCCGGTTATCCAGCGCGCCGGCGATCTCGCCGCACTGCTCACAAATCTCGAGCAGCGCGATGTGCTCTTCATCGACGAGATCCACCGTCTCGCGCCGGCGGTCGAGGAGATCCTCTATCCCGCGATGGAGGATTTTCAGCTCGACCTCATCATCGGCGAGGGGCCGGCGGCGCGCTCGGTGCGCATCGATCTGCCGCCTTTCACGCTGATCGCGGCGACGACGCGCTCGGGCCTCATCACAAGGCCGCTGCGCGAGCGCTTTGGCATTCCGATGCGGCTCGCCTTTTACGAGCCGCAAGAGCTGTGCCAGATCGTCGAGCGCGGCGCGCGCGTCCTTGGCATGGCGCTCGATCCCGAGGGCGCGGCCGAGATCGCGCGCCGCTCGCGCGGCACGCCCCGGGTTGCCGCGCGGCTCTTGCGCCGCGTGCGCGACTTCGCCGCAGTGTCGGGCGTCAAGCGCATCGATAAGAAGGCGGCGGATGCGGCGCTGCAGCGCCTCGAAGTCGATGCCAGCGGTCTCGATGCGCTCGACCGGCGCTACCTCCTGTGCATCGTGCAGAACTACGGCGGCGGTCCGGTCGGTGTCGAAACCGTCGCCGCGGCGCTCGGCGACCAACGTGATGTGATCGAGGAAGTGATCGAGCCTTACCTGATGCAGCAGGGTTTCGTACAGCGCACCTCGCGCGGCCGCGTGCTGACGGAGATCGCCTACGCGCATCTCGGTCTCAAGGCGCTGCGGCCGCCGGCTGCGCAGCTTGACCTGCTCGGCGATGAAGAAGAGGAGAGCGGCACGTGAGCGCCGCTCCAACCTCGAAGCTTCCCCGCGCCGATCTTCCAAAAGAAGGCGCATTGCCGGGCGAGGCGCATCGCTTTCCGATCCGCGTCTATTACGAGGACACGGATGCGGCCGGTATCGTCTACTACGCCAACTACCTCAAATTCATCGAGCGCGCGCGCACCGAGATGATGCGGCTCTACGGCGTCGAGCACGAGAAAACGCGCCAGAGCGGCGGCACGGCTTTCATCGTGCGCCGGTGCGAGATCGAATATGTCGCGCCCGCGCGGCTCGACGATGAACTCGTGGTCGAGACGCGCATCAAAGAACTCGGCGGCGCGACGATCCTCCTCAGCCAGGATGTGCTGCGCGACGGAGCGATGCTGGTGCGCACCACTGTGCTCGTCGCCTGCATCGGCGTGCAGGGGCGGCCGGTGCGGCTGCCCGCCGAGCTGCGTTCATCGCTTTCCTCCTTCAACGACAAACCCCGGATGGTCTCTGCACATGCCCGATAATGCCGTCGATCAAGCTGTCCTTGCCGGCTCCGCGCCGGTGCATGATTTGTCCGTGGTCACGCTCTTCCTCCAGGCCGACAGCATCGTCAAAGCGGTGATGGTGCTGCTGCTCATCGCCTCGTTCTGGTCGTGGGCGGTGATCTTCGACAAATACATCAAGCTGCGCCGGTTGCGGCGCGACGCCGACAATTTCGAGGAGGCGTTCTGGTCGGGCGGCGCGCTCGATGATCTCTACGATCGCATCGGCAGCCGGCCCGAGGATCCGATGTCGTCGGTCTTCGCCGCGGCGATGCGCGAATGGCGGCGCAGCATGGCGAAGGGCCTCGCCGGCTCGAGCGCCACGCGCATGACGCTGCAAGAACGCATCGAGCGCGTGATGCAAGTGACCGCCGGCCGCGAGATGCAGCGCCTCGAGCGCTACATGCCGTTCCTTGCGACCGTCGGCTCGACCTCGCCCTTCGTCGGGCTCTTCGGTACCGTTTGGGGCATCATGAACAGCTTCAGCTCGATCGCGGCGGCGAAGAACACCAGCCTCGCCGTCGTCGCGCCGGGCATCGCCGAATCGCTGTTTGCCACGGCGCTCGGCCTCGTCGCCGCGATCCCGGCGGTGATCTTTTACAACAAGTTCTCGACCGATTTCGGCCGCTACGCCGGCCGGCTGGAAGCCTTCGGCTCGGAATTCAGCGCGATCCTCTCGCGCCAGCTCGACGAGAAGGCATAACGCAATGGCGGGACCCCTTCTTCAACGCAGCGGCGGCAGCCCGGCCCAACGCTATAAGCCAATGGCCGATATCAACGTCACGCCGATGGTGGACGTGATGCTGGTGCTGCTGGTCGTCTTCATGGTGACCGCGCCGCTCCTGACGGTCGGCGTGCCGGTCGATCTGCCGCAGACCAATGCGCAGCAGCTCAGCGAGCCGAAAGAGCCGCTGGTCGTGACGATCGATTCGGAATGCAAGACGTTCCTGCAGAACAATTCGATCGCGATCGATCAGCTCGGCCCGCGGCTGCAGGCGATCACCAACAACGATGTTTCGACCAGCATCTACGTGCGCGGTGACAAGGCAGCGAATTACGGTTGCGTGTTGCAGGTGATGGGGCTGATCAGCGGCGCGGGCTTCAACAAGGTCTCGCTCGTCGCGGAACAGCCGAATGCGCGAACGCCCGCGCCGGCGGCCCCGCCCAAACCGCGCTGAGCGAAATGCCCGAGCGGGGGAGTTTCATTTGCTCGGCTGTTCTTCATCTCATGGTGGTGCTCGCCGCCGTCATCGGGCTGCCGCGTCTCTTCGAGCCGAAGGTGCTCGCGGACCAGCCGATCGCGGTGCAACTCGTCAACGTCGCGCCGGAGACGCGCGCGACGCAAAAGAACCCGACGCCGCCGGTGCCGGACCAGAAGCCGGAGGTGGCGCAGACCGAACCGCCGCCGAAGCCGCAGCCGCCACCGCCGGAGCCGCCGAAACCCGAGCCGCCCAAACCCGAACCGCCAAAGCCGCAGCCGCCGCCACCGCCGCCGCCACCGCCGCCTCCGCCGGTGCAGCCGCCCGATCCGAAGCCGCAG
>DATNGE010000014.1:0-26824 GCA_035606035.1 Allostellaceae bacterium
CGTAGACCTGCATCATGACCGCACCCGACGACAGCCTAGAGACTGTCCGCTCCGTCACGGGCGAAGGCTACAAATACGGCTTCGTCACCAATATCGAGAGCGAGAGCGCGCCGCCCGGCCTCAATGAGGACACGGTGCGCTTCATCTCGGCCAAGAAGCACGAGCCGCAGTGGCTCTTGGATTGGCGGCTTGAAGCCTTCCGCCAGTGGCAGAAGATGGAAAGCCCGGAATGGGCGAAGCTCAAGATCGCGCCGATCGACTATCAGGCCGCGAGCTATTACTCTGCGCCCAAGCAGGGCCCGAAATCGATCGACGAGGTCGATCCCGAGCTGTTGAAGACGTATGAGAAGCTCGGCATCCCCTTGAGCGAGCGCGCAGCGCTCGCCGGCGTCGCGGTCGACGCTGTCTTCGACAGCGTCTCGGTCGCGACCACCTTCAAGGCGAAGCTCGCCGAGCTCGGCATCATCTTCTGCTCCTTCGGCGAGGCGGTGCGCGAGCATCCCGATCTCGTGCGCAAATATCTCGGCAGCGTCGTGCCGCAGGGCGACAATTTCTTCGCCGCGCTCAACTCCGCGGTCTTCAGCGACGGTTCGTTCGCCTATGTGCCGGCGGGCGTGCGCTGCCCGATGGAGCTCTCGACCTATTTCCGCATCAACGCCGCGAAATCGGGCCAGTTCGAGCGCACGCTGCTGGTCGCCGAGAAGGGCGCCTACGTCTCCTATCTCGAGGGCTGCACCGCGCCGCAGCGCGACGAGAACCAGCTCCACGCCGCCGTGGTCGAGCTGGTCGCGCTCGAAGACGCCGAGATCAAATACTCGACCGTGCAGAATTGGTATCCCGGCGACGCCGAGGGCAAGGGCGGCATCTACAATTTCGTCACCAAGCGCGGCGCCTGCCGCGGCAACCGCGCCAAGATCTCCTGGACTCAGGTCGAGACCGGCTCTGCCATCACCTGGAAATATCCAAGCTGCATGCTCGAAGGGGACGATACGGTAGGCGAGTTCTATTCCGTCGCCATCACCAACAACTTCCAGCAGGCCGATACCGGCACGAAGATGATCCATCTCGGCCGCAACTCGTCCTCGACCATCATTTCGAAAGGCATCTCGGCGGGGCGGGGACAGAACACCTATCGGGGCCTCGTCCGCGTCCAGCCCAAGGCGCAGAACGCGCGGAACTACACGCAGTGCGATTCGCTGCTCATCGGCGACCGCTGTGGCGCGCATACCGTGCCTTACATCGAGGTACGCAATCCCTCGGCCCGGGTCGAGCATGAGGCGACGACCTCGAAGATCAGCGACGACCAGCTCTTCTACTGCCAGCAGCGCGGCCTCTCGAAAGAGGATGCTTTATCATTGATAGTCAATGGGTTCTGCCGGGAAGTTCTGAAAGAGCTTCCGATGGAGTTCGCGGTCGAGGCGCAAAAGCTTCTAGCCGTGAGCCTCGAAGGCAGCGTCGGCTGAGACTCAACCTGAAAATTACCAAACGAAGCCAATTTGCCTGATCGACAAATGTTGGAAATCAAAAACCTACACGCGAAGATTGCCGAGGGACGCGAGATCCTCAAAGGCATCGACCTCGCCGTCAAAGCGGGCGAGGTGCATGCCATCATGGGGCCGAACGGCTCCGGCAAGAGCACACTCGCGGGCGTGCTCTCGGGCAAGCCTGGCTATGAGGTGACCGAAGGCAGCGTCACCTATCAGGGCAAAGACCTGCTCGCGCTCGCGGCTGATGAGCGGGCGCGCGAGGGCGTCTTCCTCGCCTTCCAATACCCGGTCGAGATCCCGGGCGTGAACAACATGTATTTCCTCCGCGCGGCGCTCAATGCGGTGCGCCGCCATCGCTGCGAGCCGGAACTCGATGCCGGCCAGTTCCTCAAAGCCGTGCGCGCCAAGCTGAAAGAGCTCGAGATCGGCGACGATCTGCTGCAGCGCGGCGTCAATGTCGGCTTCTCGGGCGGCGAGAAGAAGCGCAACGAGATCTTTCAGATGGCGATGCTGGAGCCAAAGCTCGCGCTCTTGGACGAGACCGATAGCGGCCTCGATATCGACGCGCTGCGCCTCGTTGCCGGCGGCGTCAACAAGCTGCGCGCGCCCGACCGGGCGATGATCCTCATCACCCACTACCAGCGGCTGCTCGATTATGTCGAACCCGACAAGGTGCATGTGCTGAGCGGCGGCAAGATCGTGATGTCGGGCGACAAGAGCCTTGCCGCCGAGCTCGAGAAGCGCGGCTATGCCATGCTCGCCGATGCGGCGGCCTGAGTGGCCCAAATGGCTCATACGATGAGCGCGAAACCGGAAACAGCGCCCTATCGCGCGGGCTTTTCGCCGGCTGGATCGCTCGCCGAGAAGCGGCGCGAGGCTTTCGCGCGCTTCGAGGAACTCGGTTTCCCGACCCGGCGCGACGAAGCTTGGCGCTTCACCAATCTGCGGCCGCTGCAAGACAAGGCTTTCGCGCCGGGGACAGCAACGCCCGGAGCGCCGCCTGCACTCGAGCCGTACTTCTTCGCGGGCGAGACGCATCGCATCGTGCTGGTGAATGGCCATTTCACGCCTGCGCTGTCGAAGATCGGCGGTCTGCCGAAAGGCGTGACGCTGGGTAGCGCGGCGGAGATCGCGGCGCGCCAACCGGCACTTGCCGAGCGGCTGCTCGATCGTACCGATCTCGTCGGTGGCCAGGCTTTTGCCTCACTCAACGCGGCGCTTTTTGCCGATGGTTTCGTGCTAGCGCTCGATCCTGGCGTCGCGCTGGAGAAGCCGGTCGAGATCGTTTACTGGGGCGACGCCGCCGAGAGATCGTTCCATCTGCGCAACCTCATCCAGCTCGGTGCTGGCAGCCGAGCGACGATCATCGAGAGCTATGCGGGCAGCGGGCACTACTGGACCAACGCCGTCACGCTTGTCGATGTCGCATCACGCGCGGCGCTGCGTCAGGCGAAGCTCCAGCACGAAGCAAACGACGCGATTCATTTCGGCCAGGTGCGCGCGAGCATCGCCGCCGATGCGCGTTACGAGAGCTTCGTGCTGACGCTCGGCGGGCGGCTGTCGCGCCACGACAGTTTCGCGACCTTCGCGGGCGAGGGCGCGGCTTGCGGTCTCTTCGGCGCCTATCTCCTTAAAGGCGAGCAGGAGGCAACCAACGCCACGTTCGTCGATCACGCGGTGCCGAAATGCGCGACGAGCGAAGTCTTCAAAGGCGTCGTCGACGAGCGAGCGCATGGCGTCTTCCTCGGCAAGATCGCGGTGCGGCCGCAGGCGCAGAAGACCGATGCGCATCAGCTCAACAAGAATCTGCTGCTCTCGGCGCGGGCCAATGTCGACACCAAACCCGAGCTTGAAATTCTCGCCGACGACGTCAAATGCAGCCATGGCGCGACGGTCGGCGATCTGGACGAAAATGCGCTGTTTTATCTCGCGGCACGAGGCATTCCGGCCGACGAGGCGCGGCGTATGCTGATCGAGGCTTTCGCCGCCGACGCGATCGATTGCATCGAGGACGACACCACTTTGCGCGCGCATCTCCTGAAGCATGTGCAGCGCTGGCTGGGTCGCGAGGATTGAGCAACGTGAAAGCTGCCGCCGACTTGAGAGCCGCCAAGAAAACCGCGATCGGTTTCGATCCGCAGCGGGTGAAACGCGACTTCCCGATCTTCGCCAACAATCCCGGGCTGGTCTTCCTGGACAGCGCGGCGAGCGCGCAAAAGCCGGCGGCGGTGATCGACCGCGTCAGCGATTTCTATCGCACCGACTACGCCAATGTGCATCGCGGCGTCTATCGCCTGAGCGCCGCGTCAAGCGAGCAATATGAGAACGCCCGGGCGCGGGTCGCGCGCTTCCTCAACGCGGCGCATGAGAGCGAGATCATCTTCGTACGCGGCGCGACCGAGGGCATCAACCTCGTCGTGCAGAGCTGGGGCGCGGCCTTCCTCAAGCCGGGCGACGAAGTCCTGATCACCGAGCTCGAGCATCACGCCAATATCGTGCCGTGGCAGCTGCTGCGCGATCGTATCGGCTTCACGCTGAAAGTCGCGCCGATCGATGCGACGGGCGGGCTCGATCTCGCCAAGCTCGAAGCGCTGATCACCCCCAAGACCAAGATGGTCGCGGTGACGCATCTCGCCAACGCCACCGGCGCGATGGTGCCGGTCGAGAGCATCGCCAAGATGGCGCATGCCAAGGGCGCGAAATTCCTCGTTGACGGCTGCCAGGCGGCGCCGCGCATGAAAGTCGATGTCCGGGCCATCGATTGCGATTTCTATGCTTTCTCCGGCCACAAGACCTATGGGCCGACCGGTATCGGCGTGCTCTATGGCAAGCGCGAGCTGTTGCAGGCGATGCCGCCCTGGCAGGCCGGCGGCGACATGATCCTCAACGTCACCTTCGAGAAGACGACCTTTCAGGATCCGCCGGCGCGGTTCGAAGCCGGCACCCCCGATATCTCCGGCGCGATCGGCCTCGCCACGGCGCTCGATTACATCGAGCATCTCGGCCTCGACGCGGTCGAGGCGCATGAGGCGGCGCTCACTGAATACGGCATCGCGAAAATGGCGCCACTTCCAGGCGTGCGCCTGGTGCCGGCGGGTCAGCGGCGCTTCGGCATTCTCTCTTTCGCCGTCGATGGCATCCACCCGCACGACGTCGCCAGTATCCTCGATCAGCACAAGGTCGCCGTACGTGCCGGTCATCACTGCGCGCAGCCGCTGATGGACAAGCTCGATCTTGCCGCGACGACGCGCGCGTCGTTCGGCGTTTACAACGATGAAGGCGACATCGATGCGCTGGTCGCGGCGATCAAGGCCGCACAGAAGATGTTCGCGGACTGAGGCTGTTATGGAATCGCGCGAGCTTTATCAGGACATCATTCTGGACCACGGCCGCAAGCCGCGGAACTTCCATGGCATGGAGCATCCCAGCCATTTCGCGCATGGCCATAACCCGCTGTGCGGCGATCGCGTCACGGTCTTTCTCGAGATCGAGGATGACAAAATCAAAGACGTGAGCTTCGAGGGGCGCGGCTGCGCAATCTCGACCGCGTCGGCATCGCTGATGACGGAGGTGCTCAAAGGCAAGACGCTCGCTGAGGCCGAGAAGCTCTTCAAGGCGTTTCACGCCGAGGTGACCGGCGGCGAGGTGCCGGCGGTCGACGAAAAGCTGCAGGATGATTTCGATCGCCTCGCCCCGCTCGAAGGCGTCAAAGCCTATCCGACGCGCGTCAAATGCGCGACACTCGCCTGGCACGCTTTCGAAGCGGCGCTGAAAAACGGCGCCACCGGCGCGACGGTGAAGACCGAGTAGAGCCATGTCCGTCGAAGACGATCCGTTCGCGTTTCAGAACAATCCGCCCGGCGGCGAGGGTGGTCGCGCTCCGGCGGATGGCCCGCAAGAGCCCGAGCGCCCCTCATCGACCGAGACCAACGAGGAATTGCTGCCATCGGTGCTCGAGGCCCTGAAAACGGTGCGCGATCCCGAGATTCCGGTGAATCTCGTCGATCTCGGGCTCATCTACGAGCTCATCGTCAATAAGGACGGAGTGGTTTACGTCGAGATGACGCTTACCGCGCCGTCTTGTCCGGTTGCCGGCGAACTCCCTGGACAAGTGAAAGAAGCAATCGAAGCGGTCGAGGGCGTGAACGATGTTCGCGTGAAACTTGTCTGGTCGCCGCCCTGGGACAAGGACCGGATGAGCGAAGAAGCGAAATTAGAGCTGGGCCTTATCTGACTTCCCGACATATTTCGACCACAAACGATTCACATAAACGTGAATCGGATGGCGATGGCGTTTGCCTATCATCCCATCGGCTGTCGTATCGATGTGGAAGGGAAGCGATGAAGAAATTTCTCACCAAGGGCGTTCTGGTTGCCGGTGTTGCCGCTGTGCTGGCGGCCGGTACAGCGAGCGTTTTCGCGCAGCAAGGCGATAAGGCCGCGATCATCAAAGCGCGCAAGGATTTCATGGAGAGCCAGCAGAAGGCCTACGACGGCATCTCGGCTTTCGGCAAAGGGACCGGCGACCGGCAGGGCGCGATCGATGGCGTCAACAAGCTGCTTGAGCTCTCGTCGAAGATCGACGCCAAATTCATCGAAACCTATTTTCCAGCCGGAACGAGCGCGACGGATTTCCCGAACGACACCCATGCGAAGCCGGAGCTCTGGCAAAATCTCGACGAGGTGAAGGCGGCGGGGCCGAAGCTGCACGAGGCCGAATTGAAACTCGCCGATGTCGTCAAGACGGGCGACGCCCAAACCGTCGCGCAAGCCGGAAGCCAGCTCTATCGCGGCAGCTGCAACGCCTTGTGTCACGACAAGTTCAGGCTGCCGCTGCGGCGTAATTAGCCACGTCGTCTGAGGATCGCGAGAGCTGGTCTTCGCGTCGGCAGAGCGCCGGTCGAAGCGGCTTGCTCTCGCGACTTATTCCTGTATGACGCTGCTCATGGCGCTGCGTCGGAATCTTGCCCGTATCGCCGCGTCTCTCCTTTTGCTGGGCGCGAGCGCGCCGGCTTTCGCCGCGAACGAGGCCTCGATCACGCGCGGCGCCTATCTCGCTATCGCCGCAGATTGCGGCTCCTGTCACACCGACAAGAAGGCGCAAGGCGCGCCGCTCGCCGGCGGGCCAGCGCTGAAAACGGATTTCGGGACGTTCTATGGCCCGAATATCACGCCCGACAAGCAGACCGGCATCGGCGACTGGACCGAGGACCAGTTCAAGCGCGCGCTGCGTGCCGGCATCAATGAGCACGGCGCCTACATGTTCCCGGTCTTTCCCTTCACCTCGTTCACGAACCTCACGGACGCGGATGCAAGCGATCTCTACGCTTATTTGCAAAGCGTCCCACCGGTCACGCATCGTGCGCCGCGTAACGACGTGAAATTCCCCTTCGGCTGGCGGCCGCTGCTCTGGTTTTGGCGCGAGCTGTTCTTCAAGGAAGGCCCGGTCGCGCCGATCGAGGGACAGAGCGCCGAATGGAATCGCGGCCGCTATCTCGCCGAGGCGGTGGTGCATTGCCAGGAATGCCACACGCCGCGCAATTTCCTCGGCGCGCTCGACAGGAGTCATGCTTATGCCGGCAATCCGCATGGGCCGGATGGGCAGGACGCGCCGGATGTCACCTCCGACAAAAAAGACGGCATCGGCGATTGGAAGCTCGAGGAGCTGATCGATCTCCTCAAGACCGGCAGCACGCCGGACGGTGACATCGTCGGCAAAGGTATGGCCGATGTGGTCGACGGCACCGGCAAGCTCACTGACGCCGATCTGCACGCGCTCGCGGTTTACATCAAGTCGCTACCGGCCTTGCCCGAGACACCGAAATAGCGATGGCTTCAAAATAAAATGGCTGGGGTCATCCATACCGAGAAGCTGGCAAAACGCTTCCCGGGCCACAAAAGAGGCGAGGTGGTCGACGCCGTCCGCGATCTCGATCTCGAGGTTGCGAAAGGCGAGATTTTCGGGCTGCTCGGCCCCAATGGGGCCGGCAAGACCACGGCGATGCGCATGCTCTGCACCTTGCTCGTGCCGACGAGCGGCAAGGCGACGGTCGCCGGCTACGACCTCACGACGCAGGCGCATGAGATCCGCCGCCACATCGGCTATGTCGGCCAGAAGGGCGGGATGGAGCAGGTCGCCACCGGGCGCGAGAATCTGCTGCTCCACGCGCAGCTCTACCGCATGTCTAAGCCCGAAGCGGCGCGGCGCATCGATATGCTGATCGAGCGGCTGCGGCTCTCGGCGTTTGCCGATCGCAAGACCGAGACCTATTCCGGTGGCCAGCGCCGCATCTTCGATCTCGCTTCCGGCGTTATCAACGCGCCCGAATTGCTGTTTCTCGATGAGCCGACGACCGGGCTCGATCCGCAGAGCCGGGTGCGCGTCTGGGACGAGGTGAAGGCGCTCCATGAGCAGGGCACGAGCATCTTCCTGACGACGCATTACCTCGAAGAGGCGGACGCGCTTTGCGACCGGGTCGCGATCGTCGATCTCGGCCGTATCGTCGCGCTCGGCACGCCGACCGAGCTCAAGAAGCAGATCGCCGGCGACATCATCACCGTCAGCTATGACGCCGCAGAAGGGGCGCAGGCGGCGGGCCGGCTGCTCGACGGCAATCCGGTCGTGCTCGAGCGGCATGCGATCGAGAACGGGCAGCAGCTCTTCGTCGATAAGGGCGATGAGGCGCTGCCGGTGATCCTGCGCATCCTTGGCCAGGGCGGCGCGGCGCCCAAATCGGTGCATCTGTCGCGCCCGTCGCTCGACGACGTATTTCTGAAGCTGACCGGGCGCTCGATGCGCGACACCGGCGAGGGGGCGGCGTAGCAACGATGCGCGATATCTATCTCATCACAATGAATGAGATCCGGGTCACGATCCGGAATCCGTTCTGGGCGTTCAGCGGCCTTTTCCAGCCCATCATCTATCTGCTGCTGTTCGGGCCGCTGCTCAATGGCGTCGCCGGCGTCCGCGGCTTTCCGGGCGCGGCGAATGCGATCCAATTCTTCGCGCCAGGCCTTCTGATCATGAACGCGCTCTTCGGCTCGGGCTTCGAGGGCTTCACCTTGCGCGACAAGCTCGATTCGGGCTTCCTCGAGCGGCTCAGGGTGACGCCGATCAGCCGATTGTCGCTCGCGCTGGGCTTCATCCTGCAGAGTTCGGTCAATCTCGTGGTGCAAAGCATCCTGCTGCTCATCGTGGCGCTGTTCTTCGGGCTGAAATTCGATCCGCTCGGCGCGCTGGTCCTGCTGGTGCTGGTTGTTCTGATCGCCATCACCATGGCCTCGATCTCCTACCGACTCGGGCTGATGATTCGCGAGGGAGGCATCCTTGCCGGAATCGTCAACACCTTCGTCCTGCCGGCGATGATCCTGTCCGGCATCATGTTGCCGATCAGCTTCGGCCCGCCGATCATCCAAATGGCGGCGCGGATCGATCCGTTCTACTACGCGGTGAATGCCAGCCGAGTCTTGATCGAGGGCAATCTTGGCGATTCCTCTGTCGTCTCGGCGCTGGCGATTTTCGCCGCGCTGGCCGCGCTCTGTCTCGCGATTTTCATCCGCGGGATGCGCGAAGCCGTGGCGTAAGAGTCGCAGCGCAGCACAAAAATCTGTTGCGCCTCGCTTTTGTCGTGACGCGACGTCGCGGCAGATTTATGGTTCGCGCATCGGGGATGATGCTTATCCTATTGGGTGGGGACAATGTGGTTTAGGAAATCGGGTTCTGGTGACGACATCGCGGCCGGCCAGCGCTTTCGCTCGAATGGACCGGCGCCAATTCTGTGGGAGGTCGGGGTCGTTTTCCGCTATCCCTGGGAGCCGACGCCGCATGTGAAGCTGCATCGCGTCGGGGCGCCGACGGATGTCAAGACGATCGCCTTGGCGACCTTACGCGACGAGCGCTATTTCGCGCCCGCCGGCTGATCCACGATAGCGGCAACCGAAGCGACTCGTAAATCTCGTTTGCGGCGCTTTAGCGCGTTCTAAATGGTGCCGCGTTAACGTCACGTAGATGGCGGAATTCCGCCGTTTATCTCAAGCAGAAACGGCGCCGCAAGCATGCTCTACCAAGCTTATCAGGTTCAGGCCGACGCCTTTGCGCCCTTTCGGGTGTTGGCGCAGGCGAGCAAGGAATTCCTTAACCATCCCTGGCTCGCGTTCCGCGACCATCCCATGCTGCGCCATGCCGCCGCGACGGCCGAGCTGGTCTCGCGCGCCGGCGTCTCGGCGCGCCGTCCGGAATTCGGCATCGCTGCGACGAGTGTCGCCGGGCGTGAAGTCGCGGTGCGTGAAGTGCCGGTGCTGAAGACGCCGTTCTGCACGCTCCTGCATTTCCGGAAGGAGAGTACGGTCGAGCAGCCGCGCGTGCTGCTGGTCGCGCCGCTGTCCGGCCATTTCGCGACCCTCTTGCGCGGCACGGTCGAGACCCTGCTCAAGGATCACGACGTCTACATCACCGACTGGCTGAATGCGCGCAACGTCTCATTGCGCCATGGCCGTTTCGATCTCGACGATCATATCGCGCTGATGATGGGCTTCATGCGTCACCTCGCGCCCCAGCTCAACGTCATCGCCGTGTGCCAGCCGGCGGTGCCGGTTCTGGCCGCGACCGCGCTGCTGGCGCAGGCGGGCGATGCGGCGCAGCCGCGGACCCTGACCCTCATGGGCGGGCCTATCGATACGCGGATTGCGCCGACGCAAGTCAGCCGCTTCGCCGAGACGCATTCGCTGCCCTGGCTCGAGCGCAATGTCATCGGCGTCGTGCCGATGCGCTATGCCGGCGCTTTCCGCCGGGTATATCCCGGCTTCATGCAACTCGCCGGCTTTCTCAGCATGAATCTCGACCGGCATGTGAACGCGCATGTCGAACTCTTCAAACATCTCGTCGAGGGCAATGTCGAAAGCGCCGACACGACGCGGAAATTCTATGACGAATACGCGTCGGTGATGGATCTGCCGGCGGATTTCTATCTCCAGACGATCGACCGCGTCTTCCATCGCCATGCGCTGGCGCGCGGTGCGTTCGTATCGCGCGGGATGAAAGTCGATCCCGGCGCAATCCGCCGCACCTCAGTGTTCGCCATCGAGGGCGAGAACGACGATATCTGCGCCGTCGGCCAGACCACGGCCGTGCACAAGCTGCTGACCGGCCTCAAACCCGGCAAGCAGCGCAACCACGTCCAGCCCGGCGTCGGCCATTACGGCGTTTTCAACGGGCGGGGCTGGCGCAACGGCATCTATCCGAAGCTCAAGGAATTCATTCGCGAAGGCGCCTGACCGGGCGCAGAGTGTCGAGGCAGCCAAAAGAGCTGCCGGACCGCAGAAGAGGGAGCAAGAGCATGAAGGGCAAGATCGCGCTCGAAGAGCATTGGGCGGTCGACGAAACCATCAACATCGTCGGTCAGCCGGTCGCCGCCGGCCCCTTCTGGGAGGCGACCCGGGCCAAGCTGGTCGAATTCCGCCAGGTGCGCCTTGCCGGCATGGACAAGAACGGCATCGAATGCGCGATCCTCGGCCTCAATTCGCCGGGGCTGCAGGGCATCCTCGATCCTAAACAGGCGATCGAGATTGCGCACCGCGCCAACGATACGCTGGCCGAGGAGATTTCGCACAATCCGAAGCGCTTCGCCGGCTTCGCCGGCCTGCCGATGCAAGATCCCGATGCGGCCGCCAAAGAGCTGACGCGCTGTGTCAAAGAGCTCGGCTTCAAGGGCGCGATGGTCAATTGCTTCACCCAGCGCGGCGAGGCGGACAGCGCGGTCTATTACGATCTGCCCGAGTTCCGGCCGTTCTTTGCGACCGTCGAGCAGCTCGGCGTGCCGTTTTATCTCCATCCCCGGCTCACCCTGCCGTCGCGCACCAAAGCCTATGAGGGTCATCGCTGGCTCTACGGACCGGCCTGGGATTTTGGCAGCGAGACCGCCACAGCGGCGCTGCGCCTGATGGGCTCCGGTCTCTTCGATGCGTTTCCCAAACTCCAACTCGTCCTCGGCCATCTCGGCGAGCGCATTCCCTTCGATATGTGGCGCATCGACAATCTGATGCGCATGATGCCGGTGAAGCACACGGCGAAGCGGACGATCTCGGATTATATGCGCAATAACGTCCACATCACGACCAGCGGCCAGTTCAACGACGTGCCGTTCCATTGCTGCCTCGAAGCGGTCGGCGCCGCGCGCATCATGTTCTCGGTCGACTATCCCTACGAGGCGATGGAGCCGGCGGCGCAGTGGTTCGATAATACCAAGCTGCCGGAAGCCGACCGGCAGGCGATCGGCCGGACCAACGCGGTGAAGCTGTTCAAGCTCGATTTGACGTGAGGGGTGTGGCCCCTTCGTCGGCCTCTTGAATTAGATCGCAACGGGTCAATAATTCTCCGTCATTCCCGCGAAAGCGGGAATCCAGGATCAGCGACGGTGCGTTAGCCCTGGATCCCCGCTTGCGCGGGGATGACGAAACGTTGGGAGGGTTCAGGGAGAGGCGCGATGGCGAAATCGGGCAAGGTCATCATCACCTGCGCGGTGACGGGGTCGATCCACACCCCGACCATGAGTCCCTATCTGCCGATCACGCCGGACGAGGTGGCGGAGCAGGCGATCGGCGCGGCCGAAGCGGGGGCGGCGATCCTCCACCTCCATGCGCGCGACCCAAAGGACGGGCGGCCGACACCGGATCCGGCGGTCTTCATGCAGTTCCTGCCGCGTATCAAGCAGGCGAGCAAGGCGGTGATCAACATCACGACCGGCGGCGGCCACAAGATGACCGTTGAGGAGCGCTTGGCGGCGCCTTTGCGCGCATCGCCCGAGATGTGCTCGCTCAATATGGGCTCGATGAATTTCGGCCTCTACCCGATGCTGGCGCGCTACAAGGAATTCAAATACGACTGGGAGAAGCCCTATCTCGAGAACACCGACGATCTAATTTTTAGGAATACATTCAGAGATATAGAGCGCATTCTTAAAGATCTTGGCCAAGGCCATGGCACGAAGTTCGAGTTCGAGTGCTACGATGTCGGCCATCTCTACAACCTCGCGCATTTTTTGGATCGCAAGCTGATCCAGCCGCCGATGCTGGTGCAGACCATCTTCGGCATCCTCGGCGGCATCGGCGCGGATCCGGAGAATCTGGCGCATATGAAGCGGATCGCCGACAAGCTGTTCGGCGACGCGTATTACTGGTCGATCCTCGCCGCCGGCCGGCATCAGCTGCCGCTCATCACCATGGGCGCGATCATGGGCGGCAATGTCCGGGTCGGGCTCGAGGATTCGCTCTATCTCGGCAAGGGCCAGCTCGCCAAAACCAATGCCGAGCAGGTCAGCCGCATCCGTTCCATTCTCGAGAATCTGTCGCTCGAGATCGCGACAGCGGACGAGGCGCGCTCGATGCTGCAATTGAAGGGCGGCGATGCGGTCAAATTCTGAGCGACATGATCAATAAGATCGTCGACGGCTTCGCGGCGGCGCTCGCCGGCATGAAGGATGGCGACACGCTGCTCTGTGGCGGCTTCGGCGCGGTCGGCGAGGCCTTCGCCCTGATCGAGGCGGTGATCGCGCTCGACGTGCGCGATCTGACGGTGGTTTGCAACAACGCGGGCAGCGGCCTGGTCGGCGTCGCGGCGTTGCTCAAATCCGGCAAGGCGCGGAAGCTCATCTGCTCCTATCCGCGCTCCTCCGATCCGCAGGTGATCGACGATCTCTACGCGCGGCGCGCGATCGAGATCGAGCTGGTGCCGCAAGGCACGCTCTCCGAGCGCATGCGCGCGGCCGCGGGGGGGATCGGCGGCTTTTTCACCCGCGCCGGCGCCGATACCCAGCTTGCCGATGGCAAGGAGCGGCGCGAGATCGATGGCAAGCTCCATGTCTTTGAGAAGCCGTTGCACGGCGATTTCGCCCTCATCAAGGCGCATCGCGCCGATCGCTGGGGCAATCTCGTCTATCGGAAATCGGCGCGGAACTTCAATCCGCTGATGGCGATGGCCGGCAAGACGACGGTGGCGCAGGTCGACGAGATCGTCGAGCTTGGCGCGCTCGATCCCGAAGCGATCGTTACGCCGGGCATCTTCGTCGATCGCGTGCTGGTGGCGCCATGACGCCGCTTACAAGACGGCAGATGGCGTGGCGCGCGGCGCAGGATCTGCGCGACGGGCAATACGTCAATCTCGGCATCGGCATGCCGACGCTGGTGTCGGATTACCTGCCGCCAGGCCGCGAAATCGTGCTCCACAGCGAGAACGGCATTCTCGGCATGGGCGGAGCGCCGAGGCCGGGCGAGGAAGACCGCGATCTCATCAATGCCGGCAAAGGTTTGGCGACCCTGCTGCCCGGCGGCGCGTTCTTCCATCACAATGACAGCTTCCTGATGATCCGCGGCGGCCATATCGATGTCTCGATCATGGGCGCTTACGAGGTCTCGGCCAGCGGCGATCTCGCCAATTGGGCGACCAATGTCGAAACCTTGGCGCCCGGCGTCGGCGGCGCGATGGATCTCGCCGCCGGCGCGATAGAAGTCCGC
This sequence comes from Allostellaceae bacterium, assembly GCA_035606035.1. Taxonomy (GTDB): domain Bacteria; phylum Pseudomonadota; class Alphaproteobacteria; order ATCC43930; family CGMCC-115725; genus CAIKMD01. Next base: position 13,995 of record DATNGE010000014.1, read on the forward strand.
GTGCTGATGGAGCATAACGGCAAGGACGGCAGCAAGCGCATCCGCCAAGCCTGCACCTTGCCGCTCACCGGCAAAAGCTGCGTCACGCGCGTTTATACGAATCTTGCGGTCCTGGACATCGCGCGCGATGGTGTCGTGGTGCGCGAGATGATCGAAGGTCTCGATGTCGAGGCACTGCAAAAGCTCACCGATGCGAAGCTTGCGCTGGCGAATGATTGGAAAAAACTAACGCCGCCCGCGCTTTAGAAGGAGGCAAATCGATGGATACGCGAGTTGTCGAAACGTCTTCCCAAGCGAACACCGAGGGCAAGCCGCTGCTGCGCGGCATCCATCATCTCGCGCTCGTTACCGACGACATGAAGCGCACGCTCGATTTCTATGTGCGTGTCCTCGGCATGCCGATCGTCCATGGCCTGCGGACGCCGGTGGCGCGCGGCGCGCATGGCCAAGGCACGCCGCCTTATGCCAGCATTCCGCATTTCTTCCTCGATATGGGCGGCGACAGCCTGCTCGCCTTCTTCGAATATCCGAAGACCGCGCCGAAGGTCGATCGCGACGCGCTCGGCGCGATGCAGCATGTCTCCTTCGCGTGCGGGCCTAAGCGTCATCGCGAGATCCTCGAGCGGCTCAAAGCGAATGGCACCGAAATTACCGGCGGCCCGCTGGTCAGCATCCCGCCGGCGATCGTCTCGTTCTATTTCTTCGATCCGAACAACATCCGGCTCGAGGTCGTGTGCGATCCGCGCAATGCCGACGAGGCGGATTTGCAAGTGATCCATTCTTGTCGCATGGATGAGGCGGAGATGCGGGCGCAGCTCGCCGATATCGGCGGCGAGAAAGCCTGGATTGACGACATGATCGCGGCGCTGGCGCGGTAAATACCACCCAAAGGCGCGTCCGAACTAACCACAATGGCTGTGTTCATTTCCGACGCGGCGACTTCTTGCGGCCCGCCCGCTCGCCTTCCTTGCGGGCGACGAACAATCTGGCGGCCTGCTGCGCGGCGGCCCGGTTGAGATAATTGCCGCAGTCGAAGCGCTGCCCGTCGAACGTCACGACAAGCTCGACTTTTTGCGGACCGACCTCGCGGATCTCGATCGTAGGCTCCGCTCGATTGGCCATGGATTATTCCTGAAGCGGCCGGCGTCGCTTCACGCCGCCACCGCGGGGATGACGTGTTCCTCAAACAGACGGACGCTGCGCTGAAGCCGCGACAGGTTGTCGAGGTCGATCAGGAAGCCGCAGACCATTACACCCACGCCCGCTTCGGCAAAACCGCGCATCTTACGTGCCACGGTATCCGGGCTGCCGGTGATCATGTCGTCGGGGTTGCGCGCAATCGCGCCGCTCGGGTTCTTGGCAAAGAAAGCCTCGGCCTCCGAGCGGGCCTGTTCGTCGGTCTCCGCCACATGCACCGCTTTCCCGACCGACGACCATTCTTTGGCAAGCTTGATCGTCGCCGCGTCATGGCCGGAGGCCGCGAGCAATTTATGATAGCCTTCCATCTGCACGCGGGCGCCCGCTATGTCGCGTATTGCCGTGAAGACCGGCCAGCCGCGCGCGGCGGCATCGGCGATCGAGGCCTGATTGAGGGTTCCGCGCGCCAGGATGGGGCGCGGCTTGCGGAAGGACGACGGGTTCACCGCCACCTCGAGCCGTCCCTTGTCCGTGCCCGACACGAACTCGAGCGGTCCGCCGGTGCCATCGTAGTTCCAGATGTCGAGAACCGTGCGCATCCCCTGCTCGAACAACGCGTTGCGGCTGGAGATATCGCGTCCGAACGCGACCAAATCGGTCTCCTTGAAGCCCGAGCCGAACACGACGACGAGTCGCCCGGCGTTCAGCTGGTCGATAAGGTTGCAGGATTCGACCAGCCGCACGGGGTGATGCAGCGCCGGGTTCACCGTTGCGAGTATAAGCGTTGCCTGCGTCAGCCGAGGCGCGAGCGCGCAGGCGAACAAAAGCGAATTCTGATAGCCCTGGTTCTCGTGGAGGTGATGCTCCGTCAGGGAGATCGCGCCGAATCCCCCGGTATCCGCCTCGAGCGCCAGGTCGGTCATGCAATTGAGGAGCGGGAGCTCATTCCGTTTGTCTTGAATGCGCGTGCTGAGATGCATGCAGAACTTCATGGTCGTGCTTGCCGTCCTTTCTTCTTGGTCAAACTGAGGACAGCTGCGACTGCCACTGTCAGTAACGCCCCAGTGCGTCGGTGGATGAGAGTCAATTCGCGGTCGCGCCGTTCTCTTTTAGCCAGGCGATGAGCTTGTCCGAGAGCGGCTTCGATTTGCGCGTCGCGCGGTCCATGAAGACGAGCACGATCTCCTCGGTGCACGAGCAGCGGTCGCCCTGAAACACGGCCTGTCCCAGGCGGAACGAAGTGCGGCCGTATTTGAGGCCGCGCACGCCGACCTCGAAATCGCCGGGGAAGCGCAGCTCGGCTTTGTAATCGCATTCGACGCGCACGACGTTGAAATTCTCGCCGGGATCCAAGAGGCCGAAGGCGGGATCGCGCGTGATCGAGACCCGCGCGGTCTCGAAATAGGTCAAGAACACGGCGTGGTTGACGTGATTGTTGTGATCGACATCGCTGTAGCGGACGTGCTCCTTGAACCACAGCTTGTAGCCGGCCCTGTCGGCGAGATTCGCCTTCTCGGTTTCATCCGCCATGGCTATGGCACGCGCTCCAGCACCGCGGCGATGCCTTGGCCGACGCCGATGCACATGGTGACGAGCGCGTAGCGCCCGCCGGTCTTGTGCAATTGGCGGGTCGCGGTGAGCGCGAGCCGCGCGCCCGAGGCGCCGAGCGGATGGCCGATCGCGATCGCGCCGCCGTTGGGATTGACGCGGTCGTCATCGAAACCGACGCCCAACATCTTGAGGCAGCCGAGCACCTGGCTGGCGAAAGCCTCGTTGAGCTCGATCACATCCATGTCCTTGAGCGAGAGCCCGGCGCGCTCCAGCGCCTTTTGCGAGGCCGGCACGGGCCCGAGCCCCATGACGCGCGGCGCGACACCGGCGACCGCGGCCGAGACGATGCGCGCGAGCGGCTTTTTGCCGGCTTTCTCGCCCGCTTTCTTGGTGCCGATGATGAGCGCGGCGGCGCCGTCATTGATGCCCGAGGCATTGCCCGCCGTCGTCACGCCGCCCTCGTTGAGGACCTTCAGCGCGGCGAGCTTCTCGAGCGTCGTCTCGGGCCGCGGATGCTCGTCGGCGCCGACGATTGTCGGCTCGCCCTTCTTGCGGCTCGGCACGGTCACCGCCACGAGTTCGCCCTCATAAAAGCCGGCGGCCTTCGCCTTGGCATATTTCTGCTGCGAGGCGAGGGCGAATTTATCGCTGTCCTCGCGCGAGATCTGGTGCTCGCGTGCGACATTGTCGGCGGTCTCGGCCATCGTGTCCCGGCCATAGGCCTTCTCGACTTTCGGATTGGGGAAGCGCGACCCGATCGTCGAATCATACATACGGAAATCGCGCTGATAGGGCGTCTCGGATTTGGCCATCACAAAAGGCGCGCGGCTCATGCTCTCGACGCCGCCGGCGAGGAAGAGCTCGCCCTGACCGGAGGAGGCGGCGCGCGCCGTGTCGAGCATGGCGGCAAGGCCGCTGCCGCAGAGGCGGTTGACGGTGAGCGCGGCGGTCCCGATCGGCAGCCCCGCGATCAGGATTGCGTGCCGCGCGACGTTGCGCGCGTCCTCGCCCGCCTGATTGGTGTTGCCCATCACCGCGTCTTCGTAATCCGCCGGCTTGAAGGGGTTGCGCCCGACCACCTCTTTGACGACGCCGGCGAGGAGATCGTCCGGCCGCACCGGCGCCAAGCCGCCCGCATGCCGGCCGATCGGCGTGCGCAAACCGTCATAGATATAGGCGTCCAGCATGCGGCGAGTCCTTTCTGACAGCGAGCGTTCCGATGCGTCAGCCTTCATTCGTCACCCCCGCGAAAGCGGGGGTCCAGCGGACCACTAAGGCGCTTGCCCTGGATTCCCGCTTGCGCGGGAATGACGGTGAGAGACCGACGAATCGAACGCGAAAACCTAGGCTGAAATTAGGGAATGGGCGGTGGCGCGACAAGCGATATGGCGGTATGCCTGACCTATGCGCGACTTTGCCCAGCCCCGCCGATCCGCCGCGATTGCCGCCAATGCCATGGCAGCGACCTCGCATCCGCTCGCGACCCTGACGGCGCTCGATGTGCTGCGCGCCGGCGGCAACGCCGTCGACGCGGCGCTCGCGACCGTCGCCGTGCTCAACGTGGTCGAGCCGCAGATGACCGGCATCGGCGGCGATTGCTTCGTGCTCTATTCGAAGGCCGGCGCGCAGCCGTTCGCGCTCAACGGCTCGGGCCGCGCCCCGATGAAGGCGACGGTCGATTGGTATCGCGCCAACGGCATCCGTGCGATCGAGGTGCAGACGCCGCATGCGGTGAGCGTGCCGGGCGCAGTCGATGCGTGGTGCCGCTTGCATGCCGATCACGCGACCAAGGACCTCGCCGAGTTGCTGGAGCCCGCGGCGAAGCTCGCCGAGGAAGGTCATGCGGTGACGCCGCGCGTCGCGGCCGATTTCGCCGCGAGCTTCCCGAAGATCATGGCCGATGCCGATGCCGGCCGCGTCTTCGCGCCGGGAGGCCGGCCGATCGGCCTGGGCGAGATCTTGAAGCAGCCGGCGCTCGCGAAAACGCTGCGCAAGATCGGCAAGCAAGGCCGCGCCGGCTTTTACGAGGGCGAGGTGGCGGGAGAGATCGTCGCCAAGCTGCAGCGGCTCGGCGGGCTGCACACGCTCGAGGATTTCGCGCTCCAGCGCTGCGACTATGTCGCGCCGATCTCGACCGGCTATCGCGGCTACGATGTCTTCGAATGTCCGCCGAACGGGCAAGGGCTCGCCGCCCTGATGATCCTCTCGACGCTTGCGGGCTACGACATCGGCAGCAAGAGCACCAGCGATGCCGATCGCATCCATCTGCTCGCCGAGGCGGCGAAAGCGGCATATGCGGTGCGCGACGCCTATTTCGCCGATCCGAAACAGGTGGATGTTGCGGTCGATCGCTATCTCTCGGCGGATTACGCCAAGTCGACGCGGGCGAATATCAGGCTCGACCGCGCCGGCGATCCCGTGCCCTGGGATGCGCGCGATGCGATCCACAAGGACACAGTCTATTTCTGCATCGTCGATCGCGACGGCAACGCGATCTCGTTCATCAACTCGCTGTTCCACGATTTCGGCAGCGGCATTCTTGCGCCCCAATGCGGCGTGCTGCTGCACAACCGCGCCATCAGCTTCCGCATCGACGAGAAGCACCCCAACGCGATCGCGCCCGGCAAGCGGCCGATGCATACGATCATACCTGGCATGCTGGTAAAGGATGGCAAAGCCGTCATGCCGTTCGGCGTTATGGGCGGGCATTTTCAATCGATCGGCCATGCCCATCTATTGATGCAGATGCTCGATCTCGGCCTCGATCCCCAAGCCGCGGCCGAAGCGCCGCGCAGCTTCGCCTTCGATGGGCTCCTCGCCTTGGAAAGCACGGTTCCGGAAGCCATTGGCCGCGATCTCGCGGCACGGGGCCATCGCGTGGCGCGGGCGGGGGCGCTGGGCGGCTGCCAGGCAATCTGGATCGACCGCCAGCGCGGCTGCCTCGTCGGCGGCTCGGAGCCGCGCAAGGATGGCTGTGCCTTGGGCTACTAGGAGCGGGCTGTTAGCGACGCCCCCTGAGACGCTTCGCCTATTGAAACCGGCCCCCGGCTCCGGTACGAAAAAGCCCGCCGCGGGGCGGGCTCCAACGAGAAATTCCCCAAGAATATTAAGGAAATAGGCGCGTTCCTTGCGACGCGTCGTTATCGAGGACGAATGACCGATTTGGTACTGCAGCACGGGTTGAGCTTCGCGGACCTTTACAGCCGCGAGGGGCTGGTGCGCCTTGATGCCGCCTTCATGGCGCATTTGAAGGCTGCGGATGCCAGCCTCTTCGCCATGCTGGCGACCGGCCGCGCCGCGCCCGAGAAGCTCGCGGCCAAGGATGAATCCGATCTTATCGTCGATGTCGCGCCCCATCTCGAGGATTTCATCGCCGCGCTGTTCGGCATTCAGGCCGAGGTGCTGGCGCATCAATCGCAGCACGACGAGCTCTCCCCGCTCTACACGGTGAAGCGGCTCTTCGTGCAGCGCCGCGCCGCCAAGGGCGCGACGCCCGATGCCATTGCCAAGCTCGACGGCCCGGCGCTGGGAACAAAGCTCGAAGAGCTGATGGCCGAGAAGCTGACCGACCGCAGCTTTGCTAGCCATGTCGCGCATTGGCTCAACAATGAAGCGCAATATTCCCGCCAGCTCGACGCGGCGGCGCAATACGCTGCCTGGGCCACCCATTCGGCCGAGGGCAAGAAGCTCTGGCGCCATAGCGTCCTGTTCAAGATCCCGCATCGCCTCGACATGCATCGCCTCGTGCCGGTGACGACCATCGTGCATGACGGCGTGACGATGCTGCGTCTGTCGGCCGAGCATCACCGCAACCGCGACGGCTTCGCGCTGACCGATCCGGGCATGGATCTGATCCATGCGCTCGACCATGCGAATTACTGCATCTGGTGCCACAACCAGGGCAAGGACAGCTGCTCGCACGGCATCAAGGACAAGAAAGCCGGCGGCTTTGCCTCGACGGTCTTCGGCGTCACGCTAAACGGCTGCCCGCTCGAAGAGAAAATCTCCGAGATGAATCTGGTGAAGGCGCGCGGCAACAGCATCGGCGCGATGGCGATCGCCTCTATCGACAATCCGATGATGGCCGGCACCGGACATCGCATCTGCAACGATTGCATGAAGGCCTGCATCTATCAGAAGCAGGACCCGGTCGACATTCCGCAGGTCGAGACGCGCACCCTCAAAGACGTGCTCGCGCTCCCCTGGGGCTTCGAGATCCATTCGTTGCTGACGCGCTGGAACCCGCTCGATCTGCGCCGCCCGATCCCCAAACCCGAGACCGGCTACAAGGTGCTGGTCGTCGGGCTGGGGCCCGCGGGTTTCACGCTCGCGCATCATCTGATGAATGACGGTCATCACGTCGTCGGCATCGACGGGCTGAAGATCGAGCCGCTGCCGGAAGGCCTGGCAGGCAAGGATTTCCGCCCGATCCGCGACGTGACGGAGCTGTGGGAGGGCCTCGACGATCGCGTGATGGCGGGCTTCGGCGGCGTCGCCGAATACGGCATCACCGTCCGCTGGGACAAGAACTTCCTCAAAGTCATCCGCCTGCTGATCGAGCGGCGCGCGCAATTCGCGATGTATGGCGGGGTGCGCTTCGGCGGCACCGTTACCATCGACGACGCCTTCGCGATGGGCTTCGACCATATCGCGCTCTGCGCCGGCGCCGGCCGGCCGACGGTCGTGCCGATGAAGAACGGTCTGGCGCGCGGCGTGCGCCAGGCCTCGGACTTCCTGATGGCGCTACAGCTGACAGGCGCGGCCAAGACGTCGAGCCTCGCCAACCTCACGGTGCGGCTGCCGATCGTGGTCATCGGCGGCGGTCTCACCGCCATCGATACGGCGACGGAATCGCTCGCCTATTACGCGGTCCAGGTTGAGAAATTCCTTTCCCGCTACGAGACGCTGGTTCACGAGCGGGGCGAAGCGACGGTGCGAGCGACATGGAACGAGGAAGACAAAGAAGTCGCGGCCGACTTCATCGCCCATGCGAAAGCCATCCGGCACGAGCGTGACGCGGCCAAGCGCGAGGGCCGCGCGCCGAACATCGCCAAGCTCTTGGATCAATGGGGCGGCGCCACCATCGCCTATCGCCGCCGGCTCATCGACGCGCCGAGCTACACGCTGAACCACGAGGAAGTGGCGAAGGCCATGGAAGAGGGCATCCGCTTCGCCGAATGTCTGGCGCCGGAAGAGGTGAAGATCGATCGCTTCGGCCATGCCGAGGCGCTGGTCCTGTTGAGCCACAAGGTCGAGGAAGGCACCGGCAAGATCATCCCGACCGGCGAGCGCGTCACGTTGAAGGCGCGCTCGATCCTGGTCGCGGCCGGCACGACGCCGAACACGGTGCTGGCGCGCGAGGACAAGCAGGTCGAGATCGATGGCCGCTATTTCCAGGCGTATGACGAGGCCGGCAACAAGGTGAAGCCGGAACGCGTCGCCAAGCCTGACAAGGTCGAAGTGCTGATGCACATGCGCAAGGATGGCCGCGCGCTCAGCTTTTTCGGCGATCTCCACCCTTCTTTCGCCGGCAATGTCGTCAAAGCCATGGGCGGGGCCAAGCTTGGCTATCCGGTGGTGAGCCGTACCCTCGCCAAGCGCAAGCCCGAGGCCCCGGCACCGCAGAAATTGCTCGCGACGCTCGACGACGAGCTTCGTCCGCGGGTCCACGCCGTGGTCGACCTCGCGCCGAAGATCGTCGAGGTGGTCGTGCGCGCGCCGCGCGCCGCGCGGGCTTTCCATCCCGGCCAATTCTATCGCCTGCAGAATTACGAGAGCCATGCGCCGAAATCCGCCGGCACTTCGCTGACGATGGAAGGTCTCGCGCTCACCGGCGCGACCGTCGATCGCGAGAAGGGCCTGCTCTCGACGATCGTGCTCGAGATGGGCGGCTCCTCCGATCTCTGCTCGATCCTCGAGCCGGGCGAGCCCGTCGTGCTCATGGGCCCGACCGGCACGCCGACCGAGACGCCGGGCGGCGAGAATGCCGTGCTCGTCGGCGGCGGTCTCGGCAACGCGGTGCTCTTGTCGATCGGTACGAGTTTGCGCGAGCGCGGCTCGAAAGTGCTCTATTTCGCCGGCTACAAGAAGCCGCAAGACCGCTACAAGGTGAAGGAGATCGAAGCCGCGGCCGATTGCGTCGTCTGGTGCTGCGACACCGCGCCGGGCTTCACGCCGACGCGGCCACAGGACAAGGCTTTTGTCGGCAATATCGTCGAGGCGATGCTCGCTTATGCCGCCGGCAAGCTCGGCGATCAGCCGATCGCGCTGCCTGCGGCCGATCGCCTCATCGTCATCGGCTCCGACGGCATGATGAATGCCGTCGCGCGCGCGCGCGAAACCTCACTCAAGCCGCATTTGAAGCCCGGCCATCACGCGATCGCATCGATCAACTCGCCGATGCAATGCATGATGAAGGAAATCTGCGCCCAGTGCCTGCAGGTGCAGAAGGATCCCGCGACCGGCGCGGAGACGGTCGTGTTCTCCTGCTTTAACCAGGACCAGGGTCTCGATCGCGTCGATTTCGCCGGGCTGCATCAGCGCCTGACGCAGAACAGCCTCGAAGAGAAGCTGACCGCGCTGTGGATCGACCGCTGCTTGAAGCAGCTCGGCATGCGCCAAGCGGCGGAGTAGCCGCTAATCCAGCATCAGGCGCCAGCCGCGCGGGCCGAGCGTCTCCAGGGGCCGGAAACGCGACTTGTAGGACATCTTCGCGCTGCCCTCGATCCAATAGCCGAGATAGACGTAAGCCAGCTTGCGGCGCCGCGCCTCGTCGATAAGCGCGAGCACCAGCAGCGTGCCGAGGCTGCGCTTGCCGTGCTCGGGATCGAAGAAGCTGTAGACGGCGGAGAGCCCGTCATCGAGCGGATCATAGAGCCCTGCGCCGTAGAGCGCGCCGTCGGCCGCGCGCAGCTCGATCATCTTGGTCGCGACCGGGCTGTCCTCGATCATCGCCTGGTAATCGCCGAAAGTCATTGCCGCCATGTCGCTATCGACATGGCGCGAGCGCTGATAGCGCTGGAAGAGGCGGAATTGCTCGAGCGTCGCATCGGCCTCGAGCGGGCGCGGGAAGAGATCGCGGTTGAGGTTGCGGATGCGTTTGAGCGAGTTGCTCTCGGCGAAGGCCGCGACCGGAATCCGCACCGGCACGCACGCGCTGCAAGCGACGCAGGCGGGGCGGTAGGCGAGGTGATGACTGCGGCGGAAGCCGGCGCGCGAGAGCTCGTTGTAGAAGGACGCGGCGTGGCGGCCGGCGAGCTCGGTCACGAGCTTGCGCTCGATCTTGCCGGGCAGATAAGGGCAGGGCAGCGCCGCCGTGCGATAGAAATGCTGCGGCGCGACCGAGAGCCGCTCGGGCGCGCGGCCTTGCCTCGGCAGTTGCTTATTGTCGCTATGCCCTTCGGGCATCGCTCCTCACCACTCGTCGGAACCGCGGCGAATTATGGTCCCAACCGTCCTCAATCGCCAGAGGTCGATCGCGCGTGGCTCAGCTCAGCCCGATCATGATGCGGTGACGATAGGCCGGCCGCTCGCCGAGCCGCTTGTACCAGGCTTCGAGATGCGGAAAGCGATGGCGTTCGATCGGCAGCGAATAGAAGCGATAGGTGATGATGCCGACCGGGATATCGCCGATGCTGAATTCCTTGCCGGCCACATAGCGCGTCTCGCTGAGATAACGGTCGAGGATCGTCATCGCCTGATCGGTTTTCTTCACCGCTTCCGCGATGCGCACCGAATCGCGTTCCTCCGGCTTGGAGCGGATGAGCCCCCAAAAAGCGGGTGTGATCGCCGGGTTGAGCGTCGTCAGCGCCCAATCGAGCCAGCGCTCGGCACGGGCGCGCTCGCGCAGATCGCCTGAGAGAAAACGGCCGTTGCCGAATTTCGCCACCAGATAGCGCATGATCGAATTCGATTCCCAGAGCACGAAATCATCCTCGATCAAGGTCGGCACCAGCTCGTTCGGGTTGAGCTTGTTGTATTCCGGCGTGTGGTTGACGCCATGCTCCAGCCCCGCGAGCTCGAGCGAGAAGGGCGTGCCCAGCTCATCCAGCAGCCACAGCACCTTCTGCGTGTTGTAGGAATTCGGCCGTCCGAGAATTCGCAGCATCGCCGCTCCACCTGATTTGCACGATAATCATGGCGGTAAGGCAGGCGTCGTCAATAAGGCTGCGATAAGGGACTAACGGCTCGCCGATTGGGTGGGATGCAATGCCGCCGGTGCGGCCTGGGCCTGCGTGCTGCCAGCCTTATCCTGGTTCTGGCGGAGCAAGACGATGCTGATACGGCGGTTCTCGGGGTCGGAAGGGTTGCCCTTGTTGATCGGGTCCTGATCGGCCATGCCGATAACGCGTGCCAGACGCTCGGCCGGTACGCCGTCATTCTGGAATTCGCGCCGCGTCGCATTGGCGCGGTCGGCCGAGAGCTCCCAATTCGTGTATTTCGCGCCGAACGCGTATTGCGTCGAATCGGTGTGGCCAGTGATCGAGATCTTGTTTGGCAGCTTGTTGATGACCTGGGCGACCAGCGTCATCAGCTTCTTCGCCGGATCCATCAGTTCCGCCGATCCCAACGGGAACATCGGACTCTTGTCCTGATCGACGAGCTGGATGCGCAAGCCTTCCGGCGTCTCGTCGATCATGAGGTTCTTGGCGAGCGCCTGCAGCTCGGGCGAATCCTTCACCGCGTCTTCAAGCGCTTTCTTGGCTTCCTCGAAGCGCTTTTCTTCGCGCTCGGCCGCCTGTTTCTGAAACTCCTCGTCGCTCAGCTTCTTGTCGCCGGTCGCGATCTTGTCGTCGGCCGTCTTCTTGTCATTGGGCGGCAGGTCCGCCGCAGTGGCGCCGCTATCCTTGTCGGAATCGCTCGCCGGGCCGCCGCCTTCATTGCCGTCGTCGCCTTCTTGCGGCTGACGCAGCGCGGTTTGCGCCGGATTGAAGTTCGGCTGCGAGAGCGGCAGCGTCTGGCTGCCGGGCGTGCCGACGGTGAGACCGCCGAGCACGCCACCGGCACCGCTGTTCGATTTCGAGGTGATGGTCGGCTCGAAGTAATCGGCGATGCCGCGCTTTTGCACGTCGGTGGTGACGTTGAGTAGCCAGAGCAGCAGGAAGAACGCCATCATCGCGGTCACGAAATCGGCATAGGCGACTTTCCACGCGCCGCCATGATGGCCGCCGTGGCCGCCCTTCTTGACCTTCTTGATGATGACCGGAGCGCCGGCGCCGTGCTTCGCCATAGCTTACGCCTGCGTGACCAATCAGGCCGCTTGCGGCATGTTCTCGACCGCGGCCTCGACCTCGTAGAAGGTCGGTCGCACGTCGGTGTTGAGCGCCTTGCGGGCGAATTCGACCGCGACCGAGGGCGCATAGCCCTGCATGTAAGACAGAATGCCGGCCTTCATGCAGAGGAAATAACGCTCTTCCGCATCGCCGCGCGCTTTGACCGCGGCGGCGAGCGGCGCGACGAAGCCATAGGACAAAAGCACGCCCATGAAGGTGCCGACAAGCGCGCCGCCGATGAGGTGACCGAGCACGGCCGGCGGCTCGGTGATCGAGCCCATGGTATGAATGACGCCGAGCACCGCCGCGACGATGCCGAGCGCCGGCATTGCGTCGGCGACGGCGCTGATCGAGCCGGCGACCGCGTGATGCTCGGCGCGATGCGTTTCGAGGTCCTCGTCCATCAGCGTTTCCATCTCGTGATGGTTGTCGGTGCCGAGGGTCAAAAGGCGCAAATAATCGCAAAAGAAAGTGACCGCGTGCTCGTCCGCCAGGAATGTCGGATATTTCTGGAGGAGCGCGCTCTCATGCGGCTTCTCGACATGCTGCTCGAGCACGAGCGCGCCCTTGGTCTTCGCCATCTTGAACACGGCGTAGAGCAGGGTCAGCAATTCGAGATAGGCTTCTTTGTTGTATTTCTCGCCCTTGAGCAGGCCGGGAATGGCCTTGGCGGCGCCGGAAAGCACCGGCTTACGATTAGCGATAACGAAGCCGCCGATCGCGGCACCGACAATGATCATGACCTCGAAGGGCTGGAACAGCACCTCGAGATGCCCGCCATTGGCGAGATAACCGCCAATGACGCTGGCAATGACAACCACCGAACCGACAATGACGAGCATGGCAGGAGGGCACGTTCTGTGACGCCGC
>DATNGE010000015.1:0-7383 GCA_035606035.1 Allostellaceae bacterium
AATGGCGCGACCCTGTCGCGCAGCGAATTCTACGACCCGGCGGCCAGCGGTGTTGCTGCCGCCGTGCGGCGCTTCGCGGCGGGAGGCGTCGATTACGACGCGCTCTTCCTGCCCGAGGGCGGCGCGCGCATCAAAGCGCTCGCGCCGCAGCTGCCTTATTTCAAGATCGATCCGGATCAGGTGAAATTCCTCGGCACCGGGCTCTGGGATGATCCGACCATCGGCGGCGAGCCGGCGCTCGATGGCGGCTGGTATGCCGCGCCCGCACCGTCCGCCCGCGCGCCTTTCGAGCGGCGTTTCGCGCAGCTTTACGGCCATGCGCCGCCGCGGCTTGCGACCCTCGGCTATGACGCGACGGCGCTCGCGGCCGTGCTGGCGAAGGCGCCCCAAGGTGCCGATTTCTCCGAGCAGGCGCTGACCAATCCCAATGGCTTCTCCGGCCTCGACGGCATCTTTCGCTTCCGCCCGAACGGGCTGGTACAGCGCGGCCTCGCCATCCTGCAAGTGCAGCGCGGCGGCAACGCCATCGTCGAACCGGCGCCGCAGACCTTCCAGAATTTGGGCTTCTAAGCGAGCAGCGCGCCGAGCACGGCGTTGAGCCGCTGGCGCCCGGCCGCGGTGGCGCGTAAGCCGATATCGTCGAGCGTCAGGAATCCGGCCTCGCGCAGATCGGCGAGCCGCACCGGATCAAGCGCCGCCTCGAAATCTTGACCTGTCTCGGCGCGGAACGCGGCGCGCGCAATGCCTTTATCGAGACGCAGCCCCATCATCAGCATTTCGTCGCGCCGCTCCGGCGCCGAGAGCAGCAGAGTTTCCTCGCGGCCCTCTCCCACGCGCTCGACAGCGCCGAGCCACGTCTCCGGCGCGCGGAAATTTTTCAGCGCGTTTTTTGCTTTCCCGAGCATAAGGCGGCCGTGCGCGCCGGGGCCGATGCCGAGATAATCCTCATAGCGCCAATAGACGAGGTTGTGCCGGCATTCCTCCCCCGGCCGCGCGTGATTGGAGATCTCGTAGGCCGGCAAGCCGGCGGCGGCGAGGGTCTCCTGCGTTGTTTCGTAAAGCGCGCCTTGCGTCTCGTCATCCGGCAAACGGAAATCGCCGCGCGCGAAAGCCGTCGCGAAAGCCGTGCCGGGCTCGATGGTGAGCTGATAAAGCGAGAGATGGTTGCCCGCCATGGCCAGCGCGGCGGCGAGCTCGTCGCGCCACGCGGCGAGCGTCTGGCCCGGCCGCGCATAGATGAGATCGAAGGAGAAGCGATCGAACAGTCGCGACGCGAGTTTTACCGCCGCGCGCGCTTCGTCCGCATTGTGGCCGCGGCCGAGGAATTTCAGCGCCGCGTCGTCGAGCGCCTGCACGCCGAGCGAGACGCGATTGACGCCCGCCGCCCGCAGCTCGGCGAAGCGCGAGGCCTCGACCGAGGTCGGATTGGCTTCGAGCGTAATCTCGAGATCGCGCGTCGCCGGCCAGTGCTGGCGCGCGCGCTCGATCAGCGCCGCCGCGGTCGTCGGCGCCATGAGTGAAGGCGTGCCGCCGCCGAAAAAGATCGAGGCGAGCTCGCGATCTTTCAGCGCCGGCGCCCAATGATCGAGCTCCGTCAGAAGCGCGGCGCGCCAGCGCTCCTCGTCGATGCGCTCGCGCACATGCGAGTTGAAATCGCAATAGGGGCATTTCGACTTGCAGAACGGCCAATGGATATAGAGGGCGAGCGGTGTCGCCATGGCTCAGGCGCCCGGTTGCGGCGGCTGCGGCATCGGCAGGCACGCGGCGGCGAGTTGCCGGAAGGCGACGGTGCGATGGCTGACGCGCATGCGCCGCTCGCCATCGAGCTCGCCGAACGTCTCGCTCATGCCTTGGGGCAAGAAGATCGGGTCGTAGCCGAAGCCGAGCGTGCCGCGCGGCGGGAAGGTGACGCTGCCATGCACCTCGCCGCGGAAAGTCTCGAGCTGACCATCGGGGCAGGCGAGCGCCAGCACCGCGACGAAATAGGCGTGGCGATCGGGATTGTTGCCGAGCTCGCGCTCGACCCGCGCCATCGCCGGCGCGAAATCCTTCATCACCGCCCAGCGTGCCGAGTAAATGCCAGGCGCGCCGCCGAGCCCCGCCACCACCAGTCCCGAATCATCGGCGAGCGCCGGGAGCTTGCTCGCCGCTGCGGCGGCATGGGCCTTGATCGCCGCATTTTCTTCGAAGCTGAGGCCGGTCTCGTCCGGCTCGGGTAGGCCGAGGGCGCCGGCGCTCACCGCTTCGAGTCCATAGGGCCGCAGCAAATCCGCCATCTCGACGAGCTTGCCGTTGTTATGGGTCGCGATGACCAGCTTGCTGCCGGCGAGCAGACGCCGCGCCATTGGATCAGCCGAGTCTCAGCGCCTTGCGCTGCAGCGTGAAGAGTTGCGCGACGCCGCTGCGCGCGAGCCCCAAAAGCGCCGAGAATTGCGCGTCGACGAAAGGCTCGTGCTCGGCGGTCGCCTGGATCTCGACGATGCCGCCTTTGCCGGTGAGCACGAAATTCGCATCGGTCTCGGCCATGGAATCCTCGGCGTAGTCGAGATCGAGCACCGGCGTTGCCTCATGAATGCCGCACGAGACGGCGGCGACCGCATCGATCAGCGGTAAGCTCGCGATCAGCTTTTGCTCGACGAGCTTCTGGAAGGCCTGATGGAGCGCGACATAGCTGCCGGTGATCGCGGCCGTGCGCGTGCCGCCATCGGCCTGGATGACATCGCAATCGACGCGCACCTGGCGCTCGCCCAGCACCGTCAGATCGGTGACCGCGCGCAATGAGCGGCCGATGAGCCGCTGAATCTCCTGTGTGCGGCCCGATTGCTTGCCACGCGCCGCCTCGCGATCGGTGCGGGTGTGGGTCGAGCGCGGCAGCATGCCGTATTCGGCCGTGACCCAGCCGCGGCCCGAGTTGCGCAGGAAAGGCGGCACCTTCTCCTCGACGCTCGCGGTGCAGAGCACATGCGTGTCGCCGAAGCGCACGAGGCAGGAGCCTTCGGCATATTTGGCAAAGCCCGGCTCGAGGCTGACGACGCGCATCTCATCAGGGGCGCGGCCGGAAGGGCGCGGCATGGCGTATCCTCTAAGGTGAGGGCGGGAACCTTAAGGCGGTGGCTCTGTCAGGTAAAGGGTGGGCAGCTAATGCGCGCACTCGGTTGACGCTTCTCTGCACCGTTCCTACATTTTCTCGGCCCTTTAAGCGTTTATGCCAGCATGTCGCCGCCCGTCTCGAAATCGACGATGACCGAGCTCAACGAGCGCAGCCGGGAGATTTTCCGGATGATCGTCGACGCCTATGTCGAGACCGGTGAACCCGTCGGCTCGCGGACTCTGTCCCGGCGCGGCCGCCTTGAGCTCTCCCCCGCCTCGATCCGCAATGTCATGGCCGATCTCGAGGAAGCCGGGCTGCTGTTCGCGCCGCATACCTCGGCCGGCCGCCTGCCGACCGAGGCCGGGCTGCGGCTCTTCGTCAGCGGGCTGCTGGAGCTCGGCGGCCTCAGCGAGTCCGAGCGCCAGAGCATCGATGGCCGCTGCACCGCCGCCGGCAAGAGCCTGTCGCAAATTCTCGAGGAGGCGAGCGCCACGCTTTCCGGCCTGTCGCGCTGCGCCAGCCTCGTCATCGCGCCGAAGACCGAGCGGCCCTTAAAGCATATCGAATTCGTGCCGCTCGCCCCGGGGCGCGCCCTGGTCGTGATGGTGACCGAGGACGGCCTCGTCGAGAACCGGCTAATCGAGGTCTCGCTGGGCACGCCGCCTTCCTCGCTGCAGGCCGCCGGCAATTATCTCAATAGCCGCTTGCTCGGCCGCACCGTCGAGGAAGCGCGGGCCGCGATCCTCGGCGAGATCGAGCAGCGCCGGACGCAACTCGATGAGCTCACGACGAAGCTCGTCGAGGCTGGGCTCGCTTCCTGGGGCGGCAACGACCACTCATCGCTGATCGTTAAAGGCCAGGCGAATCTGCTCGAAGATATCTCCGCCCTCACCGATCTCGAGCGGCTGCGCGCGCTCTTCGATGCCCTCGAGACCAAAGAGACGATGGTCCGGCTGCTCGATGCGACGCGCGAAGGCGAAGGCGTGCAGATCTATATCGGTGCCGACAATCCGCTCTTCGGCATGGCCGGCTGCTCGATGGTGGTCGCGCCCTACACCAACAGCCGCGAGCAAGTGATCGGAGCGATCGGGGTGGTCGGGCCGACGCGCATCAACTATGCCCGCATCATTCCGATGGTCGATTACACCGCTAAGGTAATCGGCCGGATGCTGGGCTGAAACAGCAAAAAGCGAGCGAATGACACAAGACAACGCTGACGATTTGACGCCGGATCGCAACGCCGGCAGCGACGGGCCGCAAAGCCCGGCCGAGGCCGCCGCCGCCGAGCTCGTAGATCGGCTCAACAAAAGCGAGGCTGAGCTTGCCGAGACCAAGGACAAGCTGTTGCGCGCCCTCGCGGAGACCGAGAATCTGCGGCGGCGCGCGCAGCGCGAGCGCGAGGACGCGAGCAAATATGCGGCGGCGAATTTCGCCAAGGACATGCTCGATGTCGCCGACAATTTCCGCCGCGCTTTGGCGAGCATCGATCCGGCCTCGCTGCAGGATGAGCGCGCGAAAGCGCTGATCGAGGGCGTCGCCGCGACCGAGCGCGCGCTGCTCGCGGCGTTCGAGCGGCACGGCATCAAGCGCATCGAGCCCGAGATCGGCGAGCGTTTCGATCCCAATCTGCACGAAGCGATGTTCGAAGTGCCGGGGACCGGCAAGCCGGGCGGCAGCATCGTCCAGGTGGTGCAAACGGGCTATCGCATGCATGACCGGCTGTTGCGGCCGGCGATGGTTGGCGTCGCCAAGGCGAGCGCGCCCTCGTCGGGATCGACAGTCGATCAGACGGTTTGACGCGCCAGCACGCGCGGCTGGGGGAGGGGCAGTGACGGACGAGCCGAAAGTCTATCTCGACTACACACAAAAAGCGCTCGACGACGCCTTCGAGCAGACGGTGTGGGCGCCGAATTTCGAGGAGCTGCGCGACAAGAACAAGGTGCGTTGCGCCGAGATCCGCGCGCGTTTCGAGCACTTCGAGCGGCGCTACGGCGAAGGCCCGGATGAGACGCTCGAGATCGTGCCGGCCAAACAACGCAATGCGCCGGTCCTGCTCTTCGTCCATGGCGGACGCTGGCGCCCGCAGCCCGACAACGCCTTCGTCTATTTCGCCGACACCGTCGTCAATGCCGGCGCGCATCTCGTCGCCGCGCGTTTCTCGACCCTCGATCCGCCGAAGGTGCCGACGCGCATGCCCGACATGATCGCCGAGCTGCGTCGCGCCGTCGCCTGGCTAAGCGCGAACGCGGCGAGCTTCGGCGGCGATCCCAAGCGCATCCACGTCATCGGCCATTCCTCGGGCGGCCATTTGACCAGCGTGCTGTTGACGACCGAGTGGCCGCTTTTCGGCGTGCCGGCCGATGTGTTCAAGAGCGGCACCTGCGTTTCGGGCATGTACGAGCTGCGGCCGGTGCTGCTCTCGGCGCGCAGCGCTTACGTGAAACTCACGCCTGAGGAAGAGGACGCGTTCAGCGCGATCCGGCATCTCGACAGGCTCGCCTGCCCGATCACCGTGGCCTATGGCAGCAAGGAGAGCCCCGAGTTCCAGCGCCAGGGCCGGACTTTCGCCGCCGCGCTCCGGGCGCGCGGTGCACCGGCGCAAGAGCTCATCCTCGACGGGCTGAACCATTTCGAGGGCATCCGATCGATGATCGAGCCGCAGAGCCCGCTCGCCCGCCAGGTTCTCGGCCAGATCGGACTCCGCCCTCCCGCTTAAGCCTGGGCGCCCGATCGCGGCCGATCAGGCCTCGTTTCCGAGCAATCGCTTGACTCTGAAATCAGGAATGATAATCATTCGCACCTTCTTTTTGCGAATGAGTTTCATTCCTAATCAACGGTGAGCTGCGTAAGGGTATGATCCAACCACGAACTTTGGCCGGTCTGGCCATCTTGGGAGCCGGCTTGGCGTTCGCCCTGCCGGTCGCGGCCGAGGACGGGTTCACGCTTTCGATCAAAGGCAAGGTCTTCGAGCCCGCCGAGCTGACCGTTCCCGCCGGACAGAAGATCACCCTCACGGTCAAAAACCTCAATCCGACGCCCGCGGAGTTCGAGAGCACCGATCTCAATCGCGAGAAGGTCGTGACCGGCGGCAACACGATCACCGTATTTATCGGACCACTGCGGCCGGGCAGCTACGAATTCTTCGACGATTTCAGCGCCGACACGCCGCACGGCCACATCATCGCGAAATAAAGGGGTTTACAGATGTTCGGAAAGCGGATTTCCGCCATGGCGGCGCATGTGCCGGCGGCGCGGGCGGTGGTCGGGGCGATCGCCGTGCTGGGCGCCGGCGGTGCGTTCACGCCGGCGAAAGCCGAGTTCAAGGTCCGCTCGCCGATCGTCGACTATCGCGAGCTCGAATTCGAGCACAATGGCGACGTCACCTTCGATCGCCCGGGAAGCGGGCTCAACAACGCGCAAAGCTTCACCCATGAACTCGAGATCGGCATCTTGCCGTGGTGGCAGCCGGGCATCGAGGCCGAGACCGAGACCGATCCGGGCTCGAACCAGCGCTACAGCGCCACCACCTTCGAGAATCTGTTTCAGCTGACGCCGCAGGGGAAATACTGGGCCGATCTCGGGTTTTTCGCCGAGTTCTCGCATGCCGCGGGACGCAACGAGCCCGACAGCTTCACCTTCGGTCCTCTCATCCAGAAGCAAATGAGCGATATTCTCGGTCTCGATCTCGGCCGTGACACGCTGCACACCCTCAACCTCCTTGTCGGCAAGGAGATCGGGCTGCATCACAGCGACGCGACGCCGCTCGAGATCGCCTGGCAGTCGCGCTTGCAGCTCAACCAGTATTTCCAGCCGGGCGTCGAGTATTACGGCAGCATCACCAGCATCGCCGGCGTCTCGCATGACGGAGCGACGCAGCACCGGCTGGGGCCGGTCCTGGTCGGGCAGTACAACATGTTCCAGTACGGCAAGATCAAATACGAGGTCGGCTATCTCTTCGGCCTCAACCAGCGGACGGAGCAAGGCGCGGTCCGCTGGCGGCTGGAATACGAAAAGCCCTTCTGAGCCTCGCCGGACCCGGCTTCCCGCCGCGGATTCCCAGCCGAACCGGCGACTCGAAAACGCCTCGGGCTTGGCGCTTTTCGATCCCCGGCCCGTTGCAGTGCGGGAGGGGCGCACACATATATGAGCGGCACGGGCCGGGGGTTCTTCCCGGCCTAAACCAATCCGCGGGGGATGCCGCAGTGCCTTCGGGGCTGTGGGACCCTGCCGCAAAAAGGGGTTAGAGAATGGCAAAAGTCATCGGCATCGATCTCGGCACGACCAATTCCTGC
>DATNGE010000016.1:0-3856 GCA_035606035.1 Allostellaceae bacterium
GACCGTCCACGGCGTCACCGAGGACGTCGGGGCGTAATTCGCATTGATGTACCATTCTTGCTCGCCGTTCGAGGAGAGCGTGTAGCCGTTGCTGTTGAACGAGTTCCAATACCCGGTGGTGTCCCAGGTCCCCGATGTCCCGTTCCAAAGGCTGAGCGAGTTGAACTCGTCGTCGAACGTCAACGTAGCTGTTGCAGCCATAAATTTACGGTCCCCCGACCAGGAATGTGGCGAAGCTGAGGCAATTTCGTAGCGTTTGTTTGTTCAGGCACTTTGCCAGCAACCGTGAGCTTGGCAAAGGAGAAAGAAGGAAAGCTTAAGGCAAAAAAGCGTGATCGAACCGCAGAAAGCTTAAGCTTTGCTATTCACCGGACGGCGTTTTCGGGCGGGCTTCGAAGCCTCCGCTGCTGTTAGCGAGTTCCGAATCACTTGCGTGGCAGGTCTACTTTTCCCCGAAGCGCAATGCTGTCGATTTGTGGGCGCGCCTGAGCCGGTAACTGTGAGGACAATGGGCTCAGCGAGTTGGTTTCGATCGGCCCTCGCGCCTTAAGCGCCAACGAGCTCGGCATGAACTCACCGGTGCCGTGATCGGCGGATTGAGTTCCCGAGTCCGACCGGCGGCACTCCACGGTTCTTTTCGGCTCTCCACGCCAGTTTCGTTCCGCGGGTCGGTAATAGCGCCCGCGGGCTCATCGGTCCCGTGGCTCCTTCGACTTTGGAATCGACGCCCTTCTCCGCCCACCACGCCTCTTCATTGCCGAGGGTGGTGGAGCACGCGGTGATCGGCCGAGGATGATCGAACAGTGTCGGCTCCAGCTGCCGTCAACTTGCGTCAGTATGTCGTAGCAGGCGGGCCGAGATCGCTGCCTTTTCGGTGTTGGTGCAGCTCGTGGAAGCGCGCGAGAAGTCGGCGGCTGCGTGCGATTGCCCAGCCGCTGTTCAATAGCGCTTCCTCGGCGCGCATCACGTGCTCTTGCCACTGCGCGGTGACCACGCTCGTCTGCAAGGTGGCCATTCGGCTCTGGTCGATTTGGCGCCCCGCGTCCCATAATTCAAAAGCATCGCAGAGGTCGCTGGCCGCATCGTAAATGCCGCGCGCGATCGCCAGCGCGGCAGCATCGTTTTCCGCCTGAAACTCTTCGCGGCCGGTGATCACATAACTGTATCGGTGATTGCCAAACACCATGCTCGGGTGTTCAAGTTGTTCCACGGGCGACGGAGCGAACGATTCCGTCTGGCAATAGGGGGGCTGGTCTGCTGGAAGAAGCTCGCGGCGGATATGACTGCGCAGATAAATACGGTAGAGCGTCATAGAGCGTTCCCCTCGTATGCCGGCGCCTTCCGCATTGTTCCAAACCGCCACTTTATCACAATCGCAATTTTGTGACGAGGCGCAACGGAACCTCGCTTCTCACCTTCTTGGAATACCTGCCGAGCGAGCCCCCGGGCGACAAGGTTCCGCGCTCTTGCCCGCCACCGCCGTGACGGCGTAAGACCCGCAGCGGGCAGGAGGGCGTTGGTGGGTATGAGGGTTGAAATTCCGGTATTAATCGTCGGAGGTGGGCCGATTGGGCTGGCGCTTGCCGGCGATCTCGGCCGGCGCGGCGTCGCGGCGCTACTCGTCGAGCAGAACGAGAATCGCATCGGCTCGGCGAAGATGCTCGAGGTGAGCGTCCGCACAATGGAATTCTGCCGCCAATGCGGCATTGCCGAAACCGTGCGGAATTGGGGCTTTCCGCTCGATCATCGCCTCGACAGCGCGTTCGTCACAGATATGAACAGTTACGAGATCGGCCGCATCGTGACGCCTTCGCTCGCCCAGCAGGTCTCGATTCGGTTCAGCCCGGAGCGATCGTTGCCCTGTCCACAAACCTGGTTCGATCCGATCCTGCAGAACTACGCGCGCTCGTTCCCGCAGATTGCGATGCGCCACGAGGTGAAGCTGGAGAGCTTCGTGCAGGACGAAGACGGCGTCACGGCAACGTTGTTCGAGAAGCGCAGCAACCGCCGTGAGACGATCCGCTGCGCCTATCTCGTGGGTTGCGATGGCTTCGCCAGCACGGTGCGCGAGCTTCTCGGCATCGAGGTGCGCGGCGAGCGTCACATCGATTGGTCGATGACGATCTATATCCGCGCCGCGAATCTCGCGCGCTATCACGACAAGCAGCAGGCGTTTCGCTACGTCTTCGTCGGCCCCGAGGGCACCTGGTCCTTCCTCACGGCGGTCGACGGCAAGGATCTGTGGCGGCTGCAACTCGTCGGGCTCGATGCGGCCAAGCTCGAAGAGACCGATGTCTCGGCGCTGTTCCGCCGCGGCATGGGCCGCGACGTGCCGCATACCATTGAGGACAAGACGCTCTGGGTGCGCAAGCGGACAGTCGCTGATCGTTTCATGGACGGACGCGTCTTCATCGCCGGCGATGCTGCGCATGCGCATCCGCCCAATGGCGGCCTCGGCATGAATACCGGCATCCAAGACGCCTTCGATCTCGGCTGGAAGCTGGCGGCGCGGCTCGAGGGCTGGGGCGGGCCGAATTTGCTCGAGAGCTACGATTACGAGCGCCGGCCGGCCTCGGCGCGCGCCGCCGAAATGTCGCTGACCAATTACCAGCGCCTGGTCAGCGCCAAGCCGAATGCCGAGATCGCGGCGCCGACGGCGGAAGGCGAGGCGGTGCGCCGCCGCGTCGGCCAGCGCCTCGTCGAGGAGAACGAGAAATCCTGGCATCCGATCGGCGTCCATCTCGGCTACATCTACGACCCGTCGCCGATCGTGGTGCCGGACGGCGCGCCGAAGCCGGAAGACGATACGATCGGCTATCGGCCGACGAGCTTTCCCGGCGCGCGTGCGCCGCATGCCTGGCTCTCGCCGGGGCAGTCGATCCTCGACCTCTTCGGCGCCGGCTTCGTGCTGCTGAATTTCGCCGGGCTGCCGACAGCGCCGCTGGAGCAAGCGGCGGCGAAGCGAGTCGTGCCATTGACGGTCCAGCCGATCGCCTCGCGCGAAGCCGCCGCGCTTTATGAAAAGCCGCTGGTGCTGGTGCGGCCCGACGGCCATGTCGCCTGGCGCGGCGATGCCGTGCCCAAGAATGCGCTGGCGCTGATCGATACCGTGCGCGGCGCCGGATCGCGCGTCGCCGCGCGCCGCGCGATTTCGTGACCACATCGCGAGGCCCCTCCACGTAACGTTCGATGCGCGGGACGAATTGTGCCCAGGCTTGAAGTGCTCCTCGGCCTCCTGCATGCTGGCGCGCAACAGCTGCAGGGAGAGCGCTATGGTTTCGTGGAAGTATCTTGTCTCGGTCGCGGCTATGGCCGTCGCGATGGCTGTATCGCCGCTCGCATCGCGCGCCGACGACAAGCCGATCGACGTTATTTTCGCGCTGCCGTCGCCAACCTTGACCTTCAGCGCGCCTTTCCTCGCGGAGGATGCGGGCTTTTACAAGAAGGAAGGCCTCAACGTTTCGCACCGCATGCTGGTCGGCGTCGAGGCCGTGAACGCGGTCATCGCGGGCAGCGCCGATTTTACCGACAGCACCGGCCCGGTGTTTCTGCGCGCCAATGCGAAGGGCCAGCCGCTGATCGCGATCGCCAATCTCGTCGACAAGCCGTTGGTCGAGATGGTGCTGCGTACCGATGTGTACGACGCGCTGCATGTGACCGACAATATGTCGCTCAAAGAGCGCGGCGCGCTCTTGAAAGGCAAGACGATCGCGATCCAGGGCGTCGGCAGCATCATCCATGCCTGGGAGCGGTTCGTTGCGGCGCGTGGCGGGCTCGATCCCGAGAACGACGTGCGCATCGCGCCGATGGATCCGCCGGCGATGATGGGCGCGCTGCAGACCAAGGCGGTCGACGG
>DATNGE010000017.1:0-30909 GCA_035606035.1 Allostellaceae bacterium
CGATGCCTTCGAAATCGTGATAGCCGATGCGATTGTAGAAATTTATCGCATCCTGGCAGAAATATTTGAGCCCGCCTTTCACGGCCGAAATCGCGATGCCCGGCTCGGTATGGACATGCATCACGGCGTTGATGTCGGGCCGCGCGAGCAGCACGGCCGTGTGTATCGTCGTCGCCGCCGGGTTGATGGGCTTGTCCTCGCCGATCGGCCGGCCCTCCATGTCGAGCTTCAAGAGGCTCGAGGCGGTCACTTCCTCGAACAGCAACTCATGCGGCTTGATGAGGAAATGATCAGGCTCGCCCGGCACGCGCAGGGTGATGTGGTTGAAGATCGAATCATTCCAGCCGGCATATTGCGCGTGGCGATACGCGGCGGCGAGATCGACGCGCGCCTGCCATTCGGCGGGCGGGATGGAATTGCGGAGCGAGGGCTCCTTATGCAGCGGCGTTGGCGTCACCATCCTCGATCTCCCTCGGAAAGGCGTTTGCACACGCCAGTATAGGGGTTTTACCGCGGGTCTAGAAGAACCCGTCATTGTGAACGAAGCGAAGCAATCCAGGGCAGCATCGACTGTATCGCTGGATTGCTTCGCCCTCCGGGCTCGCAATGACGGTATAAAGGCGTCGAGGAGAACGCGCATGCAAATCGTTGTCGTCGGGCCGGCCGCCACCCCATACGCCTTCGAGCCGGTCGAGGAAGAGCTGAAGCGCCGCGGCCACGAGGTGATCCGCTATATCGGCGCCGCGCCGTTCCTGGCGCAGCTTGATGCGCTTGCCAAGGCCGATATCCTCTACGGCACCGGGTTCCCTTGCACGCGTGCGCTGCTCGAGACAGCGCCGCAGCTGCGCGCGGTCGTCAGCCCGTGGATCGGCGTCGAGGGCGTCGATATCGCGGCAGCGAGCGAACTCGGCATCGTCGTTGCCAATGGCCAGGTGCCGGAAAACTACCTCAGCGTCGCCGAGGCGACGATCATGGTGATCCTCGCTTGTCTGCAGAATTTTCCCGAGCGGATGGCGGCGCTCCGCGCCAACCAGCCGCCCCCCTCGCGGATGCATGCGCGCATGCTGCGCGGCAAGACGGTCGGCATGATCGGCTTCGGCAACATGGCGCGCGCGATCGTGCATCGTCTCTCGACCTGGGACGTGGTGCTGCAAGCCTATGCGCCGCGCCGCCATGAGCCGGTGCCGGCGAATGTCGCTTTCGTCGCGCTCGACGATTTGCTCAGGAGCAGCGACGTCGTTTGCGTCTTGGCAGCGCTCAATGCCGAGACGCGGCATATGTTGAACGAGGAAAAGCTGCGGCTGATGAAGCCCGATGCGGTGCTCGTGCACACCTCGCGCGGCGGTATCGTCGACGAGGCCGCCTTGGTAAGGGTCGCGAAAGACGGCCATCTATACAAAATCGCACTCGACGTGTTCGAGACCGAGCCGCTGTCGCCAGACAGCGCGCTGCGCGAGCTGCCGAATGCGATCCTGACGCCGCATTGCGTCGGCCATTCCCGCGAAGGCGCTGAAGCCGTGCCGCGGGCAGGGATCGCGAATATCGAGCGCGCCCTCGCCGGCGAGCCGCCGCTTTACGTCCTCAACCCGGCGATCCTGCCGGAGTGGCAGAGGCGCTGGGGCAAGCGTTAGCGCTTCACATCCTCGGCGAGGCGCTTATCGATCACCTCATCGAGCGTCACCTTGCCCTTCAGCATGTTCTGCTCCTCGAACCACTCGAGCTGGTGCTTCATGTCGGCGAAATCCAGTCGCCCATCGGGATCGACCCAGGGAATGGCGAGGTTGAGCTGCTGCGGCGTCTGATCGAGATATTTCGCCATGGTCGCGAGCGCTTCCTTGGCGCCGGCCCCGTCGTGCCGCGTGCCGTCGGCAGCGGTGAACGCATCATGGAAATCATGGAGGCCGCGGCGAAGCGCTGTGAGGAAGCGTTTCATCACATCGCCGCGCTCATTGAGCGTCTTCGGCGAGGCGATGAGCGCGCTGGATTGCCACTGCAACTCGTCACCGATCCAGGCGAGCAGTTTCAAATCGCCCTTGGCTAGGGCTGGCGCCATGATCGTGCCCGGAACGACGCCGGTATCGCCTGTGCCGCCGGCCACGGCCGAGACGATGTTGCTGTTCGCTTGCAGTGCCAGGAAGTGCACCTGATCGAGCGCGACATGATGCTTCAGCGTGACTTGCGCTGCGGCGTAATGCACGGGCGAGCCGATCTGCGAGATGGCGATGGAATGGCCGGCGAGCTTGTCGAGGCTGTTGAGGCCCGCCGCCGATGCTGCGTTCGAGAGGATGAAGGCGTTGACTTGGAATGTCGGATGCTCGCGCGCCTGCCCGGCGAAGATCCTGATCGCGCCCTGCGCGGCGAGGGCGTAGAGCTGCGCCGAGACGCCGGTCGAGCCGATATCGGCCGAGCCCGACACCACGGCCGGCGGTACGAGGCCGGGCGAATCGAGCGGCGCGAATTCGATATCGATGCCTGACTCTTTGAAATAGCCCTTGTCGATCGCGATGTAGATGGCGCCGAGCGTCGTCGATTTGACCGTCGCGATCTTGAGGACATCGGCGGCGTGCGTCGTGCCGCTTACGAGAAGCAATGCCGCGATGCTGGAGGCGATTTCCCTGATGATCCTTCTCACACCAACCTCCCTCTGCGATCTAAGCAAAGAACGCTAATCCGATTGCGTGCGCGTCTCCGGCACGTAACGGATGAGCAGGAAGGCTACCACAGCCGCGCAGCTGCTGGTGAACAAGAACGCCGTGCCGTAATCGACCGTATCGGCGACGAGCGCGAAGATGATTGGGCCGAGGGCGACGCCGCACTGCCCTGTAAAGCGCCAGAGTCCGAGGAAGGTGCCGCGCGCTTGCGCCGGTGCCACATCGGCCCCGACGGTTTGGACCGAGCCGCCGGTCAGGGCTTGCGTCGCGACGCCGAGGAGGAACAGCCCGACATACCAGGCGAGCGTGAGATGCGCGAAGGCCGAGACACCGAGGCACGCCATCGCGATCGTGACACCGGTGAACCCTGGCACCATGGTCCGCTTGCGGCCGAAGCGGTCCATGATCCAGCCGCCGGTGAAGCCGATCGGCAACGACAGGCACGAGGCCGCGGTCGCGAGATAGCCGATCTGTTGCGGTCCGAGGCCGTAGGCGAAGGCGGCGTAGAGATGGAGGAGATCCGCGTTGAGCGGGCCACGCGTCATTCCGGCAAAAAGCGCGACGCCGAAATAAACGAGGCGCGGCATGACGACGTCGCGCAGGGACATCGTGCGCGCTTTCTTGTCGCGTTTGGCGGCGCCGTGGTGCGGCGTGTCCTTGGCGAGCGTCGATGTCGGAACGAGGGCGATCAGCGCCATCGCCGCGAAAATCAGGAACGGCGCGCGCGGTCCCCAGGCCGCGGCGATGAAGCCGCCGATGATCGGCCCGGTCAGCCGGCCGGTGCTGTCCATGCCGAACATCCAGCTCACCAGCCGGCCGCGCTGCGACGGCGGCGCGCCGTAGGAGATCGCCGCCAGCCGCGCCATCTGCCACATCTGGGCAGAGCAGCCGGTGATGAAGCGGAGGATCAGCAGCTCGGTGAAATTATCCGAGAAGAAGATGGCGAAACTCGTCGCCGAGGTGATCAGAGGCGCGGCGATCAGCACGACCCGATTGCCGAAGCGATCGATCAGCCAGCCCGACGGGATGGTGCCGGCGACATTGCCGAGCACGAAGGCGGTGACGATGCCGCTCGCCATGCCGAAACTGACGGCGTAGGTCTTGGCGAGGGCCGGGATCGCCGGCAGGGCAATGCCGGTACCGATCGCAAGGACGAGGGCCGGCAGGTAGGTCGAGAGAAACGCGTCCCACGAAACGGCCGCCTGGCCGGTCGGCGGCGTTGAGGTCGCGGGTTCGCTCCCTGCGTGTTCTCCCGGACCGGCCTCGCTCATCGAAGCAGAATTAGCGGCTCCACGCGGGGGACGCTATAGGCGATACGCGTTTCAGAACGCGTGCTTGACGCCGAGCGTGAACCCTTCCGCCAGCAGCGCGCCCGTATCGAAACGCGCCGCTGGCCGCTGCGGCCCGCCGAGACCGTTACCCGGCGGTATCAGGTTGGGATTGAGCGTGGTGTCGATAAGCTTGCCGGCGCGCTGCACGCCGGTCCAATAGATGACATCGAAGCCGGCGATGAGTTGCCAACTCGGCATGAATTCATAGCCGGCCGTCAGCGAGAATTCGGGGACCACGGCAAACTGCGCCTGGCTGCGCGCGCCGATATTCGTCGGCAGCGCAAAGGAGCCGCCGGCGAACGTCATTGTCGTGCCGGCGAAAGTTCCGGTGGTCACGCCATCGATGCGCGCGTCGTTGATACTCGCGCCAAGAGCAAGTTGGGCGCGCCATGCGATCCGCCACGGTCCTTCGGCAATATCGCCGCCGATGCCGACATCGAGCCCATGGAACGAATTGGTCGCGCCGAAGCTGCTGCGCTGGGCAACGAAGGTGCCCGCAACCGGGCCGGATAGCTGCAATGCGCTGGTGCTGATATCGAGCTGATCGTTTTCGTAGAGGAAACGGTAGCCGATCAAGGCGCTGAAATGCTCTTTGCCCATCGCGCCGAGCGCGCGGCGATAGAGAGCACGCAAGCCTAGGAAGCGTGACGTGTCGCTGACCGTCACTCCGCCGGAAATCGCTCCGGGCACGCCGGCCAAAAACGCCACAGGCAACCCTGACGTCGCGTCGATAAAGGGCAGATCCAAGTTTGGATGGGCGCTCGAGTCCGTGCTGAAACGGCTCGACGCATCGCCCAGATCGAAGAAGCTGATCTCGGCGCCGGCGTTATGCGACGGATCGAAAAGCCAGCGGGCGGTGATTTGACCGCCCGAGCGCCAATCGTCGTTGACGGTCGAATTGCCATAGAGGATCTGTGTACCGGGCGCGCCGAGCAGGCCGGTCGAGACCAGCGCCGGCAGCTTGTCGCCGCTGACGTTCCAGATGAGGTAATCCAATTGCACGGAGAGCGGACTGTTGCCCGCTACAGCCGCCGGCGGATCCGCCTCGGCGGCCGTGGCGGGCGCAACGTCGGCATTCGCCAGCAGCAGCCCGGCGACCGCAAAGCTTGCCGCCGCGAGGATCGATTTCGTCTCGCTCATCATTTGTCCCCCAATGTGCGTCGCCTTATCGGCCTTCTCCCTCCGCCGTTCGCAGCGAGGGCGACAAGATCTCGAGCACTTTGCCCTTGGTCTCGATCGCGACGAAGATCACGGTCAGGCCGCCGATTACACCGAAGCAGGCGTAGATAATGTACGCGTTGTTGAGCCCGATATTGGCGCTCGCCCAGCCGAGGAAGATCGGCCCGATCACCGCCGCGAAGCGCACCCACGCATTGCCGACGCCGACGCCGACCGCGCGCATTTCGGTCGGGTAGAGCTCCGCCGTGTAGGTGCTGAGCCCCAGCGCCAGGATCGAATTGAAGGCGGAGCCGAGCATGAACATCGCCATGAGGAAGACGAGGCCCTGACCCGGGTATGCATAGGCGAAGAGCAAGAACAGCGGAATGGCGCCGCATAACTGCCCGAGTGCAAACAGCGGCTTACGGCCGAATTTGTCGATTAGCAAAATGCCGCTGACGGTGAAGCAGAGCCCGAGGCCGCTCGCCCAATAGCCGAAGCTCAACGAATCCTCGAGCGACGCGTGATAGACCGTGCGCAGCAGGGTCGGAACGGTCGTGTTGAGTCCGTAGACGATGATGTAGGTACAGAACCAGATCGTCCACACGGCGAGCGTACGGCGGCGATAAATGCCGCGCAGCAGATCGCTGATCCTTGCGGTCGACGGCTTCACTGGCGCGAAGTTGCTTGGCACCGGTGGCAGCGGCTTCGCGCCATGCTCTGAAATCTGATCCTCGATTTTGGCGAGGATCGCGTTCGCTTCCTCGTCGCGTCCTTTGTTGACCAGCCAGCGCGGGGATTCGGGCATCCATTGCCGCAAGGGGATCAGGATGATCGCCGGGATGGCGCCGATGGCGAACATCCATTGCCAACCGAAATTCGGCACGACGAAGCGCGCGATAATCGAAACGAAGATAAAGCTGATCGAGAACCAGAGCTGGAAGCCGAGGCCGTAGCGGCCGCGATGCGAGGCTTTGGCGAATTCGCCAATATACGCCGCCATTATCGGAATCTCGCCGCCGAGGCCGAGGCCTTGGATCGCACGCATCGTAAACAGCGACCAGTAATCCCAGGCGAAGCAGCAGGCGACGCTCATCACGGTGTAGAGAATGAGCGTGTAGCGGAAGACCGGCACGCGCCCATACCGCTCGCCGAGCCAGCCGAAGAGCACCGAGCCGACGAGCTGGCCGACATAGCCGGCGCTGATCAGCGTGCTGCCGGTGGCGAAGGTGAGATGCCAGGCGGGCACCAGCACCGGCAGGACGTAGGCGATGGCGAGCGCGTCGAAACCGTCGAAGAACCAGCCGGTCGAGACGATCGCTCCCATCCTCAGATGCCAACGCGAGAAGGGCAGGCGCTCAATGCGCCCGGCAATTTGGTAGCGATCGGCCGGAGCCGCGATGTCTGCCATCATTTCCCCCTATGCATCGGTAAAGCAGGTGAGCCGTTTTATGTTCTTGCTTCGCGCTTTCTATACGCGGCGCGCCGCCGAGCGGCAAGACGGATCGCGGTAGCGCTTACGGCGGCTGAACCCCAAAACGGTGCGCGACCTTCAGCAATTCCGTCCACGTCGCGGCGGGAATGGTGATCCCGGCCTGGCGGCGTTTCGCGAGCTCGCGCGCGCCGCGCTCGCCCGGCATGAGGATTTCCTCGAAGCCGGCCTGACGCGGCTGCGCCTTAAGCGCGTTGATCATGCGCGTCAGGTCGCGCTCGAAGCCGGGCAGGTCGCGGAATTGCGCGATGTCGATCGCGATGAGGAAGGCATTCTGGCGATGCGCCTTGCCGCCGGGCTTGCCTTCGATCGTGTCGGCGATGATCGCATTGGCGGTGATCAGGCTCGCGATCGCCTCGATCATCAGTGAAAGGCCCGAGCCTTTCGGCCCACCGAGCGCGAGCGGCAAAGTCGCCTTCTTCGGATCGGTGGTCGGATTGCCGTTATCGTCGAGCGCCCAACCTTCGGGAATGCTTTTGCCGCTGCGCGCGGCGTGGACGATCTTCCCAAGCGCCGCGACCGCGGTCGCCATGTCGAGCACCAGCGGCTCACCCCCTCTTCCTGGACCAGGGCCATGCGGGATCGCGATCGAGAAGGGATTGGAGGCGACCCCGACCTCGCGCGCACCGTGATAGACCATGTTCGACCACGAAGCCGAGCCGGCGATCGCCGCCATGCCCTCGAGCGCCGCGAGCCGCGTGTAATAGCCCAGTGCCGCCGTATGGGTCGTGCGCCTGACCAGCGCGAGCCCGATGCCGACGGCACGCGCCTTGCGTGCGGCCTCGGCGGCGGCGAGACGCATCGAGACCTGGCCCGGCGCACGATCGGCCTCGATCAGCACCGCAGCCGGTAGCTCCTTCTCGACACGGATGGCGGCCCGCGTGTTCATCTCGCCGTCATCGATGATTTCGATATAGCGCGGGATGCGCTGCACGCCGTGGCTCGGCGCGCCGCGCAGATCGGCCCAGACAAGCACCTCCGCGATCTTCGCTGCGTGGTCTTCCGAAAAGCCGCGCGCGATGAAGATATCGGCGGCGAATTTCGCGAGATCTTCGGCGGCGAGGGTGGGGGAGTCGGTCAACGCGCCTCGAGCAGGAAGAATTTGTTCAGCCAGGTGCGGATGATCTCGATCACGCGCGGATTCTCGTCGCTGAACATGAAGTGGTCGACATCGGGCATGAGGTGAAGATCGGTCGAGCTCTTGCCGGCATGCTCGAAGAGCCGCAGCGATTGCTCGGTCGGCGTGACCGAATCCTTGGACGCATGGAGCAGCAGCAGCGGGCGCGGCGCGATATTGCCGACGACCTCGTTGGCGCGGAAATTGTACATGCTCTCGACCGTGTCGAAGGTGAACTCCATGATCGAGTTCTTGGCGAGATGCGTCCGCAGATGCTCGGGAATCGGCACGATGTCGAAACGCGGCACCATGATCGTGTCGCCTTTCGCTTTCGCCGCCTTGCCGCGGGCCATCATGTCTGTGAAGCGCTTCCAGGCTTCCGGCGATTCATGCTGCTTGCGAAATTTGGTCTCGCCGTCGCCCCAGCCGCCCGACGAGATCACCGCCGCAATGCGCTTGTCGACGCCGCCTGCATAGACCGCCACCGCGGCGCCGAAAGACGAGCCGGCGACGCCGATACGGCTGCCGTCGATCTCGGGCCGCGATTGCAAGAAGGTGACGGCGGCCTTCACATCATCGACCTGCTCGAGGCAGACGGTGTTGGCGCGCTTACCCTCGCTCTCGCCGCAACCGCGGAAATCGAAACGCAAGGCGACATAGCCCCATTCGCAGAGCATTTCAGACGGGAGGACGCAGTTGCTGCTGGTGCAGTTCGAGCCGAAGCCGTGCAGCACCATCATCGCCGGCCGTTTCTCGCCCGGCTTCATGCCGGCGGGCTTATGGATGTAGCCGTTGATCTTGAGCCCGGCGGACTGAAAGGAAATGCGCTCTGCTTGAGCCATGGGTGCCCTCCCTCTTGCGGAATGGTCTATGGCGCAGACGCGTGCCCGCCGCAATCGGATTTGCTACGATGAGGCATGGTCATGGAGAAGCCAATGTCGGGCAGCTTTCTTCGCAATTGCTGGTACGTCGCCGCCGAAGCCGGGGAGGTCACGCGCACGCCGCTGTCGCGGCTACTCTTGGGCGAGCCGGTCGTGTTGTATCGCCGCGCGGATGGCACGCCGGTCGCACTCGAGGATCGCTGCTGCCACCGCCGCGCGCCGCTCTCCAAAGGCAAGGTGATCGGCGACCGGCTGCAATGTGGTTATCACGGCTTCACCTTCGATGCCTCGGGCGCCTGCGTCGCCATTCCGGGGCAGGATCGCGTGCCGCCGAACCTCGGCGTGCGCGGCTACCCTATGGTCGAGCGCTACAATTACCTTTGGATCTGGATGGGCGATGCGGCCAAAGCCGACGCCGCGCGTATTCCGGATTTCAGCCGCGCCGCCGATCCGGCGTGGACGACGGTGCACGACCGGCTGCCGATCGCCGCGCATTATCAGTTGATGGTCGAGAATCTCATCGATCTGTCGCATCTCGCTTTCGTGCATGCGAAAACCATCGGCACCGATGATACACGCACCGTGCTGCGTTTCGACCGCGGCGATGATTTTGTTCGCGTCGTGCGCGAGCCGATCGAGGTCGACACGGCACCGCATAACCGCAAGCAAGGTATGGGGCCGCGCTGCCGGCTCGAGAAGACCATCGACTTCGCGCCGCCCTCCCAGGTCGTCATCGACATCCGCACTACCGAGGTCGCGCCGCAGAAGAACGATCCGGTTTCGCTGGGGATCACGGTGCTGAACGCCTGCACGCCCGAAACCGAGAGCAGCACGCATTATTTTTGGACGAGCGCGCGCGACTATCAGCGGGACGACAAACAGCTCGACGCGTTTCTCTATAAAGTCACGGTCGAGGCCTTCAACGAGGACCGCGACATGCTCGAGGCGCAGCAGCGATGTATCGCGCTCGATCCGGGCGCGCCCACTGTCAGCGTCAATGCCGATGGCGGCAGCGTGCAGATGCGGCGGCTGATGGCCGAGCTCGTCGAGCGTGAGCAGGGCCGCGCTGCCGCAGCGGCGCACTAGCCGTCAGCGTCCGGCCTTAGCCGGACAATTCGCGTCATGCCCGGCGTCGTCTCGGCCATCCACCCTTTAAGCCAGTGCATGACTGAGAAGAGCCCGGCTATGACGATAGGAACGGTCAGCTAATCGCTTGTCGCTAGGCCTGACCGGTTGATTCCGTTGCTGAATCCGCCAGAATGGCGACCGTACAAGCGGAGGAAGCGACGAGATGGCTCTCGCCGATGGTAAATCGACCATCGAGGTCAGCGGCATTGCGCTGGAGATGGATGTTCGCGGCAGCGGCAAGCCGCTTTTGTTCCTGCATCCCGAAATCGGGATGGATCGCGCCGGCCCGGCGCTCGACGCGCTCGCGAAGGGTGCGAAGGTGATCGCGCCGACCCATCCAGCCTATGGCAAACCGGCGGTGCCGCTCAGCTTCAACACCATCGATGACATCGCTTATCTCTATCTCGACTTGCTCGAGGCGCATGATCTGCGCGAGGTGAATGTCGTCGGGCTCGGCATTGGCGGCTGGATCGCGGCCGAGATCGCGGTGAAATCGACTCAGCGCTTGGCCAAAATGGTGCTGGTCGATGCCTTCGGCGTGAAGCACGGCGACCGCGAGACGCGCGACATCTACGACATGTGGTTCGTCACCGATGCCGATCTGCAAAAGGTGCTTTATCTCAACCAGGATTTCGCAGGGCGCGACAACAGCAAGCTGCCCGATGACGAGCTCTACGCGATCGCCCGCGCGCGCGAGGCGAGCTCACGCTTCGGCTGGCGGCCCTACATGCACGATCCGAAGCTGAAAGGCCGGCTGCATCGCATCAAGATTCCGACGCTGGTGCTCTGGGGCGCCGACGACAAGATCGTCGCGCCGGCTTACGGCAAGGCCTATGCCGCGGCGCTGCCAAACGCGTCCTTCGCGACGATCGCGAACAGCGGGCATTTCCCGCATGTCGAACAGCCGCAGGAATTCGCGCGTCGCACGCTGGATTTCATTGAGGGAAAGAGCGCATGAGAGTCTTTCATTTCACCGAGCAGCCCTATTCCCCTGCGTGGAAGGATCACGGCGGCGCGCTTCGCATCGTTGTTCCGAATAGCCGGATCGATCCGAAGCAAGCAAGCGATCTTCTCCACCGCTATTACGACGAATGGCAGCTCGCCGACGAGCTCGGCCTCGACATCATGGTCAACGAGCATCACTCGACGGCGACCTGCATGGCCTCGACCGTCGTCGTGACGCTCTCGGTGCTGTCGCGCATCACGAAGAACGCGCGGCTGCTGGTCCTCGGCTACCCGCTGGCGCATCGCCCCGATCCGCTGCGTGCCGCCGAGGAGCTTTCGACGATCGACGTGATCTCGCGCGGCCGCCTCAATATGGGTTTCGTCAAAGGCGTGCCGTCGGAATTCGCACCGTCCAACGCCAATCCCGTCCATGTCGAAGAGCGCTTCTGGGAATCGCTCGATTTCATCCTGAAGGCGATGACAACGCATGACGGTCCATTCAATTGGGAGAGCGACAATTTCCATTATCGTCAGGTGAACGTCTGGCCGCGTCCCTGGCAGCAGCCGCATCCGCCGGTCTGGAGCACGACCGGCAGCAAGCACAATGCACAGCGCCTCGGCGAGCGCGGCTACACCATGGCGACGCTCGGCACCGGCTACGCGACGAAGCCGCTGTACGATGCGTACCGCGACGCTTATCGCGCGAAATTCCATCGCGAGCCGCCGCCTGATCGTTTCGGCTATCTCGGGCTGGTCGCGGTCGGCGAGACGGAAGCGGAAGGCCGCCGCCGCGGGGAGCTGGTCGCAGACTATCTCCGCACCCTGCCGTTCACGCCGGCGCCGTTCCGTAACCCGCCCGGCTATATCTCTGTCGACGCCAATGTGCAGCTGATGAAGGCGGCGGGCCGGCCGCCTGCTCGTAGTTTCACCAAGGACGGCCGCGCCATCAACATGATGACGGGAAGTGTCCAGGATCTGATCGATGCCGGGATCATGTTCTGCGGCACGCCCGATCAGGTTTACGACCAGATCACCGGCTTTGCCGAATCCTGCGGCGGCATGGGCAATCTCCTCTCGATGACGCATGCCGGCTTCATGGACCACGACGACACGATCGCCAATCTCTCGCTTTTGGCGAAAGAGGTATTGCCGCGCTTGAAGGAATACCGTCAACCCAATGAGACGGCGGCCGCGGCTGAATAAGCCGCTGCCAAGCCATGGCGCCGCGTCTTACGCTCCGCGTCGATTTCGGGCCCCGGCAATCGATCGGGCCGGGTAAGATGCGGCTGCTCGATGCGGTCGCCGAGACCGGCTCGATCAGCAGCGCCGGCCGGGCGCTTGGCATGTCCTATCGCCGCGCCTGGATGCTGATCGATGATCTCAATTCGAGCTTTCGCCGCAAGGTGGTCTCGACCACGCTCGGCGGCAAGGAAGGCGGCGGGGCGAAGCTGACGCCGTTCGGGCAAGAGTTGGTGAAGCGCTACCGCGCCATCGAGACCAGCGCGACGAAGGCGAGCCGTTCGCATGTCGCCTTCCTGGCGCGCTCGATGCGGACGGGCGCTGCCACGGGCGCGGCGAAGCGGACTCGGCTCAGCCGGTAACTCAAAACGTCATTGCGAGGGACGACCCCGCCGATCGCTCTTCGCGATTGGCCCCTCTGGGTTCACGCGCGAAGAGCGTGTGAACGGGTCGTCGGCGACGAAGCAATCCAGAGCTTCGCGCGTTGTTCTGGATTGCTTCGCTTCGCTCGCAATGACCTAGGCGATTTACTTCGCCAGGACGCTGAATCCCTGCTTCTCGAAGAAGGGCCTCGCCGCATCGGAATGAATATAGGCAAGGAACTTCGCCGCGTCTGGGTTCTTCGATGACGCTGTCATTGCCGCCGGATAGATGATCGGCGGATAGGTGTCGGCCGGGAAGACGCCGGCGACCTTCACGCCTTTGTCCGCCGCCGCATCCGTCTGATAGACGATGCCGAAGGGCGCCTCCTTGCGCGAGACGAAAAGCAGCGCCGCGCGCACGTCTTCGGCACTCGCAACCTTGCTTTCGACCGACTCCCAGATGCCGAGCTTTTGCAGCGCGGCTTTGCCGTATTTGCCGGCGGGGACGGAATCGGGATTGGCCATGGCGAGCCTGCCATCCCCCAGCATCGCCGCGAGCGGGAAGCCCGGCTTGATGTCGATGGTCTTGGCGCTGTCTGCCGGCTCGACCAGGACGAGGACGTTGCCGAACAAATTGGCGCGCGTGTCGGCCTTGATCGCGTTGCTCTTCTCGACGTCGGTCATCCAGTCGAGATCAGCCGAGATGAAGATGTCGGCGGGCGCGCCGTTCTCGATCTGCTTGGCGAGCGCCGAGCTCGCGGCGTAGGACACTTTGATCGCGCCGCCGCCGCTCTTCTCGTAAGCCGCGACCGTATCGTCGAGCGCGTTCCTGAGGCTGGCGGCCGCGAAGACCAGGACATCATCGGCCGACGCGGGGGACGCCAGGAGGACCAAGCCAAAAGCCAGCGCTAGCCCAGCCGGAATAAAACGGAAATGCGACAGCGGC
This sequence comes from Allostellaceae bacterium, assembly GCA_035606035.1. Classification (GTDB taxonomy): domain Bacteria; phylum Pseudomonadota; class Alphaproteobacteria; order ATCC43930; family CGMCC-115725; genus CAIKMD01. The sequence goes on from DATNGE010000017.1 coordinate 13,251, forward strand.
AAATGGTGCTCCGATCCGATATATCTTCTCGAATATGACGCGTTCGCTATATTTTCAAGGATATAGTGGAGCAAACATAAGGTTGCTTTGGGGGAGCGGGTAAGCACGGCGCGCGGCGGGCGCGGTGTGGTGCGCGTCGAGGGTTGAGTTAGAGCGAAGAGGCTGAGGGCTCCCGTTCAGGGCGACGGCATGTAGGGTGAGCACGAGGCGTGCCCTCCGGCGGGCTCCTTGGCCGTTTCCGGCAAATCTCGGAGTTTTGATCGTAAAAAGCTGTGAATAACTTCGACCGCGCATGAGCCAAATGCGCGAATACGTGCCGCAATGCGGTGGTTATCTAGCGTTCACAATGTTTGCGATTGCTCCGGTAAATTATAATTGCGTCGGAAAGGACAAAATCTTCGGCTCACGCCACAAAAGGGCCACCTTCCACCCTTAGTGTGAGAAAAACGGAGGTTGGAGGGGCCAATGCCGCATTGGTGGCTGACAGGCGAAGCATCGCTAGAGGAATTGCTCAGCGACGAAATCATGGGTCCGGTCGCTGCGAGTGCCGGCCTGAGCCGTGAACAGCTGAGGTCAAGCCTCGCCGACGTCGCGCGGCGGATCGGCAGTGGCCACGAGAGCCGGAGCCGGAAGGAGCCGCGGCAGGTCGCGGTCGGATTCTGAGGTCGCGCTGCCCGCAGCAAGCGGGAATTCGATCACAACTTTGAGACCGGGACGGTCGGCGCCGGGGACGCTGTCCTCGAGCCAGATCGTGCCTTCGTGCAGCTTGGCGACCGCGCGGACGAGGCTGAGCCCGAGCCCGTTGCCGGGCGTACTGCGGCTGCCTTCGAGCCGCACGAAACGGTCGAACACGGCGCTGCGCCGATCGGGCGGCACGCCGGGCCCTGTGTCGCTGACCTCGATGCGCGCCTTGCCGGCGCGCGTCTCGACGCTCAGGGCGACTTTGCCTTCTGGCGTGTATTTGAGCGCGTTGTCGAGCAGGTTGGCGATTGCTTGCGACAGCAGGTGGCGGTCGCCGCGCACCAGGATCTTGTCCGCGATCTTGATCTCGAAGCCGAGGCCGCTCTCATCGGCGACCGGCTCGTAGAGCTCGGCGACGTCGCGCGCGATCTCGGACAAATCCACTGGCTCGAAACCGTCGCGGCGCGACCCGGCTTCCGCCTCGGCGATGCTCAAAAGCGCGTTGAAGGTGCCGAGCAGGCGATCGGCTTCGCTGATCGTCTCGCGCAGGACATCGGCATAGCGTGCTTGATCGGGTTTCTCGATCAGGGTGACCTCGAGCCGCGCGCGCAGCCGCGACAGCGGCGTGCGCAGATCATGCGCGATGTTGTCGGTGACCTGGCGCATGCCGGCCATCAGCCGCTCGATCTGATCGAGCATCTGGTTGAGATTCTGGGCGAGCTGGTCGAATTCGTCGCCGGTGCCCGAGACCGGCACCCGCTGACTCAGATCACCATGGATGATCTGCGTGGATGTGCGGTTCACCGCATCGACTTTGCGCAGCATGTTGCGCGTCATCAGCAGACCGCCGATGACGCCGAGCCCCAAAGTGATCAGCGCCGCCCAACCCATCGTGTTGGTGATGCGCAGGCGGAACAACCGCGCGTCGCGCAGATTGCGGCCGACGAGAAGATGGAAATTCCCGGGCAGCACGATCACAGAGGCGCGGGCATTGTCGGTCTCGCTCGCGCCATTGACTTGCTCGGTGACCGGAAAGCTGACCCAGCCGCTGCCGCGCTCGACCGTTTGCGGCCAGGTCCCGAGATTGCCCGCGAGCTTGTGCAGCAGCGGGTCGGTGATGAGATAGATCGTATCGTCGATGCGCGTCGGCGTGCGCTGTGCGGCGGAGATGCGCTGATCGATGATCTCGACGAGGCCGGCGAGACCGTGCTCGCGATATTGCTCGGCGAGGCCGCGGATCTCGGCGTCGATGGTTTCCTCGGCCTGAGCCTCGACGAAATCGGCGGTCGAAAAATAGATGAAGGTGAGCAGCGCCAGCACCGAGGTCGCGAATAGTGTGAAATAGATCGCCGCGAGGCGAAAGGCGCTGGTGTTGATGAGTCCGGGCACGATTATTCGGCGCTGAGCCGATAACCCGCGCCGCGTACGGTGTGCAGCAGCGGCTTGGCGAAGCCCTTATCGATCTTCTGGCGCAGACGGCTGACATGAACGTCGATGACGTTGGTCTGCGGATCGAAATGATAATCCCACACATTCTCGAGCAGCATGGTGCGGGTCACGACCTGTCCGACATGGCGCATCAGGAATTCGAGGAGGCGGAATTCCCGCGGCAGGAGATCGATCTCCTGGCCGCCGCGGTGGACGTTGCGCGCGAGCAGATCCATTTCGAGATCGCCGACATGCAGCTTGGTTGTCGCCGGCGCGCCGCTGCCCCGGCGAAGCAGGGCCTCGAGGCGCGCCAGGAGCTCGGCGAAAGCGAATGGCTTGACCAGATAGTCGTCACCACCAGCGCGCAGTCCTTTGACACGGTCGTCGACGGCGCCGAGCGCGCTGAGGATCAGGACGGGGACGCGGATTTCGGCCGCGCGCAGCGCGGCGATAACGGCCAGCCCATCCATGCCCGGCAGCATACGATCGACGACCAGCGCGTCGTAATTCCCTGAACTCGCCATGAAAAGCCCGTCGCGGCCCTCATGGGCGACATCGACGACATAGCCGCTCTCGACAAGGCCCTTGGAAATATACGCCGCGGCTTCGCGGTCATCCTCGATGACGAGCAGCTTCATCCTGCGACCTTAACGCGGGGTCATTCGCCCGCAAAGGCCGCTGCCGAATCGTGGATTGACTGTAAGGCTCAGGTGAGAGTCGTGACAAAGGCGACGACCCACCCGATGAGCAACAGCCCTGCGGTTTGCCAGTCCAATGGACGAGACATGCTTCCTCTCCCCATGCGTGGCTTATGTTTTAGCAAAAGAACATAACAAGAACAAGGGAAATTTAAAGAAGGTTGCCCAGGGGAAACGAAACCGCGCCCGGAACCCAGGGTTGAGGGGTGAAGCGCTGCCGGCAGGGCGTGAAAAGACGAACAGACTGCGACCGCTCGAGGTGACCCATGGCGATGCCGTCCCGACGAGTTCCCGAAACCCCTGTGGCGACGCCGCAAGGCAGCGGCAGCAAACCCGCACTTTTCGATGTCGGCTTCAATGAGCGGCTGCCTTTCGGGCAAGCCGTGATCCTTGGCCTGCAAAACGTCTTCGGTATGACCGGGATGTTCGTCTTTCCGGGACTCCTCGGCCGCGCCTTCAATCTCAGCCCGGAGCAAATCGCCTATCTCTACGGCATGAGTTTCGCCACCTGCGGCATCATCACCATTCTGCAATCGGTGCTCCTGCTGCGGCTGCCAATCATTCAGGGACCGTATGCGGGGAATTTCGCAGCGCTGATGGCGGTCGGTCATCTCGAGAGCGGCGGGCTCGGCGCGGCTTATGGCTCGCTCGCAATCGCGGCGCTGATCTGGTGCGTGCTCACCGTGCCGATCCGCGGCTTCAGCATTGCCGGGCTCTTCGCGCAGTATCTGCGCGCGCCGATCATCTCCGGCATGATCGTCATCCTGACCATTGTCCAGATCGCGAACGTCGCGCTTCCGGCCTGGATCGGCCAGCCATCGAGCCCCGGCTTCGGCGGGGTCAATCTCGGCGCCGGCTCGATCGCAGTCGCGGTGTTGATCGCGGTGACGGTCTGGGGCGGCAAGATCTGGCGCCGCGGCGCCGTGCTGTTCGCGTTGGCGATCGGCTCGGTCGTCTACGCGCTGTTCCGCCCGGTGTCCTTCGCTCAGGTTGCAAGCGCGCCGGTGCTGGTTACGCCGCAGATCTTTCCCTTCGGCTTCGCGGTGCAGGCCGATCTCGTCGCCATTTTCCTGCTGGTGCTGATCGCGGCTGGCATGGGGTCGATGGCGATGTATCAGCTCGTCGCCGATTGGGGCGATGAAAAGCTCAGCCCGGCGCGCGCCTCGGAAGGCGTGCTTGGCGTCGGGCTTGGTACGATCCTCATCGGCGTTGTCGGCGGTTTCAGCACAATCGTCTATCCCGACAATATCGGTCTGATGCGGACCACGCGCGTCGGCTCGCGCTATGCGACCATGGCCGCCGGCATCCTGCTGATCGTCCTGGGCGGCTGTGTGAAATTCGATATGCTGCTGGTCCTGGTGCCGACACCGGTTCTGTCGGCTTCGGCGACGCTGCTTTTCGGGATCGTGTTCATGCAGGGCGTGCAAATGCTGGGCCGCGTGAATTGGGATGATCGCGCCTTCATCGCCGCCGGCCTCGCGATCATGGTCGGGATCGGCGGGCTCTTCATCCCGCCTGACGCTTTGAACCAGATGCCGCTTTGGCTGCGGCTCGTGGTGCAGCAACCGGTGATCTCGGGCGGTCTCACCGTCGTGATCCTCTACGCGCTGCTTGGCCGCGAGAAGCCAGTGCAGGTGAAAGAAGGCTGATGGATACGCTCGCAGGCTTCGCGCTCCGGAATAGCGGCAAGCCGTTGCCGCGGAAAGAGGATTTCCGCCTGCTGACCGGCCATGGCCGCTACGCGGACGATTTCAGTGTTGCCGGTCAGGTTTTTGCGGCTTTCGTGCGCTCGCCGCATCCGCATGCGCGTATCAAGCGCATCGACACCGATCCAGCGCGCGCGATGCCCGGCGTCCTCGGCATCTTCACCGGCGCCGATTGCCGCGCGGATGGACTCAAACCCATACCGCATGATCCGGTGCCGTCGACGCAATTCGATATGAAGCTGACATCGCCAGGCGGCGGGCCGGCGAGCAAAGTCTTCACCGGCCCGCACGAGCCGCTGGCGGTCGAGCGCGCGCGTCATGTCGGCGAGGCGGTGGCGATGGTGGTCGCCGAGACGCAAGCGCAGGCTTGGGATGCCGCGGAAGCGGTGTTCGTCGATTACGAGGTGTTGCCTTTCGCAATCGATGTCGACGCGGCGCTTGCACCCGGCGCGCCCCTGCTCTACGACGCCGCGCCCGGCAATCTTCTGGTCGATACGCATTTCGGCGATGCCGCCGCCACCGATGCCGCCTTCGCGAAAGCCGCGCGCAGCTTCGCCGAGCAGGTTCATGTGCCGCGCGCCTCGCCGATGCCGATGGAGCTGCGCTCCGGCCTCGCCGAATATTACGCGACGCGGGAGAGCTACACGCTGCATTTCACCTCGGGCGGGCCGGGCGTCATCCGCCAGCGGCGGCAATATGCCGCCGTGCTCGGCATCCCCGTCGAGAATCTGCGTCTCGTCTCGCGGGATGTCGGCGGCAGCTTCGGCGCGCGCAACCGGCCTTATGTCGAGTTCGGCTTGCTGCTCTGGGTGGCGAAAAAGCTCGGCCGCCCCGTCAAATACACGGCAACGCGCTCGGAAGAGATGATCACGGCTTATGAGGGTCGCGATCTCAGCACGCAGCTCGAACTGGCGGTGAGCGGCGAGGGCAAATTCCTTGCGCTGCGCGCGACAAATATCAGCAATGTCGGCGCGCATTGCGTCAGCCTGTCGCCGCTGGCCAAGGGCTGTGGGCTTATCACCGGCTCTTACGACATTCCCGCCGCGCACCTTCATGCCCAAGCGGTCTTCACCAATACCGTGCCGACGACGACGATGCGCAGCTCCGGCCGGCCGGAGGTCAATTTCGCGCTCGAGCGGCTGATCGATAAAGCGGCCCGCGCGCTCGGCATCGACCGGATCGAGCTGCGGCGCAAAAATCTCATCCGCAAGGAGCAGATGCCGTACACCAATGCCGTCGGCACGATGTATGACAGCGGCGATTACGAGCGTGCGATGAATGACGCGCTCCGTCGCGCCGACTGGACCGGCTTTCCGGCGCGGCGCGAGGCAGCCGCCGCGCGCGGCCGCTGCTTAGGCCTCGGTCTTGCAAACTACGTCGAATCATCGACCGGCTCGCCGCGCGAGCGCGCCGAGCTCAAAGTTCAACCCGAAGGCCGCGTGCAGCTCGTCATCGGCACCCAGCCGAGCGGGCAGGGGCAAGAGACGAGCTTCTCCCAGGTGATCGCGGATTTGCTGGGCGTGCCGATTGAGCGCATCGATGTCGTCATGGGCGACACGGATTTCGTCAGCGAAGGGGGCGGCTCGCATTCCGGCCGCTCGATGCGGCACGCCGCCGTTGTCATGACAATGGCGGCAAGCGCACTCATCGAGCAGGGTAAACGCCTTGCGGCAACGCTCCTTAATGCGGTGCCGGAGCAAATCCGCTTCGAGGACGGGAAGTTCGATGCTCCCGCGGCTAGTCGCGCGCTCGATCTCTTCGAGCTCGCTCGAGAAGCGGCGAAACGCGGCGAGGAACTCGCGGCGCGCGCCGATCACGAGATGCACCGGCCGGTCTTCCCCAACGGCACGGCTATCTGCGAGATCGAGGTCGATCCGGCGACCGGCGGCGTGCAGATCAAACGTTATACCAGCGTCGACGATGTCGGCCGCGCGATCAATCCGTTGATCGTCGATGGGCAGAGCCATGGCTCGATCGCGCATGGCGTCGGCGAGGCGCTGTCCGAGGAATGCGTTTATGATCGCGCGAGCGGCCAGCCGCTCAGCGGCTCTTTCATGGATTACGGCATGCCGCATGCCGACGACCTGCCGTGGCTCGATACGGAGATCCTCGAGATCCTATCGCCGACCAATCCGCTCGGCATCAAATCGGCAGGCGAGGGGCCGACCACGGCGGCGCCGGCAGCCGTGATCAACGCCATCGTCGATGCGTTGGCGCCGCTCGGCGTTACCGATATCCCGCTGCCGGCAATGCCGAACACGGTCTGGTGCGCGATCGAAACCGCGACGGCCGGACGCAAGAAATGAGCGATCGCGACGAACAGAAGGCCAGAGCGGCGGCGCGTGCGATCGATGAAGTGAAAAGCGGCATGGTGCTGGGGCTCGGCAGCGGCACGACCGTGAATTTCGTGTTCGAAGCACTCGCGGCGCGGGTCAAAAGCGGGCTCAAGATCGCTGGCGTGCCGAGCTCCGAGCGGACGGCGGCAGAGGCCAAGCGTCTCGGCATCCCGCTCACCGATTTCGCGTCGCATCGGCGCCTCGACCTCACCATCGATGGCGCCGATCAGATCGCGCGCGGCGCGCTCGATCTCGTCAAAGGGGCGGGCGGCGCGCTGCTGCGCGAGAAGATGATCGCGCTCGCCAGCGAGCGGATGATCGTTGTCGCGGACGAGACGAAGCTCGTCGACAAGCTTAGCGGCGCGACGCCGGTGCCGGTCGAGATCGTGGTCTTCGGCTGGGAGCTGACGCTCGATCGGCTCAAAGCCATGGGCGCGACGCCGCGGCTCCGGCAGGCCGAAGGCAAGCCCTTCGTCACCGATAACGGCAATTACATCGCCGATTGCGGCTTTGCCGATATTCCCGATCCGACCGAGCTCGATCTCGGCCTGCGCTCGCTGTTCGGCGTGGTCGCGACGGGGCTATTCTGCGGCCTCGCGTCGACGGCCATCATAGGCACCGATGAGGGTGTCGAAGTTTTGCATCGCGAGCTCACGCTTTAATATCTCGTCATTGCGAGGAGTGCATCGCGCGACGACGCAATCCAGAGTGCCTGTTCAAGACTGGATTGCTTCGGCCTCGACAAGCTCGGCCTCGCAATGACATTCTCTTAAGATACGTGAGAGGAAAATTTGGGGTGGAAGCATGAGAATTCTTGGCGGCATCATCGCGGGCCTCAGCCTTCTTTTTGCATTGGATGCGTCGGCCCGCGCGGCCGAATCCATCAAGGTCGGCGTGGTGCAGACGCTTGCGGTCGGTCCGATCTTCGTCGCCGACGAGCGCGGCTATTTCCGCGATGAAGGCCTTGACGCACAGATCACGTTCTTCGACGCGGCGCAGCCGATCGCGATCGCCGCGGCCTCAGGCGACGTCGATTTCGGCTGCACCGGGATGGCGGCCGCGTTCTACAGCCTCGCCGGCCAAGGCGTCTTGCGCATCATCGCGGGCGGCAATCGCGAGATGCCTGGCTTCAAGAATGCCGCCTACATCGCTTCGAACCGCGCCTATGCCGGAGGCTTTACGTCGTTGAAGCAACTGGCCGGCAAGACCGTCGCCGTGACGCAGTTCGGGTCACAGCTCCATTACGACCTCGGCCTCGCCGCCGAGAAGTACAATGTCCCGCTGAAGGACATCCACATCGCCGCGTTGCAGACCAACACCAATGTCAGCTCGGCCCTCGCCGGCGGTCAAACCGATCTCGCTGTTTTCCCGGTGACGCCGACGATGGCGCTCCTCTCGAAGAACGATGCGCATCTTCTCGGCTGGGTCGGCGACGAAGCGCCATACAGCCAGGCAAACACGGCTTTCACGGCGACCAAGATCGCCAATGAGAAGCATGACACGGTCGAGCGCTTCCTGCGCGCGTTCAAGCGCGGCGCGAAGGATTATCACGATGCTTTCGCCGACGTTCAGGAGCATCGCCGCGACGGTCCGACGGCGGAGGCGATCATCGCGATCCTGGCGAAATATACGAAGCAGCGCGTCGATACGATCGCGACCGCGATTCCGTGGCTCGATGCGCAGCTCCGGCTCGATGCCAAAGATGTGCGGCATCAGATCGAATGGTTCACCGCGCAAGGCCAGATGAAGGGCAAGGTCGACCCGGCCGAGATCATCGATAAGCGCTACGTCGTGCCGCTGCCGGGCCGGGAGTAGAGCCCTGCGGGACATCGCTCGATCCGGCGCCATGCTCGGTTAGCGAGTCTTTAGCAGCCCGACGAGCGGGTTCGGTTCGGCATGCGCGATCCGCCGTAGCGTGTTGGTGTCGGCGTGGTTGAAGGCAGGCGTTTTCCCGCGAATAGCCAAATCGGTCCGCGTCACATACGTCCAGCTATCATCGGTGTTGAAGGTAATATCGATGCGATAGTAATCGGTGCGGAACGCCTCTTCGAGGAAAGGAGTCGAGCAAATCCCAAAGCGCGTATCGCCGCGCCTTGCTTCGACGGAGATCGTCTTGTCCTCGAATTTCGCTGTTCCGCCTGCCAGCACCACTTGGCCGCGCGGAATGGCGATTGTCTGCATAATCAGTCCCGTCGCCGGCTCCCAGAGCCAATAACCGACTTGGTCGTGGAAGGTGGTGGCTTCTTCGGGTGTGTTGATGTGAATGTGATAGCGCAAGCCGTAAAGGAGCTGGGGACCGTTCGGCTGAGGATCGATCGGGTCCATCCGGATGTGTTCGCGGAAGACGCGCCGTTCGGGACCGGCCGCCTTGGGATTTACGTCGACCCCTTCGTCGGATTGCCAGACGCCGGCCAAGCGGCGTAACGGCCCGAGGTTAGCCAGGGTATCGGGCGAAATCTCCTCGGGCTCGGTAAAGATATCGTCTGGAATGTTCGGCATAATTTCCATCCGGAACTGGATTTTGCCGAAGAGTGCGCGCTCGCGGCGGCGGTGACAAGTCTCCGCTAATGCGCCTTACCCATCCGCTTCTCCATCGACCGCACTTCGGCGCGGGCGATGGAGCGCAGGTGGACCTCGTCGGGACCGTCGACGATCTGCAGATAGCGGCCATGCGTCCAGATATCGGGCAGGGGCGTGTCGCCGGTCAGTCCCTTGGCGCCGAACACCTGCATCGCGCGATTGGCGATCGCCACCTCGATCCGCGGCACGATCACCTTGATAAGCGAAACTTCGCGCCGCGCCGCTTTCGTGCCGTATTGATCGATCAGCCACGCGGTCTTCAAAACGAGCAGCCGCGCCTGCTCGAGCTCGATGCGCGATAAAGCGATCCATTCGCGGATCGTGCCGTGCTCATGCAGCATCTGGCCGAACGTGCGGCGCTCGAGGCTGCGCTGGACCATCAACTCCAGTGCCCGCTCGGCCGCGCCGATCGCCCGCATGCAATGATGGATGCGGCCCGGCCCCAAGCGCGCTTGCGCCAAGTCGAAGCCGCCGCCTTCCTCGCCGAGGAGGTTCTCGGCCGGCACGCGCACCTTGTCGAACAGCACCTCGCAATGCCCATTGCCATGGACGTGATGCATGATCGGCGGGTTGCGCACGACGGTCAGGCCTTTGGCATCCGCCGGGACCAGCACCATGCTCTGCCGGCGATGCGCCTCGGGGCGCTCGGGCGAGGTCTGACCCATCACGATGAAGATTTTCGTCCGCGGGTCGGCGGCGTTGGTGATCATCCATTTGCAGCCGCTGACCACCCAATCGCCGCCGTCGCGCGTGATCGCGGTGCGGATGTTGGTTGCGTCGGACGAGGCGACATCGGGCTCGGTCATGGCGAAGGACGAGCGGATGCGGCCATCGAGCAGCGGCTTCAGCCATTGCTCCTTCTGCGCGGGCGTTGCGGCGAGATGGAGCAGCTCCATATTGCCGGTATCGGGCGCGCTGCAATTGAAGACCTCGGACGCCCAATCGATGCGGCCCATGATCTCGGCGCAGGGCGCGTAATCGAGATTCGCCATTTGCGTGCCCGGCTCGTCCGGCTTGAGACCGGGCAGGAAAAGATTCCAGAGGCCCTGGGCGCGCGCTTTCGCCTTGAGCTCCTCCATGAAAGGTGGCGGGAACACGCCCTGGTTTTCGAGCGCGGCGAATTCGCCATCGCGCGGCGCGACATGCTTGTCCATGAATTGCCGGACCGCCGCCTGCATGCGCTGCGATTTTTCCGAGAATGCGAAATCCATGGCGCCGCTCCCGTCTGCCCGCAAAAACATGCGGCAATGCCGCACGCTTGTCCAATCACCCGCTATCGCGGAGCTTGTGGGCGGCGGCGCGGCCCTGTGGTAGATTCGGATGAAAGAGACCGTAGCGGTCGCGACGGTGGCCGCGGGGAGCTGAAATGGCCGGTGAGGCGACATTCGACTACATCATCGTGGGCGGCGGCTCGGCCGGCAGTGTGCTCGCCAATCGTCTTTCGGCGCGGTCGGGCAACCAGGTGCTGCTGATCGAAGCCGGGCTCGATACGCCGCCCGATGCCGTGCCTGCCGACATCCAAGAGATGTTTCCGAAAGCGGCGCTCAATCCGAAATATAAATGGATGAAGCTCGTCGCCTACACGCAATCCTTACGGCGCAATTTTCCGCGGCCGCCGATCCCGGTGCTCTACGATCAGGGCAAGGTGATGGGCGGCGGCTCGAGCATCAACTACCAGGCCGCCAATCGCGGACATCCCGACGATTACAACGAATGGGCCGATCTCGGCGCGAACGGCTGGGGTTGGAGCGATGTGCTGCCCTATTTCAAGAAGCTCGAAGACGATGCCGATTACGGCAGCAGCGCCTATCACGGCAAAGGCGGCCCCATTCCGGTGCAGCGCATGCGGCGCGAGGAATGGTGCGGCTACACGCGGGCGGTCGCGGCGGCGCTGGAAAAAGCCGATTTGCCTTATCTCGAAGACCAGAACGGCGCGTTCGTCGACGGCTATTTCTGCGCGACGCAGAACAATCGCAACGGCCGCCGCGTCTCGGCCGCGGTCGCCTATCTCACCAACCATGTGCGCGCGCGGCCCAATTTGCGCATTCTGTCGCGAAGCCATGTGCTGTCGCTGATCTTCGAGGGCCGTCGCGTCGTCGGCGCACAGGTCCAGACGCCGAGTGGGGTTGAGACCTTCCGCGCTAAAGAGGTGATCCTCTCGGCCGGCGCGGTACATTCGCCGGCGATGCTGATGCGCGCGGGTCTCGGACCGGCGGCGCATCTTGCGGCGATGGGGATCGAGCTTCGGCAGCATCTGCCCGGCGTCGGCGAGAATCTGCGCGACCATCCGGGTATCGGCATTCTCGCCTATGTCACGAGCGAGGCGCGCGCCGAGGATGCGGCGCGGCCGCTGCAGATCTCGTTCCGTTATTCCTCGAAGCTCAGCGATTGTCCGCCCTCCGACATGTTCACCGCCGTCTTCAGCCGCGGCGGCTGGCACGGTGTCGGCAAGCGGCTCGGCATGGCGATGACTTGGGTGAACAAATCCTTCTCGGCGGGCCGCGTCAGCCTGCAAAGCCTCAATCCCCAGGACGAGCCGAAGGTCGAGCTCAATTACTTCGATGATCAGCGCGATTTCGCGCGGCTGAAAGGCGGCATGCGCTTTATCACCGGTCTCTTCGAGACGGCGCCGGTGAAGCAGGTGACGCGCACGCCGATCGGCGCGCGGCTGTCGCAGCGCGCGCGCGAGGCGAGCGCGGTCAATTTCAAGAATTTGGTGAAGATGGGCGCGGCGGGGATGATGCTCGACGGGCCGGCGCCGCTGCGCGACGGCATCATCCGCAACAAGATCAGTGAGGCGCCGCCGCTCACCGAGATGATGGCGGATGAAAGCGTGCTCGATGAATACGTCCGCTCGACCGCGATGGGGATCAAGCACCTCTCCTGCACCTGCCGCATGGGCCAGGACGACGATCCCAAAGCCGTGACGCACACCGACGGGACGGTGAAGGGCGTCGGCGGGTTGCGCGTCGTCGATGCCTCCGTGATGCCCAATCTGCCGCGCTGCAACACCAATCTCACGACGATGATGATCGCCGAGAAAATGTCGGACACGATCCTCAATGCTTGACGTGACATTTGTTCTCGTCACTCCCGCGAAAGCGGGAGTCCAGCGTCACACTGGATGCCCGCTTTCGCGGGCATGACGTGAGAAAGAGAGCAGGCCATGGTTGAAACCATCAAAGACGATGCCGTCACCACGCTCGCCGATTTCGATAATTGCGCGCGGCGCGAGGCGGTGCTGAGCCAGCGCCGCTCGTCGCAGACGATTCCCGTCATCGACTTTGGCGCCTATACGAACGGCGACGGACTCGCCGCGCGCAGGGCGGTTGCTCGGGAGTTGCGCAAGGCCTGCGTCGATACCGGCTTCTTCTATCTCGCCAATCACGGCATCAGCCAGGCCGAATTCGACATCGCGCATGATTGGGGGCTGGTGTTTTTCGAGCAGCCGCGTGCCGAGAAGGCGAAGCTCGACAAAAGCCATCATTCGGCAAGGCAAGGCTGGATGCCCGTCGGCGGCATGAATCCCGACGCCAATCCCGACAAGGATGCCGATCAGAAAGAGACCTTCGTCCTGCCGCGCGAGCTGCATCCCGGCGAGACGAAGGGCGAGAACCCTTCGGTCGGTAATGGCCAGTGGCCCGATCCGGCAAAGCTGCCGGGCTTCCGCGAATTTTTGACGGCGCATATCGCCAAGCGCGTCACCGTCGCGCAACGCCTCTGCCGCGCGCTCGCTCTAAGCCTCGACCTGCCGGAGGATTATTTCGATGAAAGCCACCGCTATCCCGGCATCTCGCTGACTTACAATTACTACCCGGCAGTCGATCCCGAGAGCGCCGGCCGCACGCAATGGGGAATCTCGCCCCATACCGATTACGGCACGTTCACGCTGTTGTCGCAGGATGCCCTCGGCGGGCTCGAGATCCGCAACCAGTCGGACGAATGGATCGATGTGCCGCCGCTGCCTGGTACTTTCGTCGTCAACATCGCCGATCTCTTCGCGCGCTGGACCAATGGGCTCTATCGCTCGAGCCTCCATCGCGCCTCGAATTTCAGCCGCAGCACGCGGGCGCGCATCTCGCTGCCGCTCTTCGTGATTCCCTATGCGAAGACGCGCATCGAGTGCCTGCCGACCTGCCAAGGAGTGGGCAATCCGCCGAAATACGAGCCGGTCGAGGCGGGACCTTACGTTCGTGCGCTGCTTGAGCAATCCTATCGCACCGGCCGACCGGGGGTCGCCCAACGCACGGTCGAAGAGCGCATGAAGTCGCTGTAAGGAGAAAGCCGCCATGCAAGCGCCCCGCAATTACTGGTACTGCGCCGCGTTCGGCAAGGAGCTCGAGCAGAAGCCGCTGGCGCGCACCATCCTCGGCGAGCCGGTCGCGCTTTACCGGACGGGCGATGGCCGCCCGGTTGCTTTCGAGGATCGCTGCTGTCATCGCCGGGCGCCGCTCTCCGCCGGCAAGATCGAGGGCGACAATCTGCGCTGCGGCTATCACGGCCTCGTCTACAACCCCGCCGGCAAGGTGATCTGGGCGCCGGGCCAGGACCATCTGCCGCAAGGCGCGCAGGTGCGGTCCTATCCCATCATCGAGAGCCATGGCTGGGTCTGGATTTGGCCGGGCGATCCCGCGCTGGCCACCACGACGCCGGCGCCGAATTACGACAAATACGACGATCCGAAGTGGGCCTCTTACGAGGAGCTGCTGCCGATCGGTGGGAACTATTTCCTCGTCGTCGACAATCTGCTCGACCTCTCGCATCTGCCGTTCCTCCATGCGGCGACGATCGGCAGCCCGGAGGACATCAATCCCAATCTCAAATGGGAGCGCGGTCCCGATTGGATCAAGGGCACGCGCATCGCGCGCGGCCTCTCGCCGTCGCCGCGCTATTTGATGGAAGGGCTCGATTTCAAATTCGACCGCACGCAGATCATGCTGTTCGAGCCGCCCTCGCAGGTGACGATCGACATTCTATCGAACGAGTTTGGCAAGGAGTACGGCGCGCCGGACGACCGCATGTACCGCCGGATCATCATCTACGATGCCATCACGCCAGAAACCGAGACGAGCTGCCATTATTTCTGGGCGATCTCGCGCGATTACTCGATCAACGACCAGTCGCTGACCGAGCTCGGCCTCAAGGCGACCGGCGCCGCGTTCCGCGAGGACAAGGCGATGATCGAGAAGCAGCAGCGCATTATCGATCGCGAGCCCGATGCCTCAATGATCGATCTCGTCGGGGATAGCGGCGGTCTGCAGGCGCGGCGTATCATCGAGCGCCTGCTGGCCGAGGAGCAGAATGCCGCGAAAGCGGCTGAGTAGGAACCCAACCAACCAACAGGGGGCTGACATGAAGCTTTACATGCATCCAGTTTCGACGACCTGCCGTCCGGTGATGCAGTTCATTGCCGACAACAATATCGCGGTGGAGATGCAGCCGGTCGATATCTTGAAAGGCGAGCAATACGGCGAAGGGTATTCGAAGATCAATCCGAACCACCTCGTGCCGATGCTCGAGGACGGCGATTTCCGCCTGACCGAGAGCGCGACGATCCTGCGCTACCTCGCCGACAAGATCGGCTCGCCGGCTTATCCCAAGGATCCCAAGCAACGCGCACGCGTCGACGAAAAGCTCGATTGGTTCAACTCGAATTTCTACCGCGATTGGGGCTACAATTTCGTTTATCCGCAGACCTTTCCGCATCTGAAATACGAGAATGCTGCCGCGCAGGCGGCCGTGCTCGCCAAAGGCAAGGACAAATCGAAAGCCTGGCTGGGTGTGCTGAACGACTATTGGCTCGGTGGCGGGAAGCAATATCTCTGCGGCGACACGGTGACGATCGCGGACTATTTCGGCACCGGCCTCACCTCGATCGGCGAGCTGATCCACTGCGATATCAGCGCCTATCCCAATGTCGCGCGCTGGCTCGATACGATGAAATCGCGCCCGAGCTATGCCAAGGTCAGCGAAATCTTCAACGGTTTCGTGCAATCGACCAAGGGCCAACCGTTCCAGGTGCTCTAAAGCATGGTTAGTTCCGTCACGCATCACGGCCGGCCTTTTCGCGCCGACCAGGTAGGAAGCTATCTGCGCCCCGACAAACTTGTCGGGGCGCGGCAGCGCGCAGCGAAAGGCGAGATCACGCGGCAAGAGCTGCGCGCAATCGAGGACCAATGCATTCGCGAGCTCGTCGCACTGCAAGAGCAAAGCGGTCTGCACTGCGTCACCGACGGTGAATTTCGCCGTGGCTCCTGGAACAAGGATTTCCTCGCCGGCTTCGACAACGTCGTTGAGCGGCCGGGCAACCTCAAAGTCTTTCACCGCAGTCCCGACGGCACACCGGTCGCCCAGGTTTCCGCCTGGGGGGTGACCGGCAAGATCAAGCGCTCTCATCAGATTCAGGTCGAGGATTTCAAGTTCCTGAAAAGCGTTGCGCGGGTGACGCCGAAGACCTGCATGCCGTCGCCGACGCTCCTGCATTTCCGCGGCGGCCGGGAGGCGATCGACCGGACAGCCTATCCGGACATCGATCAATTCTTCGCCGATGCCGCGGCCGCCTATCGCCAGGAAATCGACGAGCTTTACGCGGCAGGCGCTCGCTACATCCAGCTCGACGACGTGAATTTCGCCTATCTCTGCGACCCGCGCTTCCGCGACGCGGCGCAAGCCATGGGCGAGGATCCGACGAGGCTGGTCGACACCTACATCGCGCTCGTCAACAACGTGATCCGCAACCGCCCCAAGGATCTCCTCGTCGCCATTCACCTCTGCCGGGGAAATCTCTCGACGGCCGGCGCGGCGGCGGGTGGATACGAAGTTATCGGCCCGTCAATGTTTCCGGGCCTCGATGTCGATGCGTATTTCCTTGAATACGATGACGAGCGCGCCGGCGGCTTCGAGGCGCTGAAGGATGTGCCGAACGGCAAGTTCGTCGTGCTTGGCCTGATTACCACGAAACGCCCCGAGCTTGAATCAAAGGATGATTTGAAGCGCCGCATCGATGCGGCGGCAAAGTTCGTGCCCCTAGATCGCCTCTGTCTCAGTCCGCAATGCGGATTTGCCTCGGCCATCTCGATGCACGCCAAGACGAAGATGGAGGATGAGAAGGCGAAGCTTCGCTTGCTCGTCCAAACCGCAACCGAAGTCTGGGGAGAGGCTTAAGTGTCCAAGACCGTCGAGCATATCCATTGGCCGAACGCGCCGGACATGTGGATGCCCTATGCACCCGCGATCAAGGTGAGGGGCGGCACGACGGTCTATCTCGCCGGCGTCACGGCGGCGCCGGTCTATCACCACCATCCTCACCGGCCGGAAGAGTTCGATTCCATGCCCCGCGACATGGAGGGCCAGGCACGGGCGGCGCTGGACAACCTGAAACGCGGTCTCGAAGCCGTCGGGGCACGCTTTGCCGACGTCGTGACCGCCGATCGCTTCGTCACCGATCTCAGTGATCAGGACGCGCTCAACCGCGTCTGGGCCGAGTATTTCAAGGATGCCAAGCCGGCGACCACGACCGTCCAGGTGGTGCGGCTCGCGACCGATCCACGCTGCCTCATCGAGATCAACGCCGTCGCGGTGGTCGATTAGGGCGCGATCGAGCTCCCGGCCGAGCCAGCGCCAAGCGGCTTTATTGCTAAGGCAGTGGATTCGCGGGGTTTTCTGTCGCGGATCAGTCCCAAAATAATGGTTGCAGGCCCTTGACCCATGGGCTTTATTGCCGATCTTAGAAACAGCACTACCGTAGTCCTAATTCTTAACCGGGAGCCGAACGCGCCGACATGGTCATCCTGTCGAAACTTGCCGATTATGGCGTGATCATCGCGACCCATCTTGCCGCCCATTCCGAGCGGCAGATGACGGCGGCGGTGCTGGCCAAAGAGACGAGCCTGCCCCGTGCCACGGTCGCCAAGATCCTAAAGATTCTCGCCCATGCCGGTATCGTCGCCGGCGCGCGTGGTGCCGCCGGCGGTTACCGCCTGGCGCGCGATGCAAGCGCGATTTCGGTCGTGCAGGTGGTCGCGGCGATCGATGGTTCGGTGGGCGTCACGCAATGCACGATTCACGATGATTGCAAGCGCAGCGCGTTCTGCGCGACGCGGCCGCATTGGCACCGCATCAACATGGCGGTGAGCACGGCGCTCGGCGCGATCACCCTGGCCGAGATGGCCAATCCTTTCGGCGTTCCGCTGCCGCGTCCGGCCACGCCGCAACCGACAGCGACACCGTA
>DATNGE010000018.1:0-13170 GCA_035606035.1 Allostellaceae bacterium
CGTTCCCTACTTGCCGCTATTGCAGGTGATTCGGATCTCGCCCATGGCTCCGATCTTAAAGCGGTCGCCCGGCCACACCAGCGTCGTCGAGCCGTATTCCTCGATGACGGCCGGTCCCGCGCCTGCGAAACCGGCCGACAGCGCATCGCGCTCATAAACGGACGTTTCGACCATACCCCCCGTTTTGCCGAAATAGACCGGCCGCGTTGTCCTGCCGCGGCCCTTACCGTCGCGGCGCGGCAGCCGTGCGATATCCGGGCGGCGCAGCTTGGCAAAGCCCGAGACGAGCAGCGCCTGCAGCTCGGCCGGCGCTTTTGAATCGGCGTGGCCGTAGCGGCGCTTGTAATCGCGCGTGAAGGCTTCGTGGATCGCCGCGGCGGTCTGGAGCCCGGTGATCGGCACCTTGATATTGTGGCGCTGGCCGCGATAGCGCATCTCGGCATGGCGCTCGAAGAAAATCTCGCTGGCGCCGAATTCGCGCGTCAGCGCTTCGGCGGCTTCGCGCTCCATTGCCCGGAATTCCGTTTCGATCGTGCCGACGATCTTGTCATCGAGCAGCCCGGTGAAGGTCTTGGCGAAATCGATCCGCGCATCGGCCAAGAGCATGCCGATCGCCGAGAAATTTCCCGGCTCGGGCGGAATGATGACCTGCGGGATCGACAGCTCACGCGCCAGCGCCGAAGCATGCAGCGGCCCGCCGCCGCCATAGCAGAAGAGCGCGAAATCGCGCGGGTCGAGCCCGTGCTCGATCGAGACGCGGCGGATCGCGCCCGCCATGGTGACCGTCGCGATCGCGAGCGCACCGTCCGCCATCTCGATCACGCCGCGCTCGCCGCTATAGCCGAGCGGCTTCGCGACACGCTCGGCCAGCGCGCGCTGGGCGAGAACGGTATCGAGCGCGAGCTCGCCGCCGAGGAAATGATTGGGGTTGAGCCGGCCGAGCAACAGGTTCGCATCTGTCACCGTCGGCGCCTCGCCGCCGCGGCCGTAGCAGACCGGGCCCGGCGTCGAGCCGGCGCTTTGCGGCCCGACATGGACGCGCTTCTGCTCGTCGAGCCAGATGATCGAGCCGCCGCCCGAGCCGACTTCGACGATGTCGATCACCGGCGATTTGATCGGGAATCCTTTGATGTAACCGTTCGCGTAATAGACGGAATCGACCGAGTAGCGGCCGCGCTCGACGAGCGCGCATTTCGCCGTCGTGCCGCCCATATCGAAAGCGACGACATTCTCGATGCCGAGCGCCTCGGCATAGGCGCCGGCGCCAATGCAGCCGCCGATCGGGCCGGACTCGACCAGCGCGATCGGCTGGCGGCAGGTACGCGCCACCGAGAGCAGCCCGCCATTCGAGCCCATCATGAAGAGCGCGCCATCATAGCCGCGTTGCGTCAAATCGCTTTCCAGACGGCGGATATAGGTGTTCACCTGCGGCCCGACATAGGCATTCGCCGCGGCGGTCGAGCAGCGCTCGTACTCGTACCATTCGCGCGTCAGCTCGGTACTGCAGGTCACATAGGCATCGGGCAACATGCGCCGCAGCAGCTCCGCGGCGCGCTGCTCATGGCTCGGATCGAGATAGGAATTCATGAAGAACACCGCGACCGAATCAACTTGTTGGCGCTTCAGCTCCGCGGCGAGCTTCTCGAGCGCCGCCATATCGAGCGGCGTGACAATCTCGCCCTTGGCGCCGACCCGCTCCGGCACTTCGAATCGCAGCTCGCGCGGGATCAGCGGCTCGTCGCGCTGGTAATGCAGATCGAACGGATCGGGGCGATTGGCGCGCGCGATCTCGAGCACGTCCCGGAAGCCGGCGGAGGTGACGAGGGCGGTGCGCGCGCCGCGGCGCTGGATCAGCGAATTGATGACCAGCGTCGTTCCGTGGTTGAAGAAATTCGCCGCCGCCGGATCGATCTGCGCCTTGGCGAAGCACTCGCGGATACCGTCGACGAAATTCTCATAGGTCGTCGGGCTTTTGGTGTAGACCACCTTCTGGCTGGCGTGATCGAAGGCGACGAGATCGGTGAACGTACCCCCGATATCAACCGCCACCACATATGCCATCGCCGCGCTCCGACCAAGCCCTGTTTGATATCGACAATACCGCAGAAACCGGTACCGTGAAATTCGCAATGGACGTCGCGTCGCCGCCGCAATCTGCCGCCACCCAGCCGGAACTTTTTGGCCATCCGCGCGGCCTCACCTATCTTTTCACCACCGAGATGTGGGAGCGGTTTTCCTATTACGGGATGCGCTCGCTGCTCGTCCTCTACATGGTGAAATATCTGCTCAATCCCGGCACGGTCGACGGTGTCGTCGGCTTTCCGGCGCTGCGCGGCGCGCTTGAAGGCGTTTTCGGGCCGCTCGATATCCAGCCGCTCGCCTCGCAAATTTACGGCCTCTACACCGCCTTCGTTTATCTGACGCCGATCCTCGGCGGCTATCTCGCGGATCGCTGGCTCGGTCAGCGCCGTACGGTGATCATCGGCGCGGTGCTGATGGCGCTCGGCCATTTCATGATGGCCTTCGAACCGCTGTTCCTCTTTGCATTGCTGGCGCTGATCCTCGGCAATGGCGCGTTCAAGCCGAACATATCAACGCAAGTCGGCCGGCTCTACGCGCCCGGCGATCAACGCCGCGACCGCGCCTATTCCGTCTTTTACGTCGGGATCAATCTCGGCGCGTTCTTCTCGCCGCTGGTCTGCGGCACGCTCGGCGAAGAGCTCGGCTGGGGCTATGGCTTTAGCGCAGCGGGTGTCGGGATGCTGATCGCGCTCGGCATCTATCTCGTCGCGCTGCGCATCCTGCCGCCGGATGAGCCGCAACTCGCACGTGCCGATCGGGCGCGGCCGCACCTCACGCCGGAAGAACGCCGCGGCGTCACCGCGCTGCTGCTGCTCTTCATTCCAGTGACCTTGTTCTGGGCCGGCTATGAGCAACAGGGCAATACGATCGCGCTCTGGGCCGACAGCTTCACCGATCGAGCGATCGATCTCGGCTTCTGGCAAGCGACCATTCCGACGACTTGGTTCCAATCCTTCAACCCGTTCATGATCTTCGCCTTCACGCCCTTTGTCGTCGCCTTATGGCGGCGGCAGGCGGCGCGCGACGCCGAGCCGACGACGGTGACGAAGATCGCGATCGGCTGTCTCGGCGTGGCGCTGTCCAATCTCGTTATGGCTTACGCGGCCTGGCACGCGGGCGAGAACAACAAGGCGAGCTGGCTCTGGCTCTTCGCTTATTTCGTCGTGATCACCTTGGGCGAACTTTATCTCTCGCCGACCAGTCTCTCGCTTGTCACCAAGATCGCCCCGGCATCGATCGTGTCGCTGATGATGGGCGTGTGGCTGGCAACGAGCTTTGCCGGCAATTTCCTTGCCGGTTGGCTTGGCTCTTATTGGAGCACAATGGATAAGCCCGATTTCTTCCTGATGATCGCGGCTGTCGGCGCGCTCGCGGCGCTCCTCGTCTGGCTGATCGGCCGGCCGCTCGGCATCAAGCATTAACTCAGCGGCCGGAAAGAATCTTCACCGCCTCCTTCACGCCCTCCTGGCCTTCGGGATGGTCGCGATGCCATTGGATGGTGAAGTTGTGGAACTTGATGCCGCGCGCCTTTGCCGCCGCGATCTCGGGCGCAATCTGCGATTCCGGATATGTGTAAAGGTCGCTGTTGGAATACTTCCAGACCAGCTTTTGGCCTTCGACCGTCTCGAGGAAGGTGACGAAGAGGATCGCCGCATTGGGCGCTGCCGAATTCTTCGGGATCGAGAAATAATAAAAGCGCAGCGCCGCGAAATCTTGCGGGATCACATGAGCAATCGGCGCTCCCTTGCGCACGAGTTCGACGTATTCGCGGCCGGTGCAATCCATGGCGAAGCCGACGAATTCACCCGAGGCAACACGCTCGAGATCGGCGCAGCGGATGAGCCCGGCGAGCTGCGGCGAGAGAGCGCGCGCGAATTCGATCGCTTTCTCTCCCCAGACATCAGAGCCGGACAGCAGCTCCCAAGACCCGGCATAGGGCGTCGACGCGATCTTGCCCTTCCATTCCGGCTTCAAGAGATCGGTGAGCTTCGTCGGCTTTTCCGGCGCGAGCTTGGTGTTGTAGACGATGCCGCCGGGCATGGTGGTGAAGATGCGGATCGCGCGGCCTTCCGCATCGACCGAGGATGGATCGATCCGCCCCGGCAGCAGCGCGACCCAATCGACCGGCACCGACGCATTCTTGGCCGCGAGATCGGCCGCATGCTGGTCCGAGCCGATGACGGCGTCGGTTGGCGACGGGCTGCCCGCCGCGTTGGAAAGAACGACCTGATTGACGATCTCCGGCAGAGAAGGCCCCGGCGTGAAGCGGATCGTGATATTCGTGCCGTAGGCCGCGTTCATTGTCGCGGCGATGTCTTTCAGCGCATCGGCGCCGCCCAGAATACCGCCGCCCCATTCAAGATTAAGCTTCGGCTCCTTCTTCGCCGCTTCGATGATCTTGGCAAGGGCCGGGCTCGGCTGATCCGCCGCGCGCGCAACGCCGCTGAAAAGAACCAGCGCGGCCGCGCCAGCCAGCGCCAAACGATGGAACCGATTCACGATGCAGTGACCGGCGATTTATCGGCGTCTGAGAAATTCTTGCCGGCGTCGAAATGCACGACATCATTCCGCCCCGCCTCGCGCACAATGCCATGCGGATCGCGCCCCGCCTTCACCGCCGCGATCGAATCGAAAGCGACCTTGCGCCACATCACCACGCCGCGATCGGACGTGCCGAGGATCTCCTTGGTGCGATCATGGATCGGGCCTTGGCTTTCCTGCGCCGCACGGTCCTGATCGCCCGAGGCGAGGCCCCACCAGCCGTCCTCGACGCGCTCATAAACGCCCGGCGTGTTGTGCTGCAGCCCGCGGCATTCGCGCTTATACGGCCCTTGCGGCTTGAAGCGGCTCTCGACGAAGAACGTCGTCGTCGTCACGTCGTCGGTCGGCACGCGGATATGGAGAAAGTCGCTCGGGATGCTGCCGGCGCGCGCATTATGCCGCCGCGTCGAAGACGGGAAGATGTCATGCACGATATTGCGATTGCCACCCTGATATTGCGACGCCGTGCGAAAACCGTACCAGGTCGGGGTGTATTCGACATCCGGCCGCTTTAGCGCGATCGAGGGATAGACTGAGGCATGGAGCGCCATGCTGTGATAGGGGTCCATGCCGTTCTCGGCACGCTGCGCCCAGTTGCAATGATCATCGCTCGCCCAAATCGCGCGATCGCACTCATCGAGCGCGAGCAGATCATAGCGCGGCAAGATCGGCGCCGGCGCCGGGCCGATATAAGCGAAGACCAAGCCTGCCGAGACCTGGATCTGCGCTGCACGCTGCTTCACCTCCTCGCAGAGGCGGCTGCCCGGCGGCTCCGCCGGCATCTCGAGGCATTGTCCATCGGCGCCGTAGAGCCAGCCGTGATAACAGCAGCGAATGCCTTGCTCCTCGACGCGGCCGAATTCCAGCGAGGCGCGGCGATGCGAGCAGATCTGATCGAGCATGCCGATCTTGCCCTTGCCGTCGCGGAAGAGGACGAAATTCTCGCCCAGGAGCCGAATCACGATCGGCTTCTTCTCGATTTTCTCCTCGAACCACACCGGCCACCAATAGCGGCGCAGCATCTCGCCGCCCGGCGTGCCCGGGCCGACCCGCGTCAGCATTTCGTTTTCTTCAGGCGTCATCGTCGCTCTCACCCGATCGTCAGACGATCAACTTTACGGCAGGGGGGTGCGAGCGTCCACCGCGCAACCAAGCCAATGCGAATCCGTTCTCCTCACACGCGACAGATCACTTAGCGTCATGGAGTTTAGCATGGTAGCGACAGTTCAACCGGCTTCGGCAACGCAAGAGACGAGCCGCCTTATCTCGTCGGAGAAAGTGACCGGCAGCAAGGTCGAGAACACCAACGGCGACAATCTTGGCCATATCGAAGAGATCATGATCGACAAGATCAGTGGCCGCGTCGGCTATGCGGTGCTCAATTACGGCAGCTTCATCGGCATGGGCGGCAAGCTCTTCGCCTTGCCTTGGGACATTCTGAAATACGACACGCGCCGCAACGCCTACGTCATTGGCATTCCGGAAGAGAAACTGAAGAACGCGCCGAGCTTCGATAACGGCGCTTGGCCCGATATGGGCGATCCGGCCTGGGGCAAGGCGGTCCATGATTATTACGGCTCGCCCGCCGACTGGTATCTCTGATTGAAAGGGAAGCGCCGCGTCAGCGGCGCTTTCTTTATCCCAGCTTCAGCCGCTCCTCGGCCATGCGCTGCATCACGCCTGGCCGGCCGATGCGATTGGATTGCTGGATCAAGGTCTGTACGTAAGGCCCTGCCTCGACCGGCTCGTATTTCGCGGGATTGCCGGGGCCTTGGCAGGTCGGCAGGCATTCGATGATCGTCGCCGCATGAGGGTTGAAAAAGAGCGGCAGCGAGATCCGCGCGCGTGCGCCGGTGTTGAAATTCGAGGCGCGATGGAGGCTGGACACGTAATAGCCGTTGGTCCAGCGGGCGAAAAGATCGGCGATATTGACGACGAAAGTGCCGGCGATCGGCGGCAGATCGATCCAGGCGCCGGATGAATCGCGTACTTCGAGTCCGCCGAGCTCGTCCTGCGACAAGAGGCTGAAGCTGCCATAATCGGTATGGGGCGAGATGCCCCATTGCGTGCGGCCCACCCTCGCCGGATCGACCGGGGGATAGTAGTTGTAGGTCAGGGAGCCCGACGGGAAGCGATGCGAGGCATCGAAGTAATCCTCGGGCAGGTCGAGGCTCAGCGCCAGCGCACGGCAGAGGCGTTGCGCGATGCGGATGCGCTTGACGAGATGGGCTTCGAGGAATTCGCGAAAGCCCGGCATCAGCGCCGGATCAACCCACTTCCCGCGGCCGAGGGTGCGGTTGGGATGATCCTCGATCTCGCCGGGCAGCAGCGGTCGCGGCAGGCTGTAGGTCTCTTTCTGATCGGTTTCCTTGTCGGTATTGGCGCTCGGATTCTTGCCGCCGACCGGCGTGAAATTGCAGGCGGCTTTCACGTCGCGCGGCAATTCGAAGAACTGCCGGCCCCAATCATGCGCCAGGGTGAGCTCGGCTTCGGAAATGCCGTGATGGGCGAGATAGAAGAAACCGGTATCGATGCAGGTATCGTGCAGCGCGCGGGCGACCCGTTTCCGCTCCTCGAGCGCGCCGTCCTGCGAGTAGGCGGAAAAATCGATCACCGGGATCGTCTTGCCCGGCCGGCGCTGCTTTCCGACCGACTGGACGCGCTCGCGATTGTCGAAATCGGCGAAGCGCTTGACCTCCTCGTCCTTGACCGTCTGCATCGCGCCGCTTCCTTACCTATCGGGTCTTTCCGACCGTGATGCCGCCATTATACTCGGACGAGCCGCTGAACGCGTGGAAGAAATGGGCGGCAGGTGCGGGGGCGAAAACAAGCAATCATGGCGACTTACGACACCATCATCGTCGGCGCCGGCTCGGCCGGTTGCGTGCTGGCAGCGCGGCTCGGCGAGGACAGCGCGCGTCGCATCCTCGTGCTCGAAGCCGGCGGCGAGGACAAGCACTGGCTCATCCATCTGCCGCTCGGCGTCGGCAAGGTGTGGAACAACCCGCGCTGGAACTGGAACTATCTGAGCGAACCCGAGCCCTACCTCGATAATCGCCGCATCGAGCATCCGCGCGGCAAGGTTGTCGGCGGCTCCTCCTCGATCAACATCATGGCTTATGTGCGGTGCCATCGCATCGACTACGACCGGCTGCCGCAGATGGGGTTGAAGGGCTGGTCCTTCGCCGATGTGCTGCCCTATTTCAAACGCGCGGAGAGCTACGAGGAAGGCGGCAATCTCTATCGCGGCGATTCCGGCCCGCTGAAGACGCGCAAAAATCTGATGGATGACCCGATCTGGGACGCTTTCGTCGCTTCGGCGTCCGAAATGGGCTACGGCATCGTCGACGATTTCAACGCCGCCCAGCAGCAAGGCTATAGCCGGCTGCAGCACACGATCGGCAATGGCCGGCGCTCCAGCGCCGCCGTCGCCTATCTCCGCCCGGCTATGCAGCGCGGCAATATCGATCTGATCACCGGCGCGCACGCGACGCGCGTACTGTTCGAGGGGCCGCGCGCGACCGGCATCGAATATGTAAAGGACGGGCAGAAGCACGAGGCGCGCGCCGATAGCGAGGTCATCCTCGCCGGCGGTGCGTTCAACTCACCGCAATTGCTGTTGCTGTCGGGCATCGGTCCGGCCGACGAGCTCAAAGCAGCCGGCGTCGCGCCACGCGTCGATCTGAAAGGCGTCGGCAAGAACATGTCGAACCACCCCGTCGCTTCGACGCAATGGATCCGCGCCAAGGGCCAAGGTACCTTCCATAAAGGCCTGCGCATGGACCGGCTGGCCGCCAGCCTCACGCAATATTTCCTCTTCGGCACCGGCTTCGCGACGCGCGTGCCGGCGATGGGTACGGCCTTCACCAAGAGCGATCGCAGCCTCGAAGCGCCCGATCTGCAATTCTATTGCGGCGGCGGCGGTTTTCGCGCACATGAATGGTTCCCGGTCTTGAAGCCGCCGGAGCCCGATGTCTTCGGCCTCACCTATTGCCATTTGCGGCCGGAGAGTCGCGGCGAGGTGAAGCTCGGCTCGGCCGATCCGCTGGCACCGATCAAGATCTACAACAATTTCTTCGCCACCGAATACGATCGCCGCGCCATGCGCGAAGGCATGAAGTTCGCGCTGCATACGGTCGAAGAGACCAAAGCCTTCGCCGGCTTCGCGCGCCGCCGTGTGTTTCCCGGCGACGACATCAAGAGCGATGCCGAGATCGACGCGTTCCTGCGCGCCAATACCGCGACGATCCATCACCCCGCCGGCACGTGCAAGATCGGCATCGACAGCATGGCGGTGGTCGATCCCGAGTTCCGCGTCCGCGGCACCGAGCGACTGCGCGTGATCGACGCCTCGATCATTCCCGATCCGATCGGCGGCAATCTCAACGCGCCGGTGATCATGATCGCGGAGAAGGCCGCGGATGTGATCCGCGGCCTGCCGCCGCTGGCGCCCGCGGATATTTAAGACGCGACGCTCAGCCCTTGGCGGGCACCGCCAAGCCTTCGACATCGAGCCATTCGACATCGATCTTCTGCGTCGGATCGACAACGTAACGCGCGCGATCATAGGGCTTGCGCGCGAACCACGCGCAGGTCAGCCCGACCAGTATGATCGGCAGCGAGACGAGGCCGAGCGCGCTCTGCAAGCCCTGATCGCCATGGAAGAAGAGATCGAGCGAAGCGCCGAACATCGTCGGCCCGATGCCGTAGGTTAGGATCGTGCTGGTCACGCCCCATGCTGCGATCGAGCGCGCGCGCATGCTCGGCGGGAACATCTCCTGCATCACATTGCCGTACTGCATGAAGCCGATGCCGTCGGCGAAAGTGAAGACGAAAGCCCAGAACAGCCCCATGCCCGGGCTCTGCGCGAAATACATGCCGAGGGCACAGGGAATCCAGCTGAGGAACATGATGATGAGCGTCGGCACTTTGCCGCCGCGCACGCCGCGGCGCATCATCCAATCGGCGATGTAGCCGCCGACCACTGCACCGGTCACGCCCGCGATTGTCGTCGTCCAGCCGACCTGAATTCCGGCTTGGATCGGCGGCATGTGGAAGACGCGGATGAAATAGCTCGGCAGCCAAGCGAACCAGCCGATGGCGAGGATGCCGAGGCAGATATATCCGCCCATCACCAGCGCGAACGCGCCCCAATGATCCTTGAGATGGCCGAAGAACGGTTTCTCGTCGGGCCTAGCCTTCTCTGCGCTCGCGAGTCGCGGTGGCTCGGTGACGGTGGTCATCAGCAGCGCAAGGCCGAGCGTCACGAGGCCAACGACAATGAAGGCGGCGTGCCAGACCGCCGTCTGCCCGACCAGCGGCAAGGTCACCGTATCGACGCCCCGGAAGCTTGCCAGCACCGCGCCTCCGATCAGGTAGGAGAGGCCGATACCGCCAAAGCCGCCGATGCCATAGATGCCGACGGCGGTGCCGCGCTTCGCTTTTGGAAAATAGTCCGAGATCATTGCGAAAGCCGCCGGCGACAGGGCCGCTTCGCCCAGGCCCAGGCCCATGCGCGTCAGGACGAGTTCGGTGAAGGTGGTCGTGAAACCGGAGGCGATGGTGCTGAGGCCCCAGAGGGTGATGCCGAAGATCAGCACGTTGCGACGGTTCTTGCGATCGCAATACCAGCCGAAGGGAAGGATGAAAAGGCCGTTCAGCACCGAGAAGGCATAGCCGTTGAGGATGCCCATCTGGGTATCGTTGATACCGAGATCCTTGCGCACCGGCGCGACCAGCAAGGTCAGGATGTTGCGGTCGACGAAGAACATGAAATAGCAGAGCAACAGGCAGAACAGCCCGTACCACGCCGTCATCGCGGCCGGGTATTTCACGCCCTCATCGCTTGCACTTGCCTGAAAGGCCATTTCCATCCCCCAGATGTTTGCTCATAGGCGAGAGCCCAGAACCTTTTCGTGGGAGCCAGTGTGCGGCGCGGGCGAGCCGCGGGTCAATGACTATGGCGTCGTCTTCGGCGCGCGGCGATGATGCGTTGCCTGCTCGTATGCATAGGCCAAGCGCAGCATCTCCGCATCGGCATAGGGCCGGCCGAGAAAGGTGATCCCCGTCGGCAAGCCACTCGGCGTGAAGGCGGCTGGCACAACCACCGAGGGCACGATCTCAAGATAAGTGTTGAGATGCGAAGCGCCTTTCTGCTCCGTGAAGGGCGGATTGACGCCTTCCGCGATCAACGTTGGCAGATGCTCGACCGCTTTGTGCACGATCGCGTCGAGCCGGTGGTCGGCCATCGTCTTCAGCATATTGGTGAGCAGAAGGTCGCGCGCCTTCAAAGAGGCGAGCTGGCGCTCGATCACGGCAGGACCGGGCGGCTGCACGCGCGTCCAACGCTCCTTCGTCGGCGGTAGCAAGTGATTGAAGAGCGGCGAGCTCATCGCCTCTTCGCGCGAATGGAAAGGCGCATGCGCGCTGCCCGCGAAATAGAGCTTGATCGCTTCATCGGCCTCCGACGTGCCGAACATACGTTTCGCGAGCAGCGGGTTGAGGTCGGCGATTACGACCGGATCGACGATCACCGCGCCGCAATCCTTGAGCTCCGCGATCGCCTGGTCGAACAGCTTCGTCGTGAGGATGAAATCCTCGGCATTCGGATCGCTGTTGAGGCCCATCGGCTCGCGCAGAACGCCGATGCGCGCGCCGCGCAGCGCATCCTTCTCGAGCAGCGCCGCATAGCTTTGCGGCGCTTTGCCGATGCCATGCGCGGTGACGGGATCATCCGGATCGTAGCCGACCATCGTGTCGAGGGTCTTGGCGAGATCGGCGACGGTGCGCGCCATCGGCCCGAGCGAGCCATTGGTCGTCGGCCAGCCGCCGTAGACACCGCTGCGGCTGACCAGGCCGGTACTCGGCCGCATGCCGGTGATCGCCGTCCAGATCGAGGGGCGACGGATCGAGGCGAGTCCCTCCTGCCCGACCGCGACGGTCGCGAAATTCGCCGAAACGCAAGTCGCCGGGCCGCCGGACGAGCCGCCGACCGTGCGGTCGAGATCGTAAGGATTACGCGTCGAGCCGAAAAGGGAGCCGTGCGTATCGCCGGCACCAAGCTCGCCGAGCGTGCCTTTGCCGACGAAGATCGCGCCGGCCGCCCGCATCTTGGCGGCGACGAAACAATCGCGCTCGGGCCGGTGATCTTTGAACAGCACCGAGCCGAGCGTGGTCGGCATTTCCTTCACATCGGCCTGATCTTTGACCACGACCGGAATGCCATGCAGCGGTCCGACCGGCCCCGAGGCACGGAACGCCGCATCGAGCCGATCAGCTTCCTCGAGGGCGCGCGGGTTGAGCGAGATCAACGCGTTGATCTTCGGGCCGCCGCGGTCGAAGCGCTCGATGCGGTCGAGATAAGCCTCGACCAATTTCCGGGCGGTTAGCGCACCCGATCGATAGCCGGCATGGATATCCGCGATCGTCGCTTCGAGCAGCGTGAATTCTTCAGCCATGCCTCTCCTCCCTCATCTGCGGATGCCGCGGCCTTTCGGTAGCATCAATCCGACGGTTATGACGAAGAGTGATAATGCCACGAGGATGACGAAAATCACATGGAGGGCGTGATCGAAGCCAGCGATGATCGCCGTCGCGGAATCGGGCGGCAGCGCCGCGCGTCCGGCCGGGGTCATGATCTTCGTCGCGAGATCCTCGCCGCTCCTCAGGAACGGCGACAATGAGGCGTTGAGCACGCCGCCGAAAGCGGCCGCGCCCATCGCCTGTCCGAGAATGCGGCTGAACATCAACGCCGAGGTCGCGATGCCGCGCTGGTTCCAGGCGCTCTCCGACTGGACCGCGACGAGATAGGTGTTGTTGTTCATGCCGATTCCCAGACCCATCAGTAAGCAGCTCGCCAGCAGCCAAGCGACACCGGTCTGCGCATCGAGCAGCGACATCATGATGCTGCCGACGATGTAGATCGCCGCGCCCGCGCTGGCTGTGGCGCGATAGGAAACGCGCAGCATCGACTGGCCGGCGGCCAACGCGCCGACCGGACCGGAGGCCGACATCGCCATAATGATGAAGCCCGAGACGGTCGCGGAATCGCCCATAACGCCCTGGATATAGACCGGCAGATAGGCGGCTATACCCATCGTCGTCGCGCCAAGCGCCAGCGAGACGATATTGCCACTGCTGGCGACCCGATCCCGCCATAGCGACATCGGCCAGATCGGCTCGGTCACGCTGCGCTCATAGACCACAAATATCCCGAGGATGACGAGACCCGTGGCGCCGAGTGCAGCGGCAAGCGCGGGCCCCAGCATCGACGCCTGCGCCAGCGCGAACATCAGTGTCGCGGTGCCGACACAGATCAGCATCGCGCCGCCCCAATCGATGCGATGGCGGCGCTTCTCGATGCGCTCGCGGAAACACCAGATGAGGATCGCGCCGGCCACGATCGCGATAGGCACGTTGATCCAGAAGATCATCGGCCAGACCCAATGCGTGGCAATGAAAGCCCCGACCATCGGTCCGAGCAACCCGGCAGCGATGAAGACGCTGGAGACGACGCCCTGCATCCGCGCGCGTTCCTCGCCGTGGAAA
>DATNGE010000019.1:0-3880 GCA_035606035.1 Allostellaceae bacterium
CGCCTATATCCTCGGCGGCGAC
Organism: Allostellaceae bacterium; assembly: GCA_035606035.1. GTDB lineage: Bacteria > Pseudomonadota > Alphaproteobacteria > ATCC43930 > CGMCC-115725 > CAIKMD01. The sequence continues at coordinate 23 of DATNGE010000019.1, forward strand.
ATCCTGCGAATAGGAATCGACCGCGCCCGGCACGTCAGAGGGCGGATAGCCGCGCGCATTGAAGGTGATGCAGCGCCAAGCGCTGTACCAATCGGCGACCTGCAGATCGAAAGAGCGGCAAGAGCCCGCGAGCTCGTGCACGAAGACGATCGGGACACCTTCTCCTTTGCTCTCCGCGTAAAGTTTGATGTCGTCGCGCGCGGTGATCTCGGTCATGATCGTCTCTCAATGCGGGATGGTGCGACTGCTCGCGCCGCCATCGACGGTGATGGTGGTGCCGGTGATGTATTGCGCGTGGCCGGAAGCGAGGAACGCGATGATCGCCGCCATCTGCTCCGGCTTTTGGGTGTATCCGAAAGGCTGCGTTTTCGCCGCCTGCTGCTCGAGCTCGGACCAGCGATTCTCATCGCCAAACCGCTGCTTGGCGACTTGCTTCAAGCGCTCGAGCGTGCGCTCGGTGCGGACGGAGCCCGGATTGACGCCGAGGATGCGAACGTTGAAATCGGGACTGACCCCGCCCAGCGCGCTGGTCAGCGACATCAGCGCCGAATTGGCGACCGAGCCGGCGGCAAAGGCGTAATCCGGCCTGAGGCCCGCAGAGCCGATGACATTGATGATGACGCCGCTGCGCCGCTCTTTCATCCGCGCGTAGTAGCGGCGCGTCAGATCGATCGAGCCGAAGAGCTTCAGCTCCCAGGATTGGCGCCATGCTTCCTCGCTCATCTCCTCGATCGTCTGCCGCGGGATGACGCCGGCGCAATTGACGAGAATGTCGACATCGCCACACGCCGCGACGAGCTCGGCGCGTTTCTCGGTCAGTGACAGATCGAGACCGTAAGCGGCGAAGTCCTTCGCACCCGCGGCGCGGAGGGTTGCCGCCGCCTTCTCGATGCGCTCGCCCGGCCGCGCCGCGATGCGCACGGCAACGCCTTCGCCGGTGAGGCATTGCGCGACGGCGAAGCCGATGCCGCGCGAGGCACCCGTGACCAGCGCCTTCTTGCCCGTGAGATGCAAATCCATAAAACGCACTTCCTCCACGGTCATTGCGAGCGAAGCGAAGCAATCCAGGTTGTTTTTGTCATCCCTGGATCGCCACGACCGCTTCGCGGTCTCGCGATGACGGCCATGTAGGGCAATAGGCCGCGGCGCGCAATTCGTTGACCGCGTTGCAGACGTCGCCTTAGATGGCGCGGCGAACAAACGGGAGGCGTCGGTGAGCAGCAAGAAAACCATCGCGGTCGAGACGGTCGCCGAGGCCTATCTGACCTTGATGGCGGAGCGGGGGATCGAATATCTCTTCGCCAATGGCGGCACCGATTTCGCGCCGGTGATCGAGGCGCTGGCCGCGATCAACGCCAAGAACACCGATCCGAAGCTCAAGGTCGTCTCCGTGGGCCACGAGAACGTCGCGACCTCGATGGCGATGAGCTACTACCTCCATACCGGCCGGCCGCAGATGGTGATGTTCCACGTGAATGTCGGCACGGCCAACGGCATCAACGCGCTCATCGACGCGGCGCGCGACCGCGTGCCGATCATCTTCACCGCCGGCCGCACGCCACTGACAGAGGCCGGACTCAAAGGCTCGCGCGATACCGGCATCCATTGGCAGCAGGAGATGTTCGATCAAGCCTCGATGGTGCGCGAGTTCTGCAAATGGGATTACGAGCTGCGGAACGCCGAGCAGCTCGAAGCGGTGGTCGATCGCGCGATCGAGATCGCGACGACCGAGCCGTGCGGCCCGGTCTATCTCACCTTGCCCCGCGAAGTGATGGCCCAGCCGATGAAGAGCTTCACCTTCGAGGCGAAGCCGCGGCGCGGCTTCGGTACGGTGCCTGGGCCGACGGCGCAGCAGATCGAGGCCGCTGGAGCGATTCTCGCGAAAGCGGAGCGGCCGGTGATCATCGCGCAGGGCGCGGCGCGGCTCGCCGCGAGCGCGCCGGCGATCGCGGATTTCGCGCAAGCTTTCGCGATCCCGGTCGTCGAGTTCCGCACCAATGTCAACGTGCTCTCGACCGAGCACCCGATGCTCGCCGGCTTCTTCCCCGGCCCCTATATCAAGGATGCCGATGCGATCCTCACCATCGAATGCGACACGCCCTGGATCCCGACGCAGCACGGCAATCCGCCCGATGATTGCAAGGTGATCCAACTCGGCGTCGAGCCGATGTATCAGCGGATTCCGATCCGCAGCTTCCCCTGCGACGTCGCCGTGACCGGCACGCCGGCCGCGACGTTGCCGCTCATCGCCACGGCAATGCAGGGCAAGACCGATGCCAAGCGCATCGAGGGGCGGCGCGCGAAACTCGTCGCCGCGCGCGAAGCGGGAAAGGCGGAGCTGCGCGGGAATGTCGAGCGCGCGTCCAAAGAGACGCCGGTCAGCCCGACCTGGGCGGCGCATTGCATCAGCGAGGCAAAGCCGGAAGACGCGATCGTCGTCAACGAATATTCGCTGATCCTGCGCTATGTGCAGTTCAAGCACGCCCGCACCTGCTTCGGCCCGCCGGGCGCGGGCGGCCTCGGCGTCGGCGCCGGATCGGCAGTCGGCGCGAAGCTCGCCAATCCCGACAAGACGGTGATCGCCGTGCTCGGCGATGGCTCCTACATGTTCGGCAATCCGACCGCCGCGCATTACGTGCTGAGCGCGCTGCAGCTGCCGGTGCTGTTCATCATCTTCAACAACGGCATGTGGGAAGAGGTCGAAGGATCGGCGCTGCGCGTCTTCCCCGACGGCCAGGCGGCGCGCGCCAATCGCGTGCCGGTGGCGCAGCTCGGCCCCAACCCGCATTACGAGCATCTGATGCAAGTCTACGGCGGTTACGGCGAGCGCGTCGACCGCCCGGATCAGCTGCCGGGCGCGCTGCAGCGTGCGCTCCACGCCGTGCGCGTCGAGAAGAAGCAGGCGCTGATCAACCTCATCGTCGGCCGCCGCGGCGCCGCGCCGTAACGTCACTAGGCATAGCGTTTTCCCTCTCCGCCCTAAAGGGCGGAGAGGGTAGGGTGAGGTGGGTGAGTCGCAGATAAGATCGCGCCTGTTGAGGTACACCTCACCCTCCCAATGCTGACGCATTGGGCCCCTCCCTCTCCCCGCTTTGCGCGGAGAGGGAAACTTTCTAATGTCTCTCCAACTCTTGGGAGGCTGTCATGAAGATCACACGCATCGAATCACTGGTGTTCGGGGTCGAGGATATTCCGACCAGCGCGCGCTATCATGACGATTGGGGCTTGAAGCGCATCGATCAGGGTACAACCGGCGTCGATTACGAGCTGCCCTCGGGCCAGAGCTTGAAGCTGCGCCAAGCCGGCGATGCATCGCTGCCGGCGCCGGTCGAAGGCGGCTCGACCCTGCGCGAATGCATCTGGGGCGTGGACAACGGCAAATCGCTCGACGAGATCGGCGCCGCGCTGAGCAAGGATCAGAAATTGCGACGCGATGCCGATGGCACGCTGCACGCCCAGGATCCCTGGGGCATGCCGATCGCCTTCCAGGTCGAGAAGCCGAAAGCGGTGCCGACCGCCGCGCGCATGAACAAGCCCTTCATGCCGAAGGAGCATGTGACGCCGACCCGGATGGGCCATGTCGTGTTCTTCGTGCCCAAGGACCGCGCGCGCGAGATTTCCGATTTCTACGAGGAGCGGCTGGGCTTCCGGCTGAGCGATCGCTCCGGCGGGCTCGGCGATTTCTTCCGCTGCGCCGGGGCGCAGGATCACCACAATCTCTTCCTGCTGGCGCGGCCGAAGGCCGGTGGCTTCAACCACGTCGCTTTCGAGGTCAACGGTTTCGATGAAGTGCTGCAAGGCGGGAATTTCATGAAGGAGAAGGGCTGGAAGCCTGCGACGAAGCTCGGCCGCCACATC
>DATNGE010000020.1:0-3979 GCA_035606035.1 Allostellaceae bacterium
GGATTGAATGTGACGCGGCCCATGCGATACGCGGTGTCGTCACCGAGCCGGTTCGCGACAAAACCATGCGCTGCCTCGTGCAACGTGATCGCAAAGATCACTGGCAGCGCCATCACCGTTAGCGCCTGAACCAAATCGGAAATCAGCGAATCGCTCATTGCTGCTTCGCCAGCAGCGCCGCGAGCTCGCGCTCCGCCGCATAACGATCAAAAGCGCCAGGCGCCTTGCGCCGAGCTTCGGCTGCGGCGACACGGTGGCTCCCGGCCTCGCTTATCTCGCCGATCGCGCCGGCGACCGTCGTCATCTCATCGAGAATGCCGTTACAATGAAGCACGAGGTCACAACCCGCCTGCAGCGCGTCCCCAGCGCGCGTCTCGATTCTTCCGCCGAGCGCCGCCATCGACAGATCATCGCACAGAAGCACGCCGTCAAATCCGATTCCAGCCCTGATCACATCGGCAATCACGCGCGGCGACAATGTCGCGGGGCGGTCGGGATCGATAGCCGTGTATAGCACATGCGCCGTCATCGCCCAGGGCATGCCGGAAAGCGCGCGGAAGGCCGCGAAATCGGTCGAGTCGAGCGTTGCGCGCGCTGTCTCCACGACCGGGAGGGCACGGTGGCTATCGACTGTCGCGCGGCCATGGCCGGGGATATGCTTGATGATCGGCAACACGCCGCCCGCCATCAACCCGTCGCAGACGGCAAGACCGTTTTCCGCCACGAGTCGCGGCTCGTTCCCCCAGGCCCGATCACCGATCACCGGATCGGCACCGGCCACGGGCAGGTCGAGCACCGGCGCGCAATCGATCGTGATGCCGAGCTGACCGAGATCATCGGCAATCAGCCGCGCCGCGAGCCAGGCTGCTTCTCGCGCGCGCAAGCCGCCCAGCGCGGCGATTTCCGCCGCTGACGGGTAGGCCGGGAAATGCGGCGGCTTCAGCCGCGCGACTCGGCCGCCTTCCTGATCGATCAGAATCGGGGCATCGGCGCGGCCCACCGAATCGCGCAGTTCCCCGACGAGTCGTCTGATCTGCGTCGGCGTCTCGCAATTGCGCGCAAAAAGAATAAAGCCGAGCGGATCGGCATCGCGAAAGAATTGCCGCTCGATCGCCGAGAGCGTCGTGGTTTCACAACCGAAGATGACAGGCTTCGTCACGCGCGCTTACGGCTTCACGAGAATGCAGCCGATCTTGCGGCTTTTGAGGGCGGCGCAATCCTGCGCCGCTTTCGCCTCATCGGCGATCGGCCCGGCCTGAATGCGGTAGTACGTTCCCTTGGCGCCGAGATCGACGCGCGAGACTGAGAGCGACAATTTCCCGAGCACGTCCGAATTCTGGCGCTGCAGCTTCAACCATTCGGTCTTGGCAGCCTCTTCCGTTTTGAGCGCGCCAAGCTGCAAGCGATAGGAACCGGCGGCGGGCGGCGATAATGGCGCCACTCTCGGAGCGGGACCGCCGATGGGAGCGGCGGCCTTAGGGGCGGATGTAGCGGGTGCATCGGTTGCGGGGGGTGGTGCTACAGCTTGTGGCGCCGGCGCGGGCGATACCGTTTGGGGCTGAATATTCGGCGGGCTCGGCGATATTGTCGCCGGCGGGGCCGCGTTCGCGGCGGCAGATTGCTGCTGCGGCGCTGGCGGTGCGGGTCGCGGCTTCACTGCCTCGGGCTGCGGCAACAATTCCTCTGGCCTCGCCTTGTCATCCGGTTTCCCTTTTGCATCGCGGTTCAGCAACACGGAGTCCTGACCAGGTACCACCAATCCGCCCGGATCCTTCGGCCGCTCCTTCACCGGCGCGTTATCCGCATGTATTTCCGGCACGGCACTCCCATCTTGCGACCCAGGCGCGCTCCGATGACCGGCCCACCACGAGCCGCCGACCAGCCCCGTGACCGCGAGGGCCAGCAGCGCCGCGCGTACGCCCTGCCCTCGCCGCCGCGGCTCGTCCTGCGCATCGTTGCGCTCATTACGGTCGGTTTCGAGACGCGGGCTCATCAACGCATCTCCTCGACCGGCGTCACGCCGAAAACCTTGAGCCCCGAAGCAACGACGAAAGCGACGGCTTGCACCAGAGCGAGCCGCGCCAAGGTCAGCGGCTTCGCCTCGCTCTGGATGAAGCGCAACGTCGCGTCGGCATTGCCTTTGTTCCAGAGTCCGTGGAACGCCGCAGCCACTTCCTGCAGATAAAAGGCGATCCGATGCGGCTCATGGCTCTCCGCCGCGCCTTCGACGATACGCGGCCATTGAGTCAGCAGCCGGATCAGGGCGATCTCGTCACGATCGGCGAGTAGCGTCAAATCTGCTTTTGCCAGGGAAGCGGGCGACAGATCGTGGCTCGAGAACTCATCGCGCGCGTGGCGCATCACCGAAGACGCCCGCGCATGGGCATATTGCACATAAAAGACCGGATTATCCTTCGACTGCTCGATCACCTTCGCGAAATCGAAATCGAGCGCTTGATCGTTGCGCCGCGTGAGCATGACAAAGCGGAACACATCCTTGCCGACTTCGTCCACCACCTCGCGCAGGGTCACAAAGGTGCCGGCGCGTTTCGACATCCGCACCGGTTGGCCCTTATCGAGCAGATTGACGAGCTGACAGAGCTTCACATCGAGCGCCGCCTTGCCGCTCGTCAGTGCCGTCACGGCTGCCTGCATGCGCTTCACATAGCCGCCGTGATCCGCGCCCCATATATCGATCATCTCGGCGAAACCGCGCTGCACCTTATCGAAATGATAGGCGATGTCAGCCGCGAAATATGTCCAGGAGCCGTCGGATTTCTTCAACGGCCGGTCGACATCGTCGCCGAATTGCGTCGAGCGGAACAGCGTTTGGGGCCGCGGCTCCCAATCGTCGGGCAGCTTGCCCTTGGGCGGCTCGAGCGTGCCGACATAAATCAGATCTTGCCTCTCCAATGCGGCGATCGCTTTCTCGATCGCGCCGGCGCCGGTGATCGCGCGCTCCGACGTCAACACCTCATGCTCGATGCCGAGTGCTTTGAGGTCGGCCCGGATCATCCGCATCATGTCGGCGATGGCGAAATCGCGGAATGCGGGGAGCCAATGCGTCTCGCCGAGATTGAGCCACTTCGCGCCGTCGCGTGTGGCAAGCAGCGAGGCCGTTTCTTTCAGATACTCGCCGGGATAAAGCCCATCGGGTATGGCGTCGATGGGCTCGCCGAGCACCTCGCGATAGCGCAGATGGAGCGAGCGCGCGAGCACGTCGACCTGCGCACCGGCGTCGTTGGTGTAATACTCGCGGCACACCTGGAAACCGGCTTTTTCCAACAGCGAGGCCAGTGCATCCCCTACCACGGCGCCGCGCCCGTGCCCGACATGCATCGGGCCTGTCGGATTGGCCGATACGTATTCGACGTTGACCCGCCGCCCCTGCCCCAGCGCGCTGTCGCCATAGCTGGTACGCGCGTCGAGGATGTCGATCAGCCGCGCTTGCCAAAACGCATCGGCGATCTTGAGATTGATGAAGCCCGGACCAGCCACATCGGCGGCGGTGATATCGCTCTCCGTGGCGAGACGCGCGGCGAGCTTTTGCGCGAGGTCGCGCGGCGGCATGTTCGCCGGTTTCGCCAAAATCATCGCCGCATTGGTCGAGAGATCACCATGCGCCGGATCACGCGGCGGTTCGATCGCGACGCGCGTCACATCGAGCCCATCCGGCAGCTCGCCGGCCTTCGCCAGGGCATCGATCTCGCCGACGACCACGAAGCGGAAATGCGTAAAGATATCTCTCACGTCGTCGCGTACCTGTCGAACAAGCGGTAATGTTCGTCGAGCGCGAAGCGATCGGTCATGCCGGCGATATAATCGGCGACAACGCGCGCGGTCTCGCGGGTGCCCGCGCCGCTCGCTTGGCTTTGCCACTCGGTCGGCAGGCATTGCGGCTCGGCGAGCAGCAGCCGGAACAGCTCTTGCACGATGCGGCGCGCTTTCGAGGCCATGCGGTTGACGCGGTAATGACGAT
>DATNGE010000021.1:0-7175 GCA_035606035.1 Allostellaceae bacterium
CCGCCTTTCGCATTGGTCTGGGCGACGAAAACCTCGCTGACGATCTGATGAATGAGGCCGGTCTGCGCGAACGGCCCGGTCAGCGAGAGCGTCTGACCGACGCGGATCGGCGCGGCGGCGGCTTGCCCGCGCGCCCATTGCAGCGCCGGCAGGCTCGCCATCCCGCCGAGCACCGCGCGCCGCGACCAGTTGCGAATGCGCATGATGTCCTCCCCGGTAATCTGTTCTTATGGGCGAAGTGTCGCGCGTAGGCGGCGGGCGGTCAATCGATCCAGCCCGCCTTCCGTCGGCGGCCGAACATAAGCTTGGATGCCTCGCAAAGAATCGGATCGCGCCGCGTTTCCGCCATATTCTCCCGCTATTGACCGGCCCATCCGCGTGGAAAACCACTCGGGAACGGGGGCATTCGCGCGTAAGCGATGGGCTGCGAGTTCGGCTGCGTCTTCACGGCCGGAGTGTCGTTTGCGTTGCGACCGGGTGGACTGACGGCGTGGGCCGCTCGAGGACTGGGATCGATCGATGGCGCGAAACCAAGAGGATTGGAAGCAGGAAAAGTCGCTTCTCGAAGCGCGCCTCGCCGAGCTCGGCGAGGAAGCGCGCAGCTTGCGGAAACGCAATGCCATGCTCGAAGCGCGCGCAAGCGTGGACGTGCGCGACCTCGCCGCGAGCGCGACGCGGCTCGAGCAAGCCGAGCAGCATCTGACGCTGCTGATCGACGCCGTGGTCGATTACGCGATCTTCATGCTCGACCCGCTCGGCAAGGTCGTGAGCTGGAACCCCGGCGCGCAGCGCATCAAGGGCTATACGCGAGACGAGATCGTCGGCCAGCATTTCTCGCGTTTCTATCCCGAGGCCGACCGCGAGGTCGGCCTGCCGGCGCGAGCGCTCGCGCAGGCTGCCGATAAGGGCAAATTCGAGATGGAGGGCTGGCGGCTGCGCAAGGACGGCTCGCGCTTTTGGGCCAATGTCGTGATCACCGCGATCCGCGACGAAGCCGGCGGCCTGATCGGCTTCGCCAAGATCACCCGCGACCTGACCGAGCGGCGCGCCAACGAGGAGCGGATGCGCCAGGCGCAGAAGATGGAGGCGATCGGCCAGCTCACCGGCGGCGTCGCGCATGATTTCAACAATCTGCTCACCGTCATCACCGGCAATATCGAATCGCTGAAGCGCCGTCTCGCCGAGCGCAACGAGCCGGCGCTGGAACGCCTCGCCACCGCGGCGCAGCGCGGCGCCGAGCGCGGCGCGCTGCTCGTTCATCGCCTCCTCGCCTTCTCGCGCAGCCAGCCGCTCGAGCCGAAGGCTGTTTCGGTCAACAATCTCGTCACCGGCATGTCGGACATGCTGCGCCGTACCTTGGGCGAGACGATCCTCATCGAGAACGTGCTCGCGGGCGGCGTGTGGACCACCTTCGTCGACACGACCGAGCTCGAAAGCGCGCTGCTCAACCTGGCGATCAATGCGCGCGACGCGATGCCCGACGGTGGCAAGCTCACCATCGAGGTCGCGAATATCTTTCTCGACGAACCCTACGCCGCCGAGGCCGAGATCGATCCCGGCCAGTATGTCGGCATTTTCGTCAGCGACACCGGCACCGGCATGGCGCCGGAAGTGCTCAGCAAGGCCTTCGAGCCGTTCTTCACCACCAAGGGAGTCGGCGAAGGCACCGGCCTCGGCCTCTCACAGGTCTATGGCTTCATCAAGCAATCCGGCGGACACGTGAAGATCTACAGCGAGGTCGGCGCCGGCACGACGGTGAAGCTCTATCTGCCCCGCCATGTCGAGGCGAGCGCGCGCGAAGCCGCTCCCGCGGCTCAGCCGGCGCCGCACGGCCGGGGCGAGACCATCCTCGTGGTCGAGGACGATCCCGATGTCCGCTCCTTCACGATCGAGATGATGCGCGAACTCGGCTACACGGTGCTCGCTGCGACCGACGGGCAGAGCGCGCTGCGCCTGCTCGATGCGCATCGTGAGATCGTGCTGCTGTTCACGGATGTCGGCTTGCCGGGCGGGATGAATGGCCGCCAGCTCGCCGATGAGGCGCTGCGCCGCCGCAGCGGCCTCAAGGTGCTGTTCACCAGCGGCTATGCGCGCAATGCGATCGTGCATCATGGCCGGCTCGACCCCGGCGTCGAGCTGTTATCGAAGCCGTTCACCTTCTCGACGCTTGGCGCGCGGATCCGGCGCGTCCTGGACGCGAAATAGAGCGGGGCTCTTAAGCGCTCGCCTGCGCTGACAGGGGGAAATGCACCCGGACCGTGGTGCCCTTGTCGCTGCTATCGATCGCCATCCTGCCGCCGATCTGACGCGTGAGCGATTCGACGAGCCCGGTACCCGATGAGCCGGGTCGCGCGCCTTGCATCCCACGGCCGTCATCGGCGACGGTCAGCACGCCTTCGGACGGGCCGGCGGTGAAGCCGATCGAGATGCGGCCGCCCTCTTTTCCGAAGGCGTGCTTCAAGGCGTTCGTCACCAGCTCGTTGACGATAAGCCCAAGCCTCACCGCGACCCGGAGCGGCACGCCGGCGTCATCGATGCTATGGACGATCTGCACATTGGCGGGCCGGGCGAGGCCGTCCGCGAGACGGGCGAGATAGGCGCCGAGGCTGATCTCGCGTGAGACGCGCTCGAGCGAGAGTCGCCGGTTCGTCGCCACCATGGCGGCAATGCGGCCGACCGCCCTGTCGAGCTCAGCATGGGCGCTCGCGTCGGTCGTGCGCCGCCGCGCCACTTCGAGCGCGCCGGTGATCGCGTGCAGCTGGTTGGCGATGCGATGATGCAGCTCGTTGAAGAGAACGTCGCGCTCGCGCAGCTCGATCGAAAGATCGCGCCGGATCGCCTGCGCCTCCTCCGCGCGCCGGCGGTTCTCGATCGTGCGGCCGATGATCTGGGCGAAGCCGCACAGAAACTCCGCATCGTCGCGGTCGAATTCGCGCCGCCCCGTGCTGTCGACTTCAAGAACGCCCCAAACGTGGCCGTCGATCGAGATCGGAACATTGACCACGGAAACGATACCGTGGTCGCGCAGGAGATCGGAATAGTCGTATTGGGGGTCGTGCGGCAGATCATCGATCGTCACCGGCGCATTGGTCTCGACCGTGCGGCCGGGCGGCGAGCGCATGCCATGCGGCAGCGTCGCCTGGCCCACGACGCCCGGTTTCCAGCCGACGCCCGCGACCACCAGCAGATCGCGCTCCTCGGCCCGGCAGCGCATCACCTTGGTACGTTCGATCTCGATGCCAGCGGCCACGGATTCGGTCGCGCGCTGCAGCAATGACATAAGCTCGGCTTCATCGAGCGCCGCGAGCGCGAAATCGAGGACAAAGCGGTTGTAGCGGCGGAGCTTTGCGGGAGCGCCGGCGGCGAAATCATGGGGATGGGCGCGGGCCATCCGATAAAACAGGCCGACGCAGAGGCGGTTCCGCGCATAACATCAAGTTAACGCCGCGGGGCGCGGCGGCGCCTGCCTCACTTCGTCAGCGGGGTCAGGCCGGAAATGACGAGCTGATCGGCGGTGAGATTGACGCCTTCGAGATCGCCGATTGCTTTCATCGCATCGATCAGATGCTGCAAATCGGTGCGCGAGACGCTGCTCTCCTTCGCATACATGTCGATCTTGCGCGCGAGATCATAGCTTTCCGCCACCTCCGCCTTGTCGTGCTTGGAGGCATCGACCAGGATCTGGATCGAGCTGTCGCGCTTGGCATCGTCGTAGAAATAGGCGGCCGCCTGATCGAGGACGCCGACGAGGCGCTTCACCACATCCTCATGCGCCTTCGCCCACGGCACCATCACATCGGCGCTCGCCATCGGCAGATCGCCGGCATATTCCTTGATCATCGCCAAATTCCTGAAGCCGGTCTTCTCGGCGACGAAGGCGATCGGCGGCACCAGCATCGTCGCATCGACCGAGCCCGATTTCAGCGCCGCGAAACGCTGCGCCGAATTGCCGATGACGACGACATCGTATTCGCCCCATTTGATGCCGTTCGCCTGCATGATGCGCTCGAGATAGATGCGGTTGATGTCCATGAGGCCGCCGATCGTGATGGTCTTGCCTTTCAAATCCTTGATCGACTTGATCTCGGGCTTGGCGATCATCTCGTAGGGCGTGGTGTTGCTGGTCATCCTGAGGATCGCGACATCGGCGCCCTTGGCGCGCGCATGGATCGGCTCGACCACGCCGTCGACGCCGACGATATCGAGCGAGCCCGAGACGAGCTGCTGCATCACGCCGGGCGCGGTCGGCACATAGATGAAATCGGGCTCGATGCCGGCCTTGGCGAAATAGCCTTCATGCACCGCGATGTAATAGAGCCAGCCGCCGGTGTCGGGCGAGCCGATCAGCCCGATGGCGAGCTTCTCCGCCGCGCGCACGCCGCCGCCCGGCGCCAGCAAAGCGAGCACCAGCGCCAGAATTGCCGCGATCATCCGCATGGCTTCCTCCCGATTGTCGCACGGCGTTCTCGCGCCGCCTCGCGGCCATTATAGATCGCGGCCCTCGGCGCGAAATACCGCGATCATCCGCGCTTCGAGAACCCCGCGACCAGCTCGACATGATGCGAGAAGGTGAACTGGTCGATCACCTTAACGGTCTCGAGGCGATAGCCGCCATCGACCAGGAAGCGCGCATCGCGTGCGAAACTCGCGGGGTTGCAGGAGACGGCGACGAGCAGCGGCGTCTTGGCGGAGGCGAGCGCCTTCGCCTGTTCGGCCGCGCCGGCGCGCGGCGGATCGAAGACGATGGCGTCGTAGCGATTGGCTTCCTCGCGCCGCAACGGCTCGCGCTCGAGATCGCGGCGGAAGGCTTTGAGCGGCAGCGCGCCCCCTATTTTACGAAGGGCCGCTTTGTCGAGCGCGCGAACGGCGGGCGCGGCGCTCTCATAAGCATCGACCGGGCCGCGCGCCAGCATCGGCCCGGTAAAGGTGCCGCTGCCGGCAAAGAGATCGGCGAATCTGCCGGCCGCCGGCAAAAGCTCCAGCACCGCTTCGACCAGCGCCGCCTCGCCGGCCTCTGTCGGCTGCAGGAAAGCGAGCGACGGCAGCGCCACATCGAGCGCGCCGAATGTCGCCATCAGCGGATTGCGCTCGATCATCACCTCGATGTCGTCGCGCTGGTCGCGTTCGCGTGCGCGCCACGAGACGCGATTGATGTCAGCCTGCTGCGCGAGCGCGGCGATCGCCTCCCGCACCGGCAGATCGGGCTTGCCTTTCTTGCCGACCGGGCCAGTGATCGCGAGCTCGAAGCGCCCGCCGACCATTTGAATAAAGATGTCCGCGTCCTTGCCCTCGGTGAGGATCGGCGCGAGCAGCGGCGGCAGTCTGTCGCGCAGCGCCATGATCGCCGGATCGGCGACGAGGCAGGATCGGATCTCGGTCACGCGATGCGTGCGGCGGCGGAAATAGCCGAGCGTCACCTTGCCGTTATGCTTATGCGCGTTGAAAGTGGCGCGGCGGCGCGTGGCCGGCGGCACGAAAACCGGTTCGCGCCAGGTTTTCGGCGTCAGCCCCTTGCGCTTGAGCGCATCGCGCACGATCGCGACTTTCCAATCGCGATAGAAGCCTTCATCCGCGTGCTGCAGCGTACAGCCGCCGCAGAGATCGTAATTCGGGCACGGTGGCTTGACGCGATGCGGCGAGGCTTCCAACACCGCGACGATCTCGCCGCGCAGCATCCCGTCATCGCCGCGGCGAATATTGGCGCGCAGCGTCTCGCCGGGCAGCGCGCGCTCGATATAGACGCGGCCGCGTTGCGACGAGCTGATGCCGTCGCCCTTGGGGCCGAGCTCGTCGATCCGGATCTCGCCGGCCATGCGCCTACGCCTGCCTCGGCTTGGAGAAACCCGCAACCAGCTCGACATGATGCGAGAAGGTGAATTGGTCGATCACCCGGACGCTGTCGAGGCGATAGCCGCCATCGATAAGAATGCGCGCATCGCGCGCGAAAGTCGCAGGATTGCAGGAGACCGCGACCAGCACCGGCACGGCGGATGCGGCGAGCTCCCTCGCCTGCGCCTCGGCGCCGGCGCGCGGTGGATCGAAGACGATCGCTTCGTAGCGCCCGGCCTCGTCGCGGGCCAGCGGTTCGCGATAGAGATCGCGGCGGATGGCTCTGAGCGGCAGCCCGTCCCCTCCCTTATTGAGATGGGCGTCATCGAGTGCGCGTACCGCGGGCGCGGCATTCTCGAAAGCATCGACCGCGCCGCGCGCGAGCATCGGTCCGCTGAAAGTGCCGGAGCCGGCGAAGAGATCGGCAAAGCGCCCGGCGGCCGGCAGCGCCTCCAGCACCGCAGCGACCAGCGCCGCCTCGCCCGCCGGCGTCGGCTGCTGAAAGCCGAGCGGCGGTAGCGCCACATCGAGCGCGCCGAAACGCGCGATCAGCGGATTGCGCGCGACCACTATCTCGGGCGCGTCGCCCAGATTTGCGCGCCACGACACGCGATCGATCGCGAGCGTATCGGCAAGCACCGTCATCGCGTCGCGTACTGCCGCGTCGGGTCTGCCGTCGCACCCGACGGGGCCGGTGAGGACGAGCTCGAACCGGCCGCCGATCACTTGGATGAAGGCCGTCGCGGGTTTGCCCTCTTGAATCAACGGCGCGAGCAGCGGCGCCAGGCGCGGGCGCAGCGCCATGATCGCCGGATCGGCGATGAGGCAGGATTCGATCGCCACCACCTGACGCTGGCGGCGGCGCGAATAGCCCAAAGCGACAGCGCCGCCTTGCTTCTCTGCGGTGAAGGTGATGCGCTGCCGCCCGCCCGGCGGCAGGAAGACCGGCTCGTGCCAGAGCGCGGGCGCGAGGCTCTTCGCGGCGAGCGCCTCGCGCACGAGCCCGCTCTTCCACGCGCGATAGAAGGCATCGCTCGCATGCTGCAAGGTGCAGCCGCCGCAGAGCGCGTAATGCGGGCACGGCGCTGGGACGCGATGCGGCGAAGCCTCGATGATCTGGACGACATCGCCGCGCAGCACGCCGTCGATATCGCGGCGCAGCCTGGCCTCGATGAGATCGCCCGGCAGCGCGCGATCGATAAAAACGCGCTCGCGTTTTGCGTGGTGGACGCCCTCGCCTTTCGGGCTCAACTCCTCGATGCGCAGCGCTTCCGGCATTGCTTTCGGGAAAATCTAAAGTGGCGCCAGGTTGAATCAACCTACCGTCATTCCCGCGAAAGCGGGAA
>DATNGE010000022.1:0-2230 GCA_035606035.1 Allostellaceae bacterium
CGCCGAGATCGCCATTGCCATTGCCATTGCCATTGCCATTGCCGACCTCATCGCCGGTATCGGGCAGTCGCGCCACCGACACGACGCGCTCGCCCTCGTCGACTTTGAACACAGTCACACCACCGCTGCGCCGCCGCCGGATGCTGATATCGTCGACCGGAACGCGGATGAGCTGCCCGAGATTGGTGACCAGCATGATCTGGTCGTCGTGATTGACCGGGAAGACCGCGACCGTCGCACCCTGTCCACGGCTCGGATCGTTGTTCTCGCGGCCCTGCGCGCCGCGGCCGGTGATCGGATAATCATAGGCCGAGCTGCGCTTGCCGAAGCCTTTCTCGGTGAGTACGAGCACAAATTCCTGGCGCGCGGCAAGATCCTGGTATTGCTCTTCGCTGATCTGCGCGACAACGCCTTCGTTCTCGCCTTCGTCGGCACCCGCTGCTTCTGCTTCTTCGGGCGCGCGGCGCCGCTCGGCGTCGAGGCGGAGGAAAGCGTAACGCTGAGCTGTGGGCACATCCTCATGCCGCAGGATTGACATCGAGATCACGGCATCGCCGGGTGCCAAACGAATGCCGCGCACACCGACCGAGCTGCGGCTCGAAAAGACACGCACGTCGCTGGCCGGAAAGCGGATGCAGCGACCATTCCGCGTCGCCAGCAGGAAATCGTCGTTCTCGCCGCAGACCGCGACCGCGATCAGACGGTCATCCGCGTCCTCGCCCTCGAATTTCATCGCGATCTTCCCCGTAGCGAAGACGTTGGCGAAGTCGGACAAGGCATTGCGGCGCACATTGCCTTTGGCAGTGGCGAAAACCGCGAATTTATCGCCCCAGCTCGTTTCATCCTCGGGTAGCGGCATCACCGTCGAGATCGTCTCGCCCGGCGCGAGATTGGGCAAGAGATTGACCATTGCCTTGCCGCGCGCCTGCGGCGTGCCAACCGGCAGGCGATAGACCTTGAGCTTATAGACGCGGCCCGAGTTGGTGAAAAACAGCACCGGCGCATGCGTCGAGGCGACGAAGATTTGATTGATGAAATCCTCGTCACGCACCGACATGCCGGCGCGCCCGCGCCCGCCGCGACGCTGAGCGCGATAGGTCGAGAGCGGCACGCGTTTGATGTAGCCGCCGTGACTCACCGTCACGACCATGTCCTCGCGCTGGATCAGCGCCTCGATATCGGTCTCGAATTCGAGCTCCTCGATCGTCGTGCGGCGCGGCGTCGCGAATTGCTCTTTCGCTTCGCGCAGCTCTTGCCGGATCACGTCCATCAGCCGCTGTCGCGATCCGAGGATTTCGAGATAACCCTTGATCTCTTTGACAATGCCGTCGAGTTCTTCGGCGATCTTGTCGCGCTCGAGCGCGGTCAAGCGCTGCAAACGAAGATCAAGGATCGCCCGCGCCTGCTCTTCGCTGAGACGATAGGTGCCGTCGGGACCGGCGCCGCCCCTGCCCGCCTCCTCGATCAACGCGATCAGGCCGAGGACCTCGTCGGCCGCCCAGGTGCGGGCCATCATCGCTGCACGCGCGGCGGCGGGATCGGGCGCCTTGCGGATGAGCTCGATCATGGCGTCGATGTTCGCAACGGCGACGGCGAGACCAAGAAGCGTATGTGCACGCTCGCGCGCCTTGCGCAAAAGATAGATCGTCCGCCTGGTGACGACCTGCTCGCGAAAGTCGACGAACGCGGCGATGATGTCGCGCAGGCTCATCAGCAACGGCCGGCCGCCATCGAGGGCCAGCATGTTGACGCCAAAGCTCGTCTGCAGCGGCGTGTAACGATAGAGCTGGTTCAGCACGACATCGGCCATCGCTTCGCGCTTCAGCTCGATAACGACGCGCACGCCATGGCGATCGCTCTCGTCGCGCAGGTCGGCGATGCCTTCGATCGTCTTTTCCTGCACCAGCTCGGCAATACGCTCGACCATCCGCGCCTTGTTCACCTGATAGGGGATCTCGGTGACGATGATCGCTTCGCGATCCTTGCGAATTTCTTCGATCTCGGTCTTGCCGCGCATGATGATCGAGCCGCGGCCGAGCGCGTAAGCCGCGTGGATGCCGGCGCGGCCGAGAATTATGCCGCCGGTCGGAAAATCCGGACCGGGCACGATTTCCATCAACTCTTCGATGGTGATTTCGCGATTGTCGATATAGGCGATACAGGCATCGACCACTTCGCCAAGGTTATGGGTCGGAATGTTGGTCGCCATGCCGACGGCGATGCCGGAGCC
>DATNGE010000023.1:0-19314 GCA_035606035.1 Allostellaceae bacterium
CGCGGGTACGCGGAACGCTGACGCCGCGGGTCGATATCGCGACAGCTGCGTGGCTGGCGCAAGTGACCCGTCCTTTGCTGCAAAGGTGAAATGATGAGTGAGCGACGCCGGCTGCGGCTTGCGGCCTTCATGCGGCCCGTCAGTCTTCATACGGCGGCTTGGCGCTATCCGGGCGCTTTCCCGGATGCGAATTTCAACTTCGCTCACATCACGCGCTTCGCCCAGACGCTGGAGCGCGGCTGCGTCGATGCGTTTTTCATGGCGGATCATCTCGCTGTGCTCAACCAGCCGATGGACGCGCTGATCCGTGGCCAGACGACGACATCTTTCGAGCCGATGACGTTGCTTTCGGCGCTGGCCATGAAGACCAGGCATCTCGGGCTCATCGCCACCGGCTCGACGACTTATGACGAGCCCTATCATGTCGCGCGGCGCTTCGCCTCCCTTGATCACTTGAGCGAGGGTCGTGCCGGCTGGAATATCGTCACCACCTCCAATCCCGACGCGTCGAAGAATTTCGGCCGCGAGGATCATATGGAGCATGACGAGCGCTACGACCGTGCGCGCGAATTCTTCGATGTCGTAACCGGCCTCTGGGACAGCTGGGCCGACGACGCGTTTATCCGCGACACCGAACGCGGCGTTTTCTTCGATCCCGCGAAGATGCATGTGCTCAACCATCACGGCAAATATTTCAACGTCCGCGGGCCGCTCAATATCGCGCGGCCGGTGCAGGGTTGGCCGGCGATTGTGCAGGCGGGCGCTTCGGACGCCGGCCGCCAGCTTTGTGCGGAGGTTGCCGATGCGGTCTTCACGGCGCTGCCGAACATCAACGCGGGCCGGGAATTCTGCGCCGATGTGAAGGGCCGCGCCGAGAAAGCCGGCCGCAACCCCGAGCATGTGAAAATCCTGCCCGGTGTCATGATCTATGTCGGCGATTCGCTCGATGAGGCGCAGGCAAAACGTGCCAAGCTCGACAGCCTCGTCTATTACGAAAGCGCGATCGCTTCGCTGTCGATCGCGCTCGGCACCGACGCGTCGAAATTCGATCCCGACGGGCCGCTGCCCGAGATTCCCGAATCGAACGCTAGCAAGAGCGGACGCGAGCGCGCGATCGAGCGCGCGAAGCGCGAGAACCTGACGGTGCGCCAATTGGCGCAACGCATGGGCGGTCACGGCGGGCTTGCGTTCCTCGGCACGCCGAAGATGATCGCCGATCACATGGAGGAATGGCTGGAGGCGCGCGCCAGCGACGGCTTCACGCTGCAATTTCCCTACCTGCCGGAAGGCCTCGATGATGTCGTCGAGCGCGTCATTCCCGAGCTGCAGCGCCGCGGCCTCTTCCGGCGCGCCTACGAGGGCGCGACCTTGCGCGAAAATCTCGGCGTGCCGCGCCCGGAAAATCGCTTCTTCAGATAGGGTTCGGTCAGGCTTCGACCAGTACGCGCTTCACCGGCCGTGCGGTGAAGCTGCTCGCATCGGCCAGCGCCCAATTGCCGGCGTAAGTGCCTTCCGCGCTGCCGTTGAGCAAAGCGCCGGGCTCGAGTTGCGGATAGATCTCGGCAAAGCTGCTGACCTCGGCGCGCGAGACGCGGCGCAGAATGTGCTGCGGTCCGATCTCGCTCGGGCCCTTGAGGCCGGCAGCGCCGATCAACTCGGCCAGCGCGGCGAGCGTATTGTCGTGGAAGCGACGCACGCGCTCGGCCTTGTCGGGCACGATCAGCGCTTTCTGGCGCAGCGGATCCTGCGTCGCAACGCCGCTCGGGCAGTGATCGGTGTGGCAGGATTGCGATTGGATGCAGCCGAGCGCGAACATGAAGCCGCGTGCGGCGTTGCACCAATCGGCACCGAGGGCGAGAGTGCGCGCGATATCGAAGCCGGTAATGATCCGGCCGGCGGGGCCGATGCGGATGTGATCGCGCAAGCCGGCGCCGATCAAACAACTATGCGCGAAGCTCAGGCCTTCGCGTAACGGCGTGCCGACATGATCGGTGAATTCCAAGGGCGCTGCGCCGGTGCCGCCTTCCTTGCCGTCGATGACGACGAAATCGGCGCGGATACCCGTCTCCAACATGGCCTTGCAGATCGCCATGAATTCCCAGGGATGGCCGATGCAAAGCTTGAAACCGACGGGCTTACCGCCCGACAGCTCGCGCAGCTGGGCGATGAAATGCATCATCTCGATCGGTGTCGCGAAGGCGGGATGGCGTGCGGGCGAGATGCAATCGACGCCTTGCGGCACGCCGCGCGCGGCGGCGATCTCGGCCGAGACCTTGGCGCCGGGCAGCACACCGCCGTGCCCGGGCTTCGCGCCTTGCGACAGCTTGACCTCTATCATCTTGATCTGCGGCGTGGCGGCGCATTCGGCGAAGCGCTCGGGCGAGAAGCTGCCATCGGGATTGCGGCAGCCGAAATAGCCGCTGGCGATCTCCCAGATGATGTCGCCGCCAAATTCACGGTGATAGCGGCTGAAGCCGCCTTCTCCCGTGTCATGCGCGAAATTGCCGAGCTTGGCGCCTTTGTTGAGCGCGCGGATGGCATTGGCGCTAAGCGAGCCGAAGCTCATTGCCGAGACGTTGTAGATCGATGCGGAATAGGGCTGACGACATTGCGGGCCACCGATCGTCACGCGGAAATCGCTGCTCGCCGGCGGGCGCGGTGCCAGCGAGTGGTTGATCCACTCGAAATCGCCGCTGTAGACGTCCTGCTGCGTGCCGAAAGGCCGCTTGTCGAGCTGGCTCTTGGCGCGCTGATAGACGATGGCGCGTTTCGAGCGGTTGAAGGGCCGACCGTCGAGGTCGCTTTCAAGGAAATACTGTCGTATCTCCGGCCGTACCGCTTCCAGCATGAAGCGGAGATTGGCGAGGATCGGATAGTTGCGCCGCAGGCTGTGCTTGGTCTGCGCCATGTCCCAGATGCCGAGCGCCGAGAGCACCACAGCGAGCACCAGCGGTATCAGGAACAAACTCGACCAGACGAGCAGGATCGCGGAAACGATCGCGCATAGAATGGCGGCGATCAGCGCGAGATAACGCAGCATTTCCATCCCCCGTGACAGCTCCGGCAGGCGAAGCCCGACGCAATTCTATGTCAGTTGTCTCAATCTGCGCACCGGTTTTGCGCGAGTCGGACCCTGACGATTCGCGCAAGGTCGTGATCTTGATTGAGAAAAAGGCCATTTCCTGGTGAACTAGTGCAACCAGCACGGGGGTCTGCGATGACGATGAATACGAACCATGCCGCCAAAGTCCGGCAGGAATTCTATCGGTTCCATCTACCGCATGTGCATCTCGCCTCGGTCTTCGGCGATGATTGGTTCGCGCTCAAGGCCGAAGGCTTCGCGCGGTTTTTCGGCACGCCGATTTTCCTCATCTCCCAGACGATATTCGTCCTTATCTGGATGGCGGCGAATGTCGTGGGCCTCACGCATTTCGACATTTATCCCTTCATCCTGCTGAATCTCGCATTTAGCCTACAGGCCGCCTACGCCGCGCCGCTGATCCTTCTCGCTCAGACGCGCCAGGCCGATCGAGACAAGATGCAATCGCTCGCCGATGCCGAGCATCGCGAGGTGTTGCATCGCGAGGGCGAGGAGCGTAGCGCGCTGGTTGCGAAGCAAACCGCGATGCTGGTCGAGATGCTTCAGCAGAACACCGATCTCACCGAGAAAATCCGTGCGCTGACCGAGCGCGTCGAGGCCCTGACGCGCGATGTGCACAGTAATGTCTGTTCGAGCCGCGCTAGCGGCTAGACGCTAGTCGAATTCGGCTTCCGCGCCGACGCCGGCGAGGGCGCGCAGCCGCTCTTCGTCGCGCCCGAATTCCGCCGCGCTCTGTTCGTGCACGACATGGCCGTCGTCGAGCACATAGACGCGGTCGGCGATCTCGATCGCGGCGCGGACATTCTGCTCGACCAGCAGCACGGCGATGCCTTCCTGGCGCATCGAGGCGACAACTTGAAAGACCTGCTTCACGATGAGCGGCGCCAAGCCTTGCGACGGCTCGTCGAGCACCAGGAGCTTGGGATTGAGCAACAGCGCGCGGGCGATCGCCAGCATCTCCTGCTCGCCGCCGGAAAGCTGTCCGCCCCGGTTCGAGCGGCGCTCGGCGAGGCGGGGGAAAAGCTCGTAGACGCGAGCCGCATTCCACGCGCCCGGGCGCTCCAGCGGCACTTCGAGATTCTCATCGACCGTCAGGTTGGGGAAGATGCGGCGACCTTCCGGCACATAGCCGACACCAAGCGCGGCGATGCGGAAAGGCGGCCAATCGGTCGTTTCTTGATCGAAGATGCGGATCGTGCCGCTCCGCGCCGGGGTCAATCCCATCACGCTGCGCAAGGTGGTGGTCTTGCCGGCGCCGTTGCGGCCCAAAAGCGCGACGATCTCGCCCTCGCGCACCTCGAAGCCGACATCGTGCAGGATGTGGCTCTTGGCATAGAAGGTGTGGAGGCCGGAGACGGCGAGGGTGGTCAATGGGTGCTCCCGAGATAGGCCGCTTGCACGCGCTCATTCGCAGCGATCGCATCGGGCGCGCCGTCGGCGAGGACCGACCCTTCCGCGAGCACGGTGATGCGGTCCGCCAGGTGGAAGATCACGCGCATGTCATGCTCGATGAGGACGATCGTCAGCCGCTCATCCCTGTGCAATCTGCTGATCAGGCGGACGACGTCGCGCGTCTCCTGCTCGCCCATGCCGGCGGTCGGCTCGTCGAGCAGCAGCAATCGCGGCTTCAGCGCCAGCGCCATCATGATTTCGGTAGCGCGCTGATCGCCGTGTGAAAGCTCGCCGACAAGGCGCTGTCCTTTCCCGACGAGTCCGCCCGCGGTCAGCAATTCCACCACCCGATTTGCGATCTCCCGCCGCGTCGAGCGCGTCGCCCAGGGGCTCAAGCGCAAGCCGGCCGCGCTTTCGACCGCGATCCGCAAATTCTCGCTGACGGTCAGCTCGGGAAAGATCTCCGTGACCTGGAAGGTGCGCGTGATTCCGAGGGATACGCGCTTGTTCGCTGACAATCGCGTGATATCGCGGCCATCGAAGAAGATCGAGCCATTGGTCGGCGGGAAAAGCCCGCTGATGAGATTGAAGAACGTCGTTTTGCCGGCGCCGTTGGGGCCGATCACGGCTCGCAGCTCACCGGGCTCGACGGCGAAGGAGACGTTGTTGATCGCGACGAGGCTGCCGAACGCTCGCGTGACTCCTCGCGCTTCGAGCAGGCTCACGGTTCCTGCCTCCGCTTGATCATGCCAAGCACGCCGCGCGGGAAGAATACGACGGCCAAAACGAAGAAGACGCCGAGGATTGACATCCAATAATCGGTGTGGCTGGAAATCTTGTCCTGGAGCACCGTGAAGACTGCGGCACCGATCAGCGGTCCCCAGAAAGAGCGCATGCCGCCGAGCACCGCCATGATCACGAAGTCGCCGGATTGCTGCCAGTGAAACGCCCGCGGATCGACGAAATTATCGAGATACGCGTAGAGCACACCGGCGAGGCTGGCGAAGAAACCGGAGATCACGAAGGAAATCCAGATATGGCGATCGACCGGAATGCCGAGGAACCATGCTCGCCGCTCGTTCTCGCGGATCGCCAGCAAGGTGTGACCAAAGGGCGAGCGCAAGAGTAAGGCCATCAGGCCGGCACTGACCGCCAGGCAGAGCAAGCAGAAATAATAGAACGCAACGTCGTCGTGCAGGATGTCGAAGCTGGTGAAGCCGAGATCCAACGGCACGCGCTTCCAGCCGGTAAGCCCGTCATCGCCGCCGGTCACCGAGACCCAGCGGAAAGCAATGAAATAGAACACCTGGCCGAACGCGATCGTGACCATTGCGAAATAGACGCCGCGCAGCCGCACGATCATCGCGCCGATGATCATGGCCCCGATCGTCCCGGCGAGCACGCCGACCAACATGCCGAGTGATGAACTGGGGTAGATGTACTTGATCGCCATGCCGGCGCCGTACGCGCCGAGGCCGAAATAGGCGGCATGGCCGAAAGACAGGACGCCACTGAAGCCAAGGAGGAAATTCACGGCCATCGCGGCGAGCGCGAGGACGAGAACGCGCGTGCCGAGCCCGGTATAGCCTCCAACATAGGGCATCCAATAAGGCGCCGTTGCCAGCAGGAACCAGATAAGGACGGAGCCGGCGCGGCTATCAAAGGCCTTCAATGTCGCCCCGCATCGCCAAAAAGCCCGTGTGGCCGCACCAGCAGGACGAGCGCCATCATCACATAGATGACGGCCTCCTGCGCCGTCGGGAAATAAACCGCCGTTAGTCCGGCCGCGACGCCGATGAGAAGACCACCAGCGAGCGTCCCGGGGAGGCTGCCGAGCCCGCCGACGATGATTGCTACGAAGCTCGGCATGATGAGCTGGTCGCCGATCGTCGGCGAGAGACCAAGCAGCCCGGCGGCGAGCACACCCGCGAGACCGGCGAGATAGATGCCAAGCCCGAAATTGAGATTGCGCAGCACCCGGACATTGACGCCCAGCACCGAGACCGTATCGAGGTCGAGCGTGCCCGCGCGAATACGAATCCCGAGCCGCGTATAGCCGAGAATCAAGAACAGCGCGCCGACGGCGAGCGCGACAATGAGGACCATGAACACGCGGTAGCCGGTGAGAAAGAAGAGGCTCGTCGACAAGGGCGAGCCAAGCCACCCAGGAATCTGGTAAGGCACGCTCGATGCCCCCCAAACGTATTTGAACACGTCCTGGAAGATGAGAGCGAAGCCGAAGGTCAGCAGCAGGCTGTAGAGTGGGTCGCGGCCGTAGAGGCGGCGGATCAGCACGCGCTCGACCAGGATACCGAGAAACGCTGTCAGGAACGGCGCAATCACCAACCCGCCCCAAAACCCAAGATAGGGCGCCATGCTGTAGGCGAGATAGGCGCCGAGGGCGAGAAAGCCGCCATGCGCGAAATTGATCACGCCGCTGAGATTGAGGATCAGCGACAGGCCGAGCGCCATCAGCGCGTAGAACGCGCCGACAATTAGCCCGTTCAATACATTGAACAGGACCACTTGCGTCATCGATGGCCTAGCCCCCTACAGGAGAGACGCGCGCCGCTCCTGGGCGCGCGGTCTCAGACAGCGATCAGGTCGGATAGTTGAGCTTGCAGTTGGTCTGGCTCGTCGGCGGCATGAAAGTCGAGCCTTGCTCGACTTGATCGACGACAAACAGGTCTTCCGGATCGCTCGCGCCCTTCGCCTGTGCATGGCCGACGAAGACGGCCGGTACGAGCTGATGGTCCTCGGCGCGGTAGAAGGGCTCGCCCGGCTGACACGCGACTTCCGGTGGCAGCTTCAGCCCTTCGAGCGCGTGGCAGACCTTCACTCCCTCGATTGATTTCGCGTTATTGGCCGCAAGCACGAAGCTCCACAGCGCGGCATAGCCGAACCAGGTGCGCGCGGTCGGCACCTTGTTCGTTTTCTTGCGGATCGCGGCTACGAAATCCGCGACCCCCGGCACGCTGCTGGGCTGATTCCAATACCATTCGAAGAGCCACGTGCCGACGCGTGCCTCGGGCGGCAGACCTTCGAGCACTTCGAGCTCTTGCTGCATCCCGGCGAGATGAACCTGCTTATCGATGCCGAACTGCACCGCCTGCTTCAGCGAATTGATGCCATCATCTCCCGCGGCGAGATCGACCAGCACGTCAGGATTGGCGCCGCGCGCTTTGATGAGGGTCGCGGAATAGTCGGTCGTGCCGAGCGGAAAGAAATCGGTGCCGATGATGGTCCCGCCAGCAGCTTGTGCGCCCTTGGTCAGGCCGTCGGCGAGCGAATGACCAAAGGCGTAGTCCTGGGCGATAATATAAATCTTCTTGCCGATGCCCACGAGCGGCTTCGCCATGGCGTTGCCTTGCATCGCGCCCGTGTTGCAGACGCGGAAGGATGTCCATTGACAACTGGTACCGGTGATCACGTCGGCATGACCGCCGGGCACGATATGCGGTGTCTTCAACTCGCCCGCGACTTGCGAAATGGCGATCGCCATTGACGAGTTCACATTGCCGATGAGGAAGTCGACCTTGTCGCTTTGAATCAGCTTGCGCGCTTTTTGCACCGCGACATCAGCCTTGTCCGAGGTCGAGTCCTCGATCACCAGCTCGATCTTGCGGCCGAGGATGCCGCCTTTGGCATTGGCCTGTTCGGCGGCCAGTTGCATGCCGGTGTTCTCGTTCGTGCCGAGGGCGGTGTAGATGCCAGTGAGCGGATTATCGACGCCGATCTTGAGCGACTGCTCACCCTGAGCTTTCACGATGTAAGGTGCGGCGATCTGCAGCGCGCCCACGGCGACGCCGGCCTTCAAAACCGTGCGCCGCTGAATTCCGTTGCCTTGAAGCCCTGCCATAAGGTCCTCCCTTAGCCTATTGTCTCCCTTTGATTACCGTGGAAAGCAAGCGGCTTCAAGCAATGAGGGTTCACAGTACCGCGAACCGCCTCATAAGTGTGGGTAATCGGGCAAAGCGCTGGGGTGTTCTATCCCTGCCGCGCCAGTTTCAACCACTCGTCTTCCGTCAGTGTTTTGACGCCGAGCTCGGCGGCTTTGCGCGCTTTTGAGCCGGCATCGGCGCCGACGACGAGATAGTCCGTCTTGACCGATACCGAGCCGCTGACATGGGCGCCCAGCGCTTCAGCCCGAGCCTTGGCTTCGGAACGCGACATCTCCGTCATCGTGCCGGTGAAAACGATGGTCTTGCCACTGAAGGGCGAATTGCCGACTGGGGCTGCGACCGCGTAATCCTCGACCCGCAGCTCTTTCGCCAGCTCATCGAGGATCGTGCGGTTATGCTTTTCGGCGAAGAAGCCGACGATATCCGCAGCCATATCCTCGCCGATCCCATGAACGTCGTTGAGCTCGCGCCAGGCATCGCTGTCGGTATCGGCGGCTTCCTCCATCGCTTGGCGCCACCGAACGAGGCTGCGATAGTGCCGCGCCAAGAGCTTTGCCGTCGCTTCGCCGACTTGCGGAATGCCGAGCGCATTGATGAAGCGATCGAAAGAAATATCCCGGCGCGCATCGATGGCGTCGATCAGCTTCTTGGCGCTGACCTCGCCCCAGCCTTCGCGCGCGACGATCTTCTTTTCATCGAGCCGGAAGATATCGGCCGGCCCTTTGATCAAATGGTCGTTCCAGAAATCGACGATGTGCTTTTCCCCTAAGCCTTCGATATCGAAGGCGTTACGAGAAACAAAATGCTTGAGGCGCTCGACGGCTTGCGCAGGGCAGATGAGCCCGCCACTGCAGCGCCACGCAGCCTCGCCTTCCTCGCGCACCGCTTTGCTGCCGCATTCCGGACAGACATGCGGGAATTTGAAGGCCTTCGATTCCCTCGGCCGCCGCGCCGCAACAACGCCGACAACTTGTGGGATGACGTCGCCGGCGCGCTGGATGATGACCGTGTCGCCTTCGCGAATGTCCTTGCGCTTGATCTCATCCTCGTTATGCAAGGTGGCGCGGCTGACGACGACGCCGCCGACCGTGATCGGCTCGAGCTCGGCAACCGGCGTCAGCGTGCCGCGCCGGCCGACCTGGATGCCGATCTTCTTGAGCAGCGTTTGCGCCTGTTGCGCCGGGAATTTATGCGCGATCGCCCAGCGCGGCGCCCGCGAGACGAAGCCCAAACGCTCTTCGAGGTCGAGATCGTTCACCTTATAGACGACGCCGTCGATGTCGTAGGGCAACGAGGCGCGTTTCTCGCCGATGCTGCGATGAAACGCCAGGAGCTCGTCGATGCCGAGGCAGAGCTTCGACAGCGGATTGACGGTGAAGCCCCAGGCCGCGAAATGCTTCAGCGCCTCGCCATGCGTCTTGGCGAAAGCCGCGCTCTGCTCGCCCCAAGCATAGGCGAAGAAAGCGAGCGGGCGCTTCGCCGTGATCGATGAATCGAGCTGGCGCAGGCTGCCGGCCGCGGCGTTGCGCGGGTTGGCGAAGACCGGCTCACCTTCCTTCTCGCGCTCCGCGTTGAGCGCGAAGAAGCCCTGCCGGTCCATATAGATCTCGCCGCGGACCTCGATGACGTCGGGCCAGCCACGGCCCTTCAATTGCTTCGGCACACTGCCGAGAGTCTTCACATTGGCGGTGACGTCTTCGCCGGTGACGCCGTCGCCGCGCGTCGCCGCCAGCACCAGTACGCCTTTCTCGTAGCGGATCGAGCAGGAGAGCCCGTCGATCTTCGGCTCCGCCATCACCGGGATTTTGTCTTCCTCGACCCGAGCGATGTCCTGCGGCGCGCGGAAGAAGTTGCGGATGCCCTTGAAAAAATCGCGCACATCCCCGTCGCTGAAGGCGTTATCGAGCGACAACATCGCATGCGGATGCCGCACCTTGGCGAAGCCGGTCGCGGGCGCCGCGCCGACGCGTTTGGAAGGGCTGTCGGTTCGGACGAGATCAGGAAAGCGGGTCTCGATTGCCTTGTTGCGCGCGCGAAGCGCGTCGTACTCGGCGTCGGAAATCTCCGGCGCGTCCTTCTGATGATAGAGCTCGTCGTGATGCGCGATCTCGGCGGCGAGCGTTTTGAGCTCGGTCTTCGCCTCGGAAGCGCTCAAATCATGGACCGGCTTGGCCGCATCCTTTTTTGGCTTCGAGCGCGCCGGATTCATGCCCTCGCTCCGGCGAGTAGGCTCGCTGCGGCGGCGCGCGCCTCGGCGGTGATCGCGGCGCCGGAGAGCATGCGCGCGATCTCTTCGCGGCGATCGCTTTCGCTCAGCGCCTCGACCTTGGTCGCGCTCGCCTTCTTGCCGTCGCTGCGCGCAACCCGCCAATGATGCGCCGCGCGCGCAGCGACCTGCGGCGAATGGGTTACGACCAATACCTGACGCTCCTCGGCGAGCCGCGCCAGCCGCTCGCCGACTGCGGCGGCGGTCGCACCGCCGACGCCACTATCGACCTCGTCAAATACCAGTGTCGCGACCCGCGAGGTCTTCGCCAGCACGACCTTGAGCGCCAACATGAAACGCGCGAGCTCGCCGCCGGATGCGATCTTGTTGAGCGGTCCAGGTGCCGCGCCGGCAATCGTCGCGACCTCGAAAGCTACACGTTCGCGGCCATGCTCGTTCCATTCGTCCTCGCCGAGGGTGGTCAGCGCGGTGTGAAAGCGCGCCTTCTCGAGCTTCAGCGGCGGCAATTCCTTCATCACGGCGGTATCGAGCTTCTTGGCGGCGGCTGCACGCGCCCTGGTGACGGCATCGGCGGCAGCGAGATAGGTTTGGCGTGCTTCGGCTTCGCGCCGCGTGAGCGTCGCGATCGCCGCCCCACCATCATCCAGCGCGGCAAGCTTTGTCGCAAAATCGACCTGCAGCTTCGGCAGATCCTCGACCGTGACATTGTGCTTGCGGGCGAGGGCCCGCAGCGCGAAGAGCCGCTCTTCGATTTCTTCGAGGCTCGACGGGCCCTGGAAGGCGCGTGCCGCGGCTTCGAGCTCGGCGATCGCTTCCCGCGTCTCGACGATGGCGCGCTCCAGCGCAGCAGCTGCAGCCTCGAGCCGTCCGCCGGATTTGCCCTTGGCGCGCTCGAGCGCGCGCGCGGCACCGGAGAGAGCGCGTTCGGCGCCGCTCTCGCCGACGAGGCCGGATAGAGCCGCCGCAAGATTTTCGAGTACGCGCTCGCGATTGACCAGGAGCGCGCGTTCCTCGGCGAGCTGCGCATCCTCGCCTGCACGCGGCTCGATCGCGGATATCTCCGCCATCGCATGCCTCAGGAACTCCTCATCGGCACGCGCCTTGGCAAAATCGGACTCGGCGGCTTGGCGCTCGCGCGCAAGCTGCTTCCACGCCGCCCATGAGATCGCGAGCTGCTCGCGTTGCGGGGGCGCCACGCCGAAAGCGTCGAGCGTGTCACGATGTGTCGCCGGATCGAGCAATCCGGTTTGCGCGAATTGTCCTTCGATCTCGACCTCCATCTCGCCGAGCTGGCGCAAGAGGCCGATGCTTGCCGGCTGGTCGTCGATGAAAGCGCGGCTGCGCCCGTCGGTGCCGACGACACGGCGCAGCACCAGGATGTCGTTCTCAGCCGCGATGCCGGCGTCTTCGAGAAGCCGGCGCGCCGGATGATCGGCGGCGAGGTCGAATTCCGCGGTGACCATGGCTTGGACGGCCCCGGGGCGGACGAGGCTCGCTTCGGCGCGCATGCCGAGGGCCAGGCCGAGCGCGTCGAGGAGGATGGATTTCCCGGCACCGGTCTCGCCCGTCAGCACGCAGAGGCCGGGCCGAAAGGCAAGATCGAGCTTATCGATCAGCACCACATCGCGGATGGAAAGGCCCAGCAACATCGTGCCGGATGATAGCGGCGCGGTGAAAATTCGGGTAGTTGTGCGGCCCTTGCGCCGCGAGGCTGATCAGAAGAGTCCGAAGGGATCGACGACTCGCGCGAACCAGCCGCGCTCTTCTTTCGGCGTCTCCGAGCCGGTGGTCACGAGCGCATAGGTCGCTTCGTACCACTTGCTGTTCGGATAGTTGTAGCCGAGAACCGCAGCCGTGCGTTTCGCCTCCTCGTTCAGGCCGAGGGCGTAATAGCATTCGACGAGTCGCTCGAGCGCCTCTGGGATATGGGTGGTCGTCTGGTAGTCGTTGACGACCGTCTGGAAGCGGTTGATCGCGGCGAGATATTGCCGTTGGCCCTCGTACCAGCGGCCGATCTGCATTTCTTTGCCGGCGAGGTGATCGCGGCAGAGATCCATCTTGAATTTGGCGTCCCGCGCATAGGACGTGTCGGGGAAGCGGCGCGCGACCTCGGCCAGCGCGTCGTAGGCCTGCTGGGTCACCTTTTGATCGCGCTCTACATCGGTGATCTGGATGTAATAGTCCAGCGCCTTAAGATAATAGGCGTAGGCGACATCGCGATGGCCGGGATGCAGCTGGATGAAGCGATCGGCCGAGACGATCGAGGCATCGTAATCGCGGTTCTCATAGAGCGCGTAGGCGTTCATGATCTGCGCCTTCGTGGCCCAGACCGAATAGGGATGCTGTTGCTCGACTTCGTCGAAGCTCTTGGCGGCGTCCTTGTATTTCCCGGCCAGGAGCTGATCCATCGCGTTGTTGTAGATGGTCTCAACGGGGCGCTCGACATAGGTATCGGTCTTGGACGCGCAACCGGCGAGCGCGAGCGCGCCCATGACCACGCCCAACAGAGCGATGAAACGGCGATTTGACGGCATCATGCGAATTCCCGAGCCCAGATTGACCATGCGCGATAGCCAGAGGCCTTCATCGGCGCAAACATCCTGCTCCCGATATCCGGGGCGACGCAGTCTACCGCCGATAGCCGGCGGCCGAAAGCTCCTTGCGGTTAGGCTCGGGCGCGCTGCGGCTCTTCGTCCCAGTCCTTGGCAATATCGGCCGCCGCGAGGGTGACCGGCCGCCAGGCCGAGGGATCGGCGAAGAGCGTCTCGACGAGCTGATGGTTGAGCGCATGGCCCGAGCGGACGCCGTGGAAATGGCCCAGGATCGCGCCGCCGGCGAGGTAAAGGTCGCCAAGCGCGTCGAGCACTTTATGGCGCACGAACTCGTCGTCGTAGCGCAGGCCTTCCTTGTTCAAGACTTGGTCGCCGCTGATGACGACGGCGTTCTCCAAGGAGCCGCCGCGGGCAAGCCCCGCCTGGCGCATGCGCTCGACTTCGTCCAGGAAGCCGAAGGTGCGGGCGCGGCTGATCTCGTGCTTGAAGTTCTCGGCACCGAGGTCGTAGCTTAATTCCTGCTGGCGGATCGCGCCCGAGGCGAAATCGATCGCGAAGCTGAGTCGGCAGCTGTCCGCGGGCACGAGGCTCGCCGAATTGCCATTACTGCCGACGCGTACCGGCTTCAGCACCTTGATACCGCGGCGCGGCGCAACCTGCTCGACGATACCGGCGCACTCGATCAGGAACACAAAAGGTGCGGCGCTGCCGTCCATCACGGGCACTTCGGGTCCATCGAGCTCGACGATGGCATTGTCAATCTCGAGACCGGCAAAGGCCGCCATCAAATGCTCGATGGTGGCAATCTTCACACCGGCATCGTTACCGATCGTGGTGCAGAGGGCGGAGCTGACGATGTTGCGCCAATGCGCGGCGATCTCGATACCGCCGAGATCCCGGCGGCGGAAGACGATGCCGTTGCCAGGCGCAGCAGGATGCAGCACGAGGTTCACACGGGTACCGGTATGGAGTCCGACTCCACGGCACTGGATCGCGGCCTTTAAGGTCTTTTGATGTGCGACCGATCCCCGAAATTCCACCATGAACCCCCGTGCTGCACTGCAATGCCGGACTTAGGGTTACCAACGGATGCGGACCCCTACAAATCACTCTTTGTTACCAATTGTGACGGAGTTTCCTGAGTAATTTCAGGGCCTTGTGGCCACCGAGTCGCGTCGCCCGCAGCCGGGGTTTCGGCAGCGAAACCCCGGCCGCGACGACACGATTCGCGCCTAGTTAGCCTGGCGGCGCAGGAACGCCGGGATGTCGAGCAGGTCTTCCTCTTTGTTCCCAGGACGCTCCGCCGGATCGAGCGCCCCAAGCTTCGGTTGAGCCGCTATCGCCGGTGCGACGATGGGCGCAGGGGCAACAGGCACGCCCGTTGGTGCTGGTGCCGGAGCGGGCGCAGTGTGGACGACCGGCGCCACCCGGGTGATCGCCGGCTCCTCGCGATGGAGAAGACGACTGGCCTTGGTCACACGCTCGAAGAGGCTCGGCCCCCGGCTCGCCGGCTTCGCGGCGGGACGCATGGCCTCGATCTGCGTCGCGATCATCACCGGCTCGGCGAGGACTGGTTTCGCCGCAGCTTCGATCGGCTTTGGCGGCATGAAGGGCGTGTTCCGCACCGCCTGGGCCTCGATCGATTGCGCCTGCGGCAGCGCCGCGGCGACGGGCTCGACCTTCATTTCGATGCGGTCGGCAGCCATCGGCCGGGGCTCGACTTGCCGCATCTCGGGGACGCGCTGCTCCAAAGGCTTCAATTCCGCCGCCGGGGCGGGCGAGGGAGTGGAGGGCGCGAGCGTCGCGCGCGCCGCGTCGCCCTTGCTGCGGTCGCTGACCAGCGAGATCAACGGCCGCGGCTGCACCGCTTTGTCCGCCTCGATGCCGGTCGCGACAACCGAGATGCGCATCCGCCCTTCGAGCGCTTCATCGAAGGTCGAGCCGAAGATGATATTTGCCTCGGGATCGACTTCCTCGCGGATGCGGTTCGCCGCCTCGTCGACCTCGAACAGCGTCATGTCGAGACCGCCGGTGATGTTGATGAGCACGCCGCGTGCGCCCTTCATCGATACGTCTTCGAGCAGCGGGTTCGAGATCGCGGCCTCGGCGGCATCGATGGCGCGGCGATCGCCTTCGGCCTCGCCGGTACCCATCATCGCCTTGCCCATCTCGCTCATCACCGCGCGAATATCGGCGAAGTCGAGATTGATGAGGCCGGGCTTCACCATCAGATCGGTAACGCCCGCGACACCGGAATGCAGCACGTCATCCGCCATCTTGAAGGCGTCGGCGAATGTCGTGCGTTCATTCGCGACCCGAAACAGGTTCTGGTTCGGAATGATGATCAGGGTGTCGACGTATTTCTGCAGCTCCTGGATGCCGGCTTCGGCGAGCCGCATGCGGTGCGTGCCCTCGAACTGGAACGGCTTGGTGACGACGCCGATCGTCAGGATGCCGCTCTCGCGCGCGGCGCGCGCAATCACCGGCGCCGCGCCAGTGCCAGTGCCGCCGCCCATGCCGGCGGTGATGAAGGCCATGTTCGAGCCCTCGAGCGCGATCATGATCTCCTCGAGTGCCTCTTCGGCAGCGGCGCGCCCGACCTCGGGACGCGAGCCGGCGCCGAGGCCGCGGGTGACGCCGATACCCATCTGGATGCGGCGATCGCAGAGATTCTGCTTCATCGCCTGCGCATCGGTGTTGCAGATGGCGAATTCGACGCCCGCGAGATTCGCGCGGATCATGTTGTTGACTGCGTTGCCGCCGGCGCCGCCGACGCCGATGACGGTGATCCGTGGCGCCAGCTCTTTTTCTTCTTCGGGAAGCGTAAGATTCAGTGTCATTGCTTATCCTCCGGGGATGCTCCGTAGCGTTGACCGTCTCTCACGGCGCGAGACGGCTGTTGATAGTTTTCAAAGGTACTCACGAACCCAGTTGCCCAAGCGGCCGAATAGGCCGTTCGATTCCTCCGTCAGCGCGCGGCCCCGCCGCGGGATTTCGGCGCGTTCGGACAAAGCGAAATGAATGAGACCGGCCGTCGTCGCGAAGGCCGGTCCCTGCGTGGCTTCGGCAAGGCCTTCGAGGCGCGAAGGCCGGCCGATGCGAACCTGTTTGTCGAGAATGAGCCCGGCCAGTTCGCGGATGCCAGGCAGTTGCGAAGCGCCGCCGGTCAGAACGACACGGCGGCCGGCGATTTTGTCGAAGCCCGACGCTTCTAGGCGCTCGCGCACCAGTTCGAACGTCTCTTCGAGGCGCGGCGCGATGATGCCGACGAGCAGCGATTTCGGCACGTGATTGGCGTGACCTTCATCCTCTTCGCCGATGAGGGGCACGGTGATGGTCTCGCGCTCGTCGCTCGCGGAAGCGATGGCATTGCCGTAGAGCGTCTTCATGCGCTCGGCATGCGCGATCGGGGTTGACAGGCCGCGCGCGATGTCGTTGGTGACGTGCGTGCCGCCGACAGGCACGCCATCGGCGTAGACGAGATTGCCGTCGAAAAAGACGCCGATCGTTGTCGTGCCGCCGCCCATATCGATGACGGTGACGCCGAGCTCGCTTTCATCTTCGACAAGGCAGGAGAGGCCCGACGCATAAGGGCTGACGACGACAGCCGCGGTCTCGAGATGGCAGCGTCCGACGCAGTTGGAAAGATTGCGCACCGCGGCGAATTGCGCCGTGACGATGTTCATGTTGACGGTGAGCTTCTGGCCGAAAAGCCCGCGCGGGTCGCGCAGGCTGCGCCCGCCATCGATCGAGAAGCCGACCGGGATCGAGTGGATCACGGTGCGGTCAGGCATGTCTTTGATGCGATGTCCCTGATCGAGCACGCGCTGCATCAGCATTTCGCTGACCTCGCGGCCGTTGAGCGCGAGTTCCGATTTGACGAGACGCGAGCCGGCAAAGCCGCCCGAGATGTTGATCACCGCCTCACCGATCGTCGCGCCGGCCATCTCCTCGGCGGCGTGAACGCAATTGAGGATCGAGCGGCTTGCCGCTTCGATATCGACGATGACCCCGTTGCGGACGCCTTTCGAGACTTGGTGGCCGATACCGACAACGCGCGGCTCGCCATCCTCGAGCTTGGCGATGAAGCACGAAATCTTCGTCGTGCCGATATCGACGGCAGCAAGCAGCCCGCCGCGCGGGCGAATATTCATCTTGGTCATGTGTTCGGACTCGCTTGCGCGGGCTTGCCTTTCTTGATGATCGATTTCGCGATATCGGGCGGAACGCGCAGCACGACGCGGTCGGGCAGTCGCATATCGACGACTCGCACATCGCGCTCGAGAAGCTTGTCGCTGCGATCGAGCGCGGCGAGGCGATGCCAGGCACGCGCGGCGTTGTTTTCGGGCAGCGAAACGATGACGCCGTTGTCGAGATGGACGTCCCAACGTCGTCCTCCGACGCGCACCGAGGCCGTGACATGCGCCTGCAGCGCTGGCTCGCCGGTCAGCACCTTCAGCAGATCCGGCGTTGCGATCGGCGCGCCGCTGCCCACGACCTGCGGCAGGAAGGGATAATCGCCGATATTGGCGTCGGCGATGATGTTGCCGTCCTGATCGACGAGATCGAATTTGCCGCCATGTTGCCAAAGCGCGAGCGGCGCGCGCTCGGTAAGGCGGACATAAAGCGTGTCCGGCAACAGCCGCTCGATCGCGGCATTGCGGACCCACGGCACGGTCTCGAGCCGTGCCTTGGCCGCATCGAGGTCGACGGAGAGGATCGGCGTGCCGCGCGACACGCCGAGCGCCGCGAGGATCGCCTGCCTATCGGCCCGCTGACGGCCTTCGACCTGCACGCTCTCAACGGTGAGATGGAGATCGGCTCCGGCCGCGGCGATGCGCGTTTGTGCCTGCTGCGTATAGGTCGCGAGCCCCCCCTCCCGCCCGATATACCAGGCGCAGGACGCGCTGCCGGCGAGAACGACGGCCGATGCGGAAGCTAACAGCACGCGGCGTTGCTGCTGACGGCGGCGGCGGATGCGCACAGGTGGCGGATCGTCGCTGCGGTTCAGGAATCGCATGCGGCGTTCTCCACCATCCAGCGCACCAGCTCGACGAAGCTAATGCCGTTGTATTTGGCGATGTCGGGCACGAGTGAGGTCGGTGTCATGCCCGGCTGGGTGTTGATCTCGAGCAGCACCATGCGGCCGGGCTCGCCTGCCGTGTCGTCATAGCGCAGATCGGCGCGACTGACGCCGCGGCAGCCGAGTGCGCGATGCGCGCGTTGTCCGATATCGAGCGCGGCTTCATAAGCCTTGCGATGCACCGGCGCGGGCATGATGTGCTCCGAGCCGCCGGGCGCATATTTCGATTTGTAATCGTACATCGCGTTGGCGATCGGGCGGATCTCTAAAGCGCCGAGCGCGCGGTTTCCCATGACCGCAACGGTGATCTCGCGGCCGGGCACATAGCGCTCGACCATGATTTCCGCGCCGTGGTCCCAGCGCGCGATCTCGACGCGCCAGGCGTTGTCGCCCTCGCGCACGATATGGACACCGACGCTCGATCCTTCGTTCAGCGGCTTGACGACAAAGGGCCGGGGCAGCGGGTCTTTTTCGAGGAGCGCGGCCCGCGTCACGACCTTGCTCTCGGCGAGCGGCAGGCCGGCAGCGGCGAAAACGCATTTCGCCAGGGGCTTGTGCATCGAGATCGCCGACGCGACCACGCCAGAATGGGTGTACGGCACCTGCAAGGTCTCGAGCACACCTTGGACCGTGCCGTCCTCGCCGCCGCGGCCATGGAGCGCGTTGAAGACCACGTCGGGCTTGGGATCGAGCGCTTTCACCAGCGCGCCGAGATCGCGCGTCACGTCGACCCGGTTCACCTCGTAGCCCAGTTCTTGGAGCGCATTGGCGCATTCGCGCCCGCTCACGAGCGAGACTTCGCGCTCGGCGGACCATCCACCCATCAGCACGGCGGCGCGTTTGCTCATGCGGCGCCTCCCGGCAGGCCGACCCGCTTGATCTCCCATTCGAGAGTGATCCCGCTCTTGGCGAGGACGCGAGCGCGCACTTCCTCGCCCAGGCCCTCGATATCCGCGGCGGTTGCGTCGCCAGTGTTGATGAGGAAATTCGCGTGCTTGTCCGACACCATCGCGCCGCCGCGGCGGATGCCGCGACAGCCGGCCTCGTCGATGAGCTGC
>DATNGE010000024.1:0-12034 GCA_035606035.1 Allostellaceae bacterium
CGCAGGCGACCGAGGGCTCAATCGCCAATGTGCTGGCTGTCGGCCAGGGCCAGATCGAAGCCGCTTTCGCGCAGGCCGATGTCGCGACCTGGGCCTATCGCGGCGATGCACCGGTATTCGCGCCGAGCAAAGCCTGCCGCAAGGCGCCGGCGCCGCCGCAGAACGGCGTCGCTCTGCTTGCGAAGACCGGGCCGATCCGCAATCTGCGCGTCATCGCCGCGCTCTATCCCGAAGCCGTTCATATCGTCGCGCGCACGGGCGGCGGGATTCGCAGCATCGCCGATCTCAAAGGCAAGCGCATCTCGCTCGGCGAGGCCGGCTCGGGCACGCTGGCCGAAGCGCGCCTCGTCCTGCACGCGGAGGCGCTGCAGGAATGCCAGGTGAAGGCGGAATATCTGCGCCTCGCGGATGCGACCGCATTGCTCGAGAGCAGTAAGCTCGATGCGTTTTTCATGATCGCCGGCGCGCCGGTATCGGCGATCGTCGATGCCGCCTCGATGGCGCGCGTGCGGCTGGTGCCGATCAGCGGCAAGCCGCGCGATACGCTGCTGCGCGCTTATCCCTTTATCGAGGGCACGATCATTCCCGGCGCGACCTATCCCGGCATCGACACTGAGACGCCGACCCTCGCCGTGCCGGCGCTTTTCATCGCCAGCGCGGCTCTGTCCGACGATCTCGTCTACGGCATCACCAAGGCTCTGTGGCAGGATTCGACGCGCCGCCTCTTGGATAACGGCCATCCTGCCGGCAAGGCGATCCGCCTCGAGAACGCGCTGCAAGGCGTCGCGATGCCGCTCCATCCAGGCGCCGCGCGCTACTACAGCGAACGCGGGCTGAAGCTGCCGAAAGAAGCGACCGCGAAGCCATGAACCGGTCGCATCGATGAAGCCGCAGGCGGCCATCCTGCGCGAGATCGCGATCGCTTTCGCGGTCGCGACATCGCTGTGGCTCGCGACCTATTTCCTCTTGCCGCCGCTCGCCGGCATGGAAGAGCCTCTGCCGCGCTTGGTTTTCGCGCTGAAATGCGGCTGCGTCGCCGTGCTGTTTTGCTTCGTGCTCGGCATTGAAGCGATCGCCCATGAGCGCTTGCGCTCGCCCGCGATCGATCCGCTCGCCGGCTACCAGACGCGTCGCATGACGGTCAACCTCCGCTACCTGCAGAACACGCTCGAGCAGCTTCTCGTCTTCCTGCCGGGTCTTTTCGGCCTCGCTTATTATTGCGACAGCGGCGCCGCGATGCGCGCCGTGGCCGCGACGACGTTGGTCTGGATCGTCGGGCGCTTCGCCTTCTGGATCGGCTACCATCAGGGCCCGCTGCATCGCGCCGCCGGCGCGCCGAGCATGATGCTCGGCATGGCGATGCTGCTCTATGTCGGCGCGCGCTTTGGCAACGAGCTCGCCGGCTGGTCGGGCGGCGTCGCTCTCCTCGTGCTGTTTTTCGCTGCCGAGGCGATCCTTTTCCTCACCACCAAGCCGATGCGGCCATTGGAATAGTTCCGTGAAGATGTTTCAGCCCTGGCTCCTCGCTCTTGCCCTTCTTGCCATGGCACCGCCGGGCCAGGCGCAGAAGGGCATCCGGATCCTCATCCCGAGCGACGATACCTGCACCGCCTTCACCAATGCATTCAACAATGACGACCGTTTGGCGCTGCTCGATCTCGGCGGCTGGGCGCTCGGCT
Source organism: Allostellaceae bacterium (assembly GCA_035606035.1). GTDB lineage: Bacteria > Pseudomonadota > Alphaproteobacteria > ATCC43930 > CGMCC-115725 > CAIKMD01. Next base: position 1,680 of record DATNGE010000024.1, read on the forward strand.
ATCTCTCGGGCATCGCGCAGCACAGCGGCAAGGACATCCTTCGCGATGTGACGAGCGAGGGCTTGATGGATCGCATCGCCGATGCCTGCCAGCGCCAGCCGAACAAGCCGATGTCCTCGGTGGTGATGGAGATCGGCAATTCGCTGCTCGCCGGCGCGCGCTAAGCGCGGGAGCGCGCCACCGGCGCGATCTGCCGCTGGAGCGAGATCGCGCGCCGCTCGCGCGACGATTGCAGGATCGCGAGCGCGGCTTCGAGCGTTGCGAGCCCCCATTCGCCCGAATGCAAGGGCACGCGGTCATTCCGCACCGCGTCGCAAAGTTCCGCGATGACCTCGAGCCGTGGCGCGCGCGGTGGCGCGAGCGGCCGCAAGCCGCGCTCGCCGTGGCTGTCGACGATCACGCCTTGCGGCACGGGCCGGAGATCAGCGCGCTCGCAGCTGACGACGATGAAGCCGAACTGCTCGTGCCAGCGCTCGGCATCGGGCGGCACCGCGGGCTCCGCCGCGACGCCATAGCCGCGCCGGCGGCGGAGCTCTTCTTCCTCCGCGCGGCCGAGGCCGGGCGGCAACGCGCCGAGGATGCGCGCGAAGCTGCCCGGGTCTTTTCGCTTGCCGCCTTCGTCGATCCAGCCGAGCAGCGCATCGGAATCGTAATGGGCATAGCCGCTATAGGTGATGCTCGCGGCGACCTCACCGGGAAAGCGCAGCCACGCGCTATAGGCGCCTTCGGTCGGACGCGCGGCATCCCAGTTCCCGGTCTGCGCGGTCACGGTCTCGACGAGGCCGCCCGCCAAGAGCCGCACGACATCGATTTGATGCAGCGCCTGATTGAAGATCACTCCGCCGCCGCGCGCCGTATCGAGCTCTTCGGCGCGCCGCGGGCGATAGAGGAAATCGGTGAAGTTGAACGCCGTGATCAGCCGTACCGCGCCGAATTCGCCACGCTCGATGATCGCCCGCGCCGCGGCGATCGGCGCATCGAAACTGTGCGTGTGGCCGACCAGCAGTTTCACCTTTGCCGAACGCGCCGCGGCGGCCATCGCCTCGGCCTCTGGCACCGTCAGCGCCATCGGCTTTTCGACCAGCACGTGCTTGCCGGCTTGCGCGGCGGCGATCGCCTGCGCAGCGTGGAATTGATGCGGACTCGCGATATAGACGGCGTCGATCTCCCCGGCGCGCAGCATTTCGTCGGCGCTCGCATAGGCCGTGCCGCCGAATTCCTCGACGAAACGCGCCCGCGCCTCGGGCCGCGGATCGGCGGCCGCCGCGAGAGCGATCTCGGCCGACGCCATGAAGCCGGGGCGCATCAAGCCGAACGCACGGCCGAGACCAATGATGCCGAGGCGCAGCTTCCGGTCAGCTTTCGCCATTGCCTACGCCTTCTTGGCCAGCCGCGGCTCGGCCGCGCGCCGCGCCTCGCTCGCTGCGGCGAGATTCTTCCGGATCTTGCCGATCGTCGTCTTAAGGCGCTCGATCTCATCCGCCGCGATGCCGGCAGTCGCGGTGCGGTTCACCTCGCGCGCCTCGCGCAGCAGCATCTCGCGCAGCTCCTTCGCCGGCCGCGTCAGGAAAATGTTCGACTTACGCCGATCCTCGCTGTTCGGCACGCGCAAGGCGAGGCCGCGCTTTTCCATCGCGTGAAGCGCGCTGACGGTCGTCGGCTCCGACGTGCCGACGCGCTCGCTGAGCTCGCGCTGGGAAAGCCCGTCCTCTTCCCAGAGCGCGCGCAGGAAATGCCACATGCCGCTGCTGATGCCGAAGGGCCGCAAGCGCTCTTCGAGCTCGCGCTGCAGCGCGCGATGCGCCCAGCGTACCTGATGCCCGACGCTGTCCTGCGGCGGATAGGGCGAGCGGCGCGCATCGCCGGTGCCGCCGCGCTTCGCGCTCGGGCGATGGGCGCTCATCGCTATTGCGCCGGAACCGCCGTCTGCTCGGCGAGCGCGCGCTCTTCCTCTGCGACGCCGAGCAGGCGCCAATCGCTTGTCTTGGGCACGATGCCTTCGAAAGACGACAGCTTCACCTGCGGCATGCGCGGCTCGGTCGTCCCAAGCGCCGGCCCGCCTTCCGCCATGCGTTTGGCCGCCGCGACCATCTGGCGGCGGAATTGCGAGACCGCGACATCGCTCGCGCCGAGATAATCGTTGGAGCGATCGGCGATCGGCCCCATCGATTCCCACATCGCCATGTCCTGCGCCGGGATGCCTTTGATGCCGGTGAAATCGCCGAGCTTCATCGCCTGGCGATCCTGCTTGAACCGATTTCCGAGATTGGCGAATTTGCGATAATCCGCATCGAGATCGATGCCGAGTTGCGCGGCGCAGAATTCTCGCCAGCTCTCCTGGTCGATGCCCTTCGTCTCGTGCCAGGCGACCCAGTAGAACATCGTGTTGTGATCGTCGATCGGGATCAGCATCTGCGCAAGCTTGTACTGATCGTTCGGCGGGATCAGCACGGTGAAGGGCGCGACGAACACCGTGATGCGGACATAATCATGCGTCTGCGCATTCACGATCGGCTTGCGGATCGCGGCATAGCGGAAGCCGTAATTGGTCAACTGGAACTGCATCCGCGGCGCCTTGTCGGTCGAAGGACGCGGCCAGCTTTGCCCCGTCGCCTTGGCGCCGTCGACGGCCATCGACGGCATGTTGGTCGAATGCAGGCTCGAGGAATGCGCGGAATCGATCGCGCCCTCGAGCGGTTGCGCCCAATTGCAGGCGGTGTGCATCTTGACGATGCTGATCTTCGTCGCCGCGCTCGGCGCCCAGGCCGGTGGCTGCCATTCCGGCATCGTCTCGCGCGGCCCCATATAGACCCAGACGAAGCCGCCGCCTTCATGCGCCGGATAGGCCTTTTGCTTGATGTGCGTTTTCATGCGCGCGCCATTATCGGGCTCGCACGACATGTCGAGGACGTTGCCCGCCACATCGAACTTCCAGCCGTGATAGAGGCAGCGCAGCCCGCATTCCTCGTTGCGGCCGAAAGCGAGCGAGGCCTGGCGATGCGGGCAATGCTCGCCGAGCACGCCGAGCCGGCCTTGCGTATCGCGGAACACGACGAGGTCCTCGCCCAAAAGCCGGGTGCGCACCGGCGCGCCGTCGGGCTCGGCGACCTCCTCCGACATGCAGGCAGGCAGCCAATGGCGGCGCATCAGCGCGCCCATCGGCGCCGCGCCCTCGACGCGGCACAGGAGCTGGTTTTCTTCCGGCGTCATGCCATCCTCCGCAGGATATGCTTAGCTCTCTAACTAAATTAGGGCGCTGGCCGCGCCTTGTCCAGCCGCATGTAGCCGCGATCTCTTGACAGGCCGCGCGAACTCTGCACAATGATTAGGGCCCTAAGGATTTTCGGCGTCGAGGGCGGCGATCGGCCGGCTCCGGTGACCGGAAGCGCACAAAGGTTTCAGGGCCGAATTCGGGAGGAAGGCGGACACCATGGCCTCCATTGATGTTAGTGATCTGCTGGCCAAGCAGAAATTCTCGCGCTGGCACGCCGCAATCCTGGCGTTTGCCTTTGTCGTCATGTTCATCGACGGGCTGGATTTCAACGCGATCAACGTCGCGGCGCCGGCGATCCTGCGCGACTGGCATATCGAGCGGAGCGCGATGGGGCTCGTCTTCGGCGCCGGCAATCTCGGGATCTTGGCCGGGACGATCATTCTCGGCTGGGTCGGCGACCGTTACGGCCGCCGCCCGGGTCTGGTGCTCGGGGTCCTCGCCTACAGCCTTCCGGCGCTCGTCACGCCGCTGGCGGAATCGACGACCTCGCTGGCGGTGCTTCGCTTCCTCGCAGGTTGCGGTATCGGCGGCGTCATCCCCAACACGATCGCGATGCTGATCGATATCGCGCCGGCGGCGTTGCGTGCGAGCTTCGTCGTCATTCCGCTGCTCGGCTACGGCTTCGGCGCGGGCGCCATTGGCGGTGTCGCCGCCGCCTTGATCCCGTCTTATGGCTGGCAGTCGGTGTTTCTGACCGCCGGACTTGCCGGCACGGTTTATGCCGGGGTTCTCGCGCTCTGGCTGCCGGAATCGATCCGCTTTCAGACCTTGGCCGATCCGGAATCGCCGCGCCTACGGGCGCGCCTCGCGCGGCTGATGCCGCATGAGCGGATCCCGGCGGATGCGCACCTCGTGCTGGCGCGGCAGACATCGGCGCCGTTTTCCCTGCCGATGCTGTTCCGCGGCCCACTCGGCTTGGCGACGACGATGCTGTGGATCGCGTTCTTCGCGGAATCGCTCACCTTCATCACCTTCCTCGGCTGGCAGACCGTGCTCTACGAGAGTGCGGGCTTGTCGCCTGTCGAAGCCTCCCTCACCTTTTCCTATGGCGCGATGGCGTCGACCCTCGTGCAATTCGTCATGGCGTTTCTGCTCGACCGCTTCAGCATGAAAGCGGCTGTCGTCGTCGGTCTCATCACCTTCGCCGGCTTGGTGATTTTCGGCATGCCCGGGCTGCCGGCGGCGGCGATCATGACCGTGGCCATTGTCGCCTTCTCGGCCAACGCGGCGACACACAATTCGTTGAACGGGCTCGTCGGCGCCTATTACCCCACCAATATCCGCAGCAACGCGATCGGCTTTGCCACCGGCATGGGACGCATTGGCGGCGTCATCGGGCCGGTCATCGCGGGCTATTTGCTCTCGGCGCGACTGCCGCTGCAGGAGGTCGCGATCCTGATCGCCGCTCCCTATGTCATCGTCATCGCGGCTTGTGCCGTCTTGGGCTATCGCTACAAGACCAATCTCGTTCATGACGGTATCGGCGATGCCCCCGCCGTCACGGAGTCGGTGGCCCTCGAGAAGATTGCGCCAGGTGAAACGTGAGAATGCTCAATCGGAATTGTTCGCTCCCGCTCGGCGCCCTCGCCGCCGCCCTCGCGGTCGCCGCGGCTGCGCCGCCGGCGCGCGCCGCCGATAGTTTCGACATTCAGGTCATCATGCCGCTGACCGGCGGCGGCTCCTTCCTCGGCCAGGGCGAGCAGCAATCGCTGCAGCTCGCCGAGAAGGTCGCGAATGCCGCCGGCGGGATCGGCGGCAAGCAGATCCATTTCGTCTTTCACGACGACCAATCGAGCCCGCAAGTCGCCGTCCAGCTCACCAACCAGGTGCTGGCGGAGCATCCTTCCGTCCTGCTCGGCTCATCGATCGTCGCGATGTGCAGCGCGATGGGGCCATTGGTGCAAGCGAGCGGCCCGGTCGAATATTGCTTCTCGCCCGGCATCCATCCCGAGAAGGGAAGCTACGTCTTCACCTCCCGCGTCTCGACACTCGATCTCGCCAATGCGGTGATCCGCTATTTCCGCCTGAAGGGCTGGACCAAGATCGCGCTGATGTTCAGCACCGATGCCTCGGGCCAGGATGCCGAGCGCGGCCTCAAATCGGTGATCGATCTCCCCGAGAACAAAGACGTCTCCGTCGTCACAACGGCGCATTTCAATCCACAGGATGTGAACGTCTCGGCGCAGATCGAGCAGGTGAAGGCCGCCAATCCGCAGGCTTTCATCGCCTGGAGCACGGGCGCGCCGATCGCGACCATCTTCCGCGCCATGCTGCAAGCGGGGCTCGACGTGCCGACCGCCACCACCGACGGCAACATGACCCGCGCGCAGATGAAGCAGTACGAAGCCTTCCTGCCGAAGCAGCTCTATTTCCCGGCAGCCGAATGGGTCGTCGCCAACGATCCGAAATTCCCGATGGATGCCGCGGTCGCGGACAAGCAGAAGGCCTTTTACGCCGCCTTCAAGGACGCCGGCGCGCAGCCCGACATCGCGTCCGAGCTCGCCTGGGACCCGGCCCTGATCCTGATCGATGCGCTGAAGAAGCTCGGCCCCGATGCCGGCGCGCAGAAGATCCGCGACTATATCGCCGGGCTCAAAGGCTATGCCGGCGTGAACGGCGTCTATGATTTCGAGAAAGTGCCGCAGCGCGGCCTCAGCGTCGACAACGCCGTCGTCACGCGCTGGAACGCCGACACCAAAAACTGGCAGGTCGTCAGCAAGGCGACCGGCGTGCCGCTGCCCTGACGCGGCGCCGCCGCTGATTGACAGTAGGAAATCGGAAGCGCAGGCTCATCGTAGCAACGCAGGAGCTCAGTCATGATGTATGCCGATGTTTACGTCGACGAGCCGCTCGACAAGATCGTCGATGATTGGGATTTTCTGAACGAGAAGGTGCTGCCGAAATTCCTCGGCTTCCGCCCGGTCGGACACGGCGTCTACGGCATGCGCCAAATCCTGCCCGAGGCGCCGCAAAGCGTCGAGCAGCAGCAGCAGAAGGGCGCCGGCCCGATCATCGCGGTCAAGAACCGTCGGCACTGGGAGATCGGTCCCAAGGGCGTCGTCGAGGTGAAGCGCACGCCGCTCGTCGCGCATGTCATGCTCGCCGGCACGCCGCATCACACCGAGCACGTCTATGGCTATTGGCACATCAACGACATGGACGAGATCACGATCGATGTGCCGCCGGCCGCCGATCGCCCTGGATATGTCATTCTCATGCAGGGCCATCCGAAGGGAAACGAGGCCGACCGCATGGCGTGGTACTGTGAGGAGTGCACGGAACTCGTCCATATGAGCGAGCTCGTCACCGGCACGCTCGGCTTCAAGGAATTCTGGACATGGGAGCGGGCCACGGTCCGTGGCTATAACGCCGATCCCAAACTGCGCACCTGCTGGAACTGCGGCCACGTCAATCCGCTCGGCTATATCGCGCTCGCCACCCAGGACACGCCCGAGGAACGGGAGTCGCGCCTGAAATGGTAGCTGCGGAGCCGACTCTCTCCTTCGATGTCGATGTCGGCGCAGGCGAAGGCCGCTGGGTCCGCAAGGGTAACCACGCGATCTGGTCGGGTCGGCGCGAGGCGGGCGAGCCTCCCTACGTGCTGCACCAATGGACGGAGCGCGGCGTTCTTCCGTTTCCCCGACGCGATGACAACGCGCATATGCGCCGTGTGCCGGCGGGCACGCCCTACCACATCTCGCATTTGTTCGGCTTTTGGATCGTGAACGACGTCGACGCGATGCTTTTGAGCGCCAAGCGCGACGCGACCGACTACTACATGCTCGTGGTCGGCGGCCTGACCGACGGGCTGCGCGAAGCGACCTGCTTGTTCGTCTGCCCGAAATGCGCGGCGCGCTTCGGCGAGGCGCGTTTTGCCGAAGTGCAGCGGGGCTATGAGCGCTTCCTCGATTTCGCCTTGCAGCGCGTGCGCGAGTTCAACGCGGATCCGCAACGACGCGCCTGCCCGCGTTGCGGCGCCGTCCATCCGCCGATCTACGGCTTCCACGCGGAAGCCGACACACAAGACGAACGCGCGGCGCGCGCGGCCGGCTGAAAACGCATGGCGACGATCGCACTCTGTAAGACCGACGAGCTGCGCGACGGCGCAGTATTTTGCAAGCGGCTGAGCGGCGTCGGCGAGATCGCGGTCACGCGCCTCAGCGACGGCAGCGGCTATGTCGCTTTCGAGCCGCGTTGTCCGCATGCGCTGGGCCCGCTTGCCGAAGCCAAGCGCCATGGCGATGTCATCACGTGCCCGTGGCATTTCTTCCGCTTCGATCTGAAGACCGGCAAGCCGCCCGGCATCACGAGCATCCTCACGCTGCGCCGTTATCCGGTGAGCGTGAAGGACAACGAGATTTTCATCGAAACAGCGTGATGCGATGAGCGAGAACGAGCTTTGGCCGCGGATCGAGCTGAAGATGGTCGGCGATTGGGGCGTCGCCAATTTCCACACCCTCGTCGGCATGATCGCCGCCAATATGCGCTTCCGCTCGGCGCCGCGCTCCCGTTTCTGGATCCTGACCGGCACCGGGTTCCGCGACAATATCGACGCCGTGGCGCGCGGCGAGGTCGATCTCGGCATTACCACGCCGCTCGACGTGCCGCTCGAATGGGCGCGCGAAGGCAAGCATCTCTTCGCCGGCCGCGCCTATCCCTTTCTGCGCACGCTCGGCTATTACCCGCAGGACGATCGCCTGATCTTCGCGGTGCGCGAGGACACCGGCATCACCTCTTTCGCCGATATCGTCGAGCGCAAATATCCGCTCCGCCTCGCGACCGCGGTGCGCGATCCGGACAATCTCCTGACCTATGTCATCGAGCGCGCGCTCGAAGCGCACGGCATCGCGCCCGGCGACATCGAGAGATGGGGCGGAAAATGGCTCGGCAGCGACCGGCCGCAAAGCTGCGTCGCGCAAGCGGTGCGCGGCGAAGCCGATGCCGTCTGTTTCGAGGGCATCATGACGCCCGGCTGGTACGAGTGGGTCGAGAAGGCGAAAATCCGCTTCATTCCCTTCACCCGCGATGCGCTCGCGACTTTGCAGAAAGAGTACGGCCTTCGTCCGGCGACTTTGGCGAAAGGCCGGCTCGGCGCGCCGCAAGATATTCCCTGCCTCGACTTCTCGCATTGGGCGATCTTCGTCCGCGACGACATGGACGAAGAGGTCGCGTACCGCATCACCGCGGTGCTGGTCGAGCATCGCGCCGAAATGGAGGCGCGCTTTCGCAATATTCCGGTCGAGCGCAGCCCCCTCACCTATCCGATCGATCCCAAGAAGATGTGGCAAGGCCTCGGCGCGCCGCTCCATCCCGGCGCCGAGCGCTACTACCGCGAGCACGGATATAAGCCTTAGCGGCGCGATAACACGCGTGTGATGACAGGCCGCGGTGGGTATCGCTAAACTCGGCGGCGAAGAAACGCATCTTAGGGGAGGATTTCATGCGCATTCCGCTTTTCGCCGCGGCGCTGGTGAGCACGGCCGCGCTGCTTTCGTTCTCCGCATCGGCGCAGCAAACCGGCGGCGGCACGCCGCCGCAACCGGCCGCACCCCAGCAACAGGCGGCTCCGCCCGCACCGCCGACGCCCTATGGCCTGCCGATCGATCTCGCGCTCGCGCGCAAGGCCGCCGATGCCGCCGTCGCCAAGGCGAAGCAGACCGGCTTCCCGTCCGGGATCGCCATTGTCGATCCGGCCGGCGAGCTCGTGTTCTTCGAAAAAATGGACAACGCGAATAATTCCGTCGTCGAGCTCGCGCAGAAGAAGGCGCGCAGCGCCGCCGGCTTCCGGCGCCCGACCAAGCTCTTCGAAGACAATCTCTCGCGGCCGGTGATCACCCAGCTCGGCGTCACCGCGGTCGGCGGCGGTATCCCGATCGTCATCAAAGGCCATGTCGTCGGCGCGATCGGCGCCTCGGGTGCCCCGACCTCGGACGGCGACATCGCCGCCGCGCAAGCCGGCATCGACGCGATCACGAAATGACGCAGCGCTAGGGTCTGTCCGTGGCCAACACAGCGCTGAGCCTCGAGGAGCTCGACCGCCGCATCGCGATCGTGCGCGACAACCTCCGCCAGCTGGTCGAGCAGGCCGCCGCGCAATCGGGCGCATCGGATGACGATCGTGTCTCGCAGCGTATCGCGGAATACGAGGCGGAGCTGACGCGCCTCAAAGAGCGGCGCGAGGAGCTCGCGCGCAAAAAGCGCTGACGGCTAAAGCTGGTGGCCGCGGCGACACGCGGCTATCATTCTCCGCTCATGCTGTAACCCTCCGGTGCGGTGCGGCGAAAAGAAGGTGGAACGCCCCCGCACAACCGAGAGAGGCAGTGGTGAATCGTATCCGCGAATGGCTGGTTTGGTCGCTGAGCGCCTGGATCGCTTACATTTTCGTTTGGTACCTGCAATTCAAATTCACCGGCAGTGCAGGCAGCGTCCGGCTCTTCACCATCCTGACCGACTGGCTCGGCTTCCATAGTCACGAGCAGTTGATGCGCATCGGCACCGGCAGCGCCGAGCTGCTCGCCGCGATTCTGCTCTTCGACCGCCGGCTGCAAGTCATCGGCGCGGTCCTCAGCCTTGGACTGATGAGCGGCGCAATCTTCTTCCATCTCGTTTCGCCCCTCCGTGCCGAGCTTTTCGGTAATGGCAGCGTGCTCTTTCGCGAGGCGTGCCTGGTCTGGATCGCGGCGGCGGTCATCCTGGCGATCCGCTGGCGCGATGGCATCGCGCTCACCGAACGCTACCGTCGCTTCTTGGCGCTGGCCTCGGGATGATGCGGCTCAGACCTCCGCCGGATGGACGAGATGCGGCGCGCCGTAATCGGTGATGAGGCGCGCCGGATCGCGCATGCCGGCATCGCCGCGCTCTGGCGGCGGCTTCAGCTGCGCCTCGATATAGGCGCCGAGATAGCGCGAATGCGCGACAATGGCCCGGCCGAAAGAACAGCGCTCGTCGTTGTAGCGCGTTAGCGCCGCATCGATATCGCCGCCCGCCGCGGCGAGCGCATCGACGAGGCACGCCGCATCGAGCGCCGCCTTGCTGGTGCCGGCGGCGACATGCGGCCGCGCGACGAAAGCGGCATCGCCCA
>DATNGE010000025.1:0-21269 GCA_035606035.1 Allostellaceae bacterium
CATAGCAGAGCGCGCCGGCAGGCGCCGCAGTCATGGCCGCGCAATCGGCGAGCGCGACCCAATGCTTCACGCCGGGGCAATGCGGCTTCAGCTTCTCGACCACCTCGTGGCAGACGAGGTCGAAGAACACGGCCTGGTCCTCGGCGTGATTGACGATGAACACGATCTGCTCGTGGAAGAGGCGCGGATTGATGGTGTGGCAGACTGCGCCCATGCCGGAGACGGCGTAGTAGAATTCGAGATGGCGGTGGTTGTTCCAGGCGAGCGTCGCGACCCGGTCACCCTCAGCGATGCCGAGCCGGGCGAGCGCCTTGGCGAGTTTCCGCGCCCGGCGATGGGCGTCGCGGATGGTGTAGCGGTGGAGCGGCCCGGCGCCCCCCGGTCCAATACTTGGGCGGCTGACGATCTCGGTCGCGCCGTGATGGCGATCGGCGTGCTGAATGAGCGAGGAAATCAGCAGCGGCTGATCCTGGATGAGCCCGAGCATCCTACCCTCCCCACCTGTCTTCCCAGGCCCCGGGCTTCTTGGTGAACCCGCGCCTCGACAATGGGTTTATAATGTGTCGGGCGGGGGCGAGCGAGCCTTTCGCGGCCCGTGGTTCAGGAGCTGCCATGATCACGATCGAAGCCCGTCTTTTCCGCGCCACACGCGCGTTTCTCGCGGGCCTCGTTCTGCTGCTGGCGGGCTGCGCGCAGCCGCCTGGCCCCCTCCTCAATGGACCGCTGCCGCCGCCGGCCCCCGGTACCGCCCGGCTGATCTTCTATCGCGGCCTCGACTATTACACGACGCAATCCATGCCGACGGTCTATCTGAACACCGCGCCGGCCGGCATCAGCCAGAACGGCGCGGTGTTCTACCGCGATGTGGCGCCCGGCCTCTACACCATCTCGATAGCGCCGAGCCTGCCCTATCCCAATCAATTCAAGAGCGTCGCGGTCAAGCCGGGCGATGTTTTCTATGTCCAAATCGCCCCACTGCCCTCGACCGGCGGACGCTTCAATATCAACCAGCGCGATTACGGCGACACCTTCATTGTGACGATCCGCGACCCGGCGACGGGCGCCTACGAAACGCAAGGCCTCCGCCTCGCCGGCTAAGGCAACATTTGCCTGCGCGCCTCGGCCGCAGGGGGTCGCTTGCTCCGAGGGGGACGAACCGCTTTAGTGAGATTGCCATGGATGCTGTCGACCCTGCCCGCGAATCTTCCCGGCTGCATGTCAGTACGCTGCTCGTCGCTTCCGAGCGCGCGCTGGTCAACGCGCTCGACGAGCTCGGCTTTGCCGAGAACGACGACCGCGTGATCGAGCATGAGGGACGTTTCGCCTTCATCACCTGCAGCCACGACGCCGATTGCGACGATCTGTTCGCGCTGATCAGCGAACTCGCCGCGCGCGGCGAGACCTGGGAGCTGCAATTCCGCATCGACACCTCGGAAGGCCGCGCGATCTTCCAGCGCTTCGCCCGCCACCAGCCAGTCGAGGCGATCGATGCGGCGGTGCCGCCCGATCCGGCGCCGCAATCGGCCGATCTGCCCATGCACGACCTCGATACCGAGAAAGGCCGCGCCGCGCTGAAGAAGGCGCTCAACCGGGTCGATCCGGCCGAGGTGTTCGTGACGTTGGGCTCGAACGCCGCCGGCCGCGCCACAGCCACGATCCTCAAGCGCAATCCGCGCGGCGCCATTGCCTGTGCCGAGGGCGCGGACGAGGCGAGCCTCCGCACCGCGATCCGCGAGATGCTGCCGACGGTGATGTTTTCGGTGGCGATGAAGCCGCCGGGATAGGAATAAAAACCCGCTCCGCCCGTTGGGGAGAGGGACAAACCGTTCAGCGATGACAGGCGGGCGCATTGGATAGCGGCGGAGCGCCGGACGTTAGCGCAACGACTGGGCCGGCCCAAACGGCGATCCCGGAGATTGCACAGCATCGGCGGGAGAACAATTTCGACGCGCTGCGCCTGCTCGCGGCGCTCGCCGTCATCCTGTCGCATGCCTTCCTGATCGCGCAGGGGACGGAGAAGAACGACCCGCTCAACTGGCTCACCGGCAATCAATGCATGCTGGGCCTGACCGGCGTGTTCGTGTTCTTCGCGGTGAGCGGCTTCCTCGTCACGCAAAGCTACGAGCAGACCCGCTCGCCGTGGCGCTATCTTTTGAAGCGGGTGCTGCGCATCTTCCCGGCCTATCTCGTCTGCCTGGTGCTGACGGCGTTCGTGCTCGGGCCGCTCGTCACGACGCTGCCGCTGAGCGAGTATCTGCATCGGCCCGAGCCCTACAATTACGTCTATTACAACTCCTTCTTCGACATTCGCGTCCATGAGCTGCCCGGCGTGATGTTCGTCGACAATCCCGTCGGGCTCGAGATCAACGGCTCGCTCTGGTCGTTGGGCTGCGAATTCGACATGTATCTGATGGTGCTGCTCTTGGGCGTGCTGCGGCTCCTGCGCTGGCCGGTCTGCGCCGCGCTCTTGGCGCTCGGCATGGCGTGCATCGCCTTCCCCGATGCGCTCGGCTTCCTCGGCGGCTGGGGCTGGACGTTGAGCTGCTTCGCCATCGGCATGCTGCTCTACAAGCTGCGCGACACGCGCATCTTCAATGGCAAGCTGGCGCTGCTTGCCCTTGCCGGAATCGCGCTCAGCATTCCGCTCCGTCAGTTCATCCTGCTCTTCCCGCTCTTCGGCTGCTATCTTGCACTCTACCTCGCGCTCCACCCGAAGCTGCCGCTCATCCGGGCGACGCGCTTTGGCGATCTCTCCTACGGCCTCTACATCTTCGGCTGGCCGTCGGAGCAGATCGTGATCTGGCTGATGCATGGCCATGCCGCATGGTGGCAGGTCTTCATCCTCGCGACGCTCCTCGCCGGCAGCCTCGCTTTCCTGTCCTGGCATTTGATCGAAAAACGCGCCTTGCGGCTGAAGCCAAGGAGCCCTTGGCAAAAGAGCGGCGCGCCTGGGATAATGCGTCGCCCATGGCCGGTGAAATCCCTTTCCGCCGCGACTTCGCCTTCGAATACGGGCGGGCCGAGCGGCTAACGCCGCTGATCCGCCGCGTCGTCGCGCGCAATGCCTCGCCTTTCACCTTCAAGGGCACCGGCACTTACATCATCGGCAGCGGCAAGGTCGCCGTGATCGATCCCGGCCCGAAGCAGCAGGATCATATCGACGCGCTGTTGCAAGCGCTCGACCGCGAAACCGTGACGCACATCCTCATCACCCACACGCATAACGACCACTCGCCTGCAGCGGCGGCGATCAAAGCCGCGACCGGGGCCAAGACCTATGGCTTCGGCCCGCATGGCTCGGGCCGGCCGGAGGAGCGCGTCGGCGGCCAGACCGAGGAAGGCGGCGATCGCGACTTCGTGCCCGATGTGAAGCTGCGCGACGGCGATGTGGTCGAAGGCGGCGGCTGGCATATCGGCGCCGTCGAAACGCCGGGCCACACCTCCAATCATCTCTGCTTCGCGCTCCACGAGGAGAGCGCGCTTTTCACCGGCGATCATGTGATGGGCTGGTCGACGAGCGTGATCTCGCCGCCCGACGGCGACATGTCCGCCTATATGCGCTCGCTCAACAAGCTTTTGTTCCGGAACGACGCGGTCTATTGGCCGACGCATGGGCCCTCGATCCCGGAGCCGAAGCCCTTCGTCCGCGCGTTTATCGCGCATCGCGAAGAGCGCGGCCGCGCGATCATGACGGCGCTCGCGAAAGGCGACGAAACGATCCCGCAGATCGTCGCGCGGGTTTATGTCGGGCTCGATCCGAAGCTCATCGCCGCGGCCGGCCGCTCGGTCTATGCCCATCTCGTCGAGCTGGTCGAGCAGACGCGCGTCATCTGCGACGGCCCGCCGTCGCTCGATTCGCACTACCGCCTGGCGAAGTAAGCCACCGCGGCGGCCTCGCGGGCTTCCTGTTCAGCGGGCCTGCTGTGCCAGCCGCTTCATCAGCGAGGCCGATCGCACACGGAAGCCGTCGATCATCCAGCGATTGTCGATTTGGCGCAGCGTGACATCGAACACGGCTTCATCCTTGGCGAAGCGGCCGTGAGCGATATAGTGCGCCGTGATATTCGTGCCGGAACCGATCGCTTTCGCCATAAGCGCCTCGCCTTCGCCGCCTTCGTATTCATAAAGCGGGCCGAGCGCGGCATTAGCCGCATCGAACAGCAGGGTCAGATCGTCGAGCTGCGTCGTTTTCTTGAACTCGGGCGAGGCGCGTTTCCAGAGCTCGTCCTTGTTCCAGGCTTTCGCGATCGCGATGACGGCTTGATGCGTGTAGGCCCGGCTCGAGACGTCGAGTTCGGCGCCGTTTCGCGCAAGGACGAAAAAGCCGGCGCCGCCGCAGACGACGGCCAACACGGCGAAGATGCCAATCCACGAAATTATCCTACGCATCCCCACTCTCCCCAGTCCCACGATCCCGCGGCCCCGCAGCGATGATCGCGCGGATGCACTTTCCACGATTGCGCGAGAAAATTAAGGCGGCGTGAACGCGGCCGGTGCGATGACGAAATGCTCTGCAGAACGATCGTCGCCGCGACACATGATCCCGCTGGAACAGATTTCCTTAAAAATCGCCGCGAGTTTTGGCGGTATTTTTGTGATGGTGCTGCTCGCGCTCGCGGGCCGCTTCTTCGGCTATATCCCTTATGCGATATTCGAGAGTGAGCTGCGCGCGACCGCGTATGCAGTCAACGAATACGCGAACCCCTACCGCGAAAACGGCGAATGTCAGCTCGCCGTGCCGCTTTACGACGTATCGATCGCGCTCGATCCGCGCTTCAGCTTTCCTTACAACAATCGCGGCATCTGCTCTTCTAAATTCCGTCACGAATGGGGCGCGATCCGCGACTTCGACACTGCCATCGCTCTCGATCCGAATTACGCGCACGCCTATCAAAACCGGGCCTTGGCATACGCCAGCCTTGCGCGCTTCGACCAAGCCCTCGCCGACGCGAAGAAGCTGCTGGAGCTCGCCCCAGCCGAGGCGCAGAGCTACGTTATCCGCGGATTCGTGTACGACGATGCACGCAACGATACGAATGCGCTAGCGGATTACACCACGGCGATCGCGATCGATCCAACATATGAAGTGGCTTTGCTCGATCGCGCTCGGCTGTTTCTGAGACGTGAAGAATGGTCACGGGCGCTCATCGATCTCAATGACGCGTTGAAACTTCGTCCCAATGACCTCGGGCTATTGTTCGACCGCGGCAAGGCATATGCGGGCTTATTGCAATTCGACGAGGCAATCGCCGATTACCAGCGAATGCTCTCGATCAATCCTTGGCGGCCCGACGCCTACAACGGCCTCGGCGTCGCGTTCAACAACATTCACCAATACCAAAGCGCTCAATTCGCCTTCGATCGCGCAGTCGCCCTGGCACCGAGGCGCATCACGGCAATTGAAGGGCGCGGTATGAACGAAATCGCACTGCACAATTACGATGACGCGATTGCGGATTTCGAACGCGCCTTGGAACTCGATCCGAGACGCGAACCCTCTCTTTCGAATCGTTGTCTGGCTCAATATTTAGCGGGAGATTGGAAGGCCGGGCTCGAGGACTGCAATCGCGCGCTGGAGATCGAGCCGGACGACAAAGAAGCGCTCAACAACCGCAGCTTCATTCTTTTGAATACCGGCCAAGCGGCGCTGGCGATGTCAGATCTTGATAAATCGCTCGCGCTCGATCCGCAGCAATCGACGATATACTACCACCGCGCCGCCGCACGCCGGGCGCTCGGCGATGAGGCCGGAGCGCGTGCCGATACGGAATTGGCCGAACACTGGTCGCGCAAAAGCGGCTGATCGCCCCGGCCGAGGACGCACTTATCGGCGGCCGCGCCGGCGTTTGGCCGAGATTCGCGCCCGGGCGGCGGCTTTCTTGCGCACGGGCGCTCTCGAGCGCCGCGACGCGCCGGCGCGCGCGCTCGCGGTTTTCTTCTTCGGCTTCGCTTTCCCCCAAAGCCGCTTCGAGGCGATCGCCGCGCCTTCGACCATGGCGGCGAGCTTCTTGAAGGCGATCGCGGGATCGATCTTGCCGTAGCCCGCGAAAGTGCCGAAGCCGCAATCGGTGCCGGCGATGACGCGCTCGCGCCCGACGACGCCCGCGAGCCGCTCGAGGCGCTCGGCGACGAGCTCGGGATGCTCGACATAGTTCGTCGAGGTGTCGATCACGCCGGCAATGAGCAGCTTGTCGTCCGGCAGCTTCAGCGAGCGCCAGAGCGACCATTCATGCTCGTGGCGCGGATTGGCCGCCTCGATCACCAGTGCCGCCGGCTTCGCTTGCAAGAGAATGGGCGCGACCTTCGCCAACGGGATGTCGTGATCATGCGGCCCTTCGTAATTGCCCCAGCAGATATGGAGCCGCATGCGCTCGGCCGGGATGTTGCGCACCGCGTGGTTCAGCACCTCGATGTGGAGCGCGGCGCGTTTCAGGAACTCTTGCTCGCTCAGATCCTGAAAGCCGGTGTGATGCGCCATCGCGAGATCGGGGCAATCGAGCTGCAAGGCGAATCCCGCCTCGACGATCGCCTCGTATTCCGGCCGCATCGCTTCGGCGATGGCTTCGACATAGGCCTGATGCGTCGGATAGTAAGTGTTCGGCTGGAACGCGGTGACGAGGCCCGGCGAGGCCGAGGTCATGAACACCGCGTTCGCCCCCGCCGCCGCGGCCGCCGCTTGCAGATTGGCGATGTCCTCTTCCATCGGCGCGCGATCGCGCAGCGTGACGGCCGCGGTGCAGGTCGAGCGGCGCAACGTCTGCGGCCCGGTCATGCGCACCATCGCGGCATTGAAGTCGGGATATTTTGCCGTATCGAGCGGCGGTTTCCGCGCCGCATGGCCGGAGAAGCCGGTCAGGCGATCGGCGATATAGGTCGAATAGCCGGGCTTCGACATCTCGCCGTCATCGACGATGTCGATGCCGGCCTCGACCTGGCGCTTGACCACGTCGTTGACCGCTGCGCGCGCCGCGGCGGCGAGCGCCGCCGCGTCATAGGCCTGGCCCTGATCCTTGGCGACGAGGAGCTCGGCCAGCGGCTTCGGCCGCGGCAGGCTGCCGGTATGCGTCGTCAGGATGCGATTGCTGCGCTTCATCGGCGCCTCCCCCGAGTTTCAGGCGTGTTCAGCCCCGATAGTAGGGCGGCGCGGCGCAGCCATTCGAATCATCGAGCGGTACACCGTGGCGCCACATGCAGCATTGCATCCAGCGCTTGCGATCGGCGGAAGGCGCCTCGACGAGGCCGGGATCGGCCTCGCAGGTGGCGAGCTGCCACGTGTATTGATTGCCGAAATCGGTCAAGCCGCCATAGGTGTTGCCGTATTCGTCCGAAATCTGGAAGAAGCTGCAGCCCGTGAGGGCCAGCAGAATCGCGATGGGAGCAATGTGTTTCATGGCGCCTTCCACGGAATGACTTTGCGTTCGAGCTCGAGAAACAAGGTCGAGGTGATGACGCCGAGCAGGCCGATCGTGACGATGCCGACGAACATGGCGTCGACCTGCAAGAGCTCCCAGGACGACCAGATGAGATAGCCGATGCCGCTCTTGGCGGCGACGAATTCGGCGGCGGTGGCGATGATGAAAGAGATCGCGAGCGCGACGCGCAGCCCGGCAAAGATCAGCGGCAGCGCGCCGTAGAAGATGACGCGGCTGAACATGATGCGCGGGCTGGCGCCGTAATTGCGCGCGACGTCGATATAGATCTTGTCGATATTGGCGGCGCCGGCATAGGCGTTGACGATCACCGGGAAAAAGGCGCCGGTCGCGACGACGACGATCTTCGAGGTCTCGCCGAAACCGAAAGCGAGAAGGATCAGCGGCATCAGCGCCAACTTCGGGATCGGGAAGAGGGCGGCGATCAGCGGATCGACGACGATGCGCACGCTGCGCCACATCGCCATGCCGAGGCCGAGCGCGACGCCCGGAATGGCGCCGACGAGGAAGCCGGCGACGATGCGCCACAGAGTCACCACCGTATCCCAAGGCAGCTCGCCCGAGACGCAGAGCAGCCAGAAACGCTCGGCGATATCGGTGGGCGCCGGCACGAAGCGGCGGTCGCCCAGCCCCGCCATGATCGCGAGCTGCCAGACGATCAGCAGTCCGATCGGCGATAGCAGATAAAGCAGGCGCTCCTGCCGGACCTGCTTGGCGGCTTCGGTCATGCTCATGCCGCGTCCTCGGTCGCGCGGGCGCGATTCACCTCTTCCTCGAGCACGCGCCAGATCTTGAGCTTCAATTCGCCGAAGAGCGGCGTCACCGACAGCTCCATCAGATTGCGCGGATGGGGAAACGGCACCTCGACGATCTCCTTGATGCGCCCGGGATGCGCCGTCATCACCGCGATGCGGTCGCCGAGGAACAGCGCCTCGTCGATCGAATGGGTGATGTAGACGACGGTCTTCCTGGTCGTCTCCCAGATCCGCACCAGCTCTTCCTGCAGGATGGTGCGGTTCTGCGCATCGAGCGCGGCGAAAGGCTCGTCCATATAGAGAACCGCCGGATCGGTGACGAAAGCGCGGGCGATGGCGCCGCGCTGGCGCATGCCGCCCGAGAGCTGATGCGGGAAGTGCTTGCGGAAGTGCGAGAGGCCGACGAGGCGCATCGCCCCTTCGACCCGCGGCGCGCGCTCGGCCGCGGGCACACCGCGCGTCATCAATCCGAAGCCGACATTCTCCTCGACCGACATCCAGGGAAAGAGGCCGCTGTCCTGGAACACCATCGCGTTCTCGACCCGCCAGCCGGCGCTGTCGACCAGGATGGTGCCGGCGCTCTGCTTCTCGAGGCCGGCGAGGACGCGCAGCAAGGTCGACTTGCCGCAGCCCGACGGCCCGACGATGCAGAAGAATTCGCCGGGCTTGATCTGCAGATCGATCGTCTGAATCGCCTCGACGCTCCCGCGCGGGGTCTCGAAGACTTTGCGCAAGCCGGCGATCTCGATCTTCGCTCCCTTGCGCGCGGGTTCCGTCGCCATGATTGCCTTGCTTCAGCTCACTTCTTCACGAGGGGATCGGCGCCGTCGATCAGCACGAAGCAGATCCGGCAGGCTTCCTTGCCGCGATTGACCCAGGCATGGTTGGTCGCCTGCTGGACCAGCACGTCGCCGGCTTTCAAATGCACTTCCTCGTCGTCGAGGAGCATGTCGATCTCGCCCGAGAGCACGATCGCGTAATCGATGGTGCGGGTGCGGTGCATGCTGGGATGCCGCGGCGGGCGCACGCCCGGCGGCATGTGATGCTGCTCGCCGATCATCTTCGCCATGTGGTCGTTCGGCAGCTTCTTCACCGCCTCCGGATCTTCCGGCGGGATGTCGAGATAGCGGATGACGGTGCCGCCCGGCGGCGGCGCGATGCGCACCTCGATACCGCCGCGATCCTTGTCGCCGTCCATCGCGACCGGGAATTTGTCGGTCACCCAGATGCGCTGCTGCAGCGTCTTCTCGTCGCGGCGCGCCGTGTAGGGCGTATTGTCGTCGATGAGGACGATCGCCTTGCCGGTGCTGTCATGGCCGGTCACGACGCGGCGTGCCGGCGAATACGGTGCGATACCCATGGATGAACCCCTCCTCTTTAACGGCAGCCAGGAAGCTGGCTGCTTTTGTTGATCAGCTCGAACGGCCCCAATTCCTTCGCCGCCTCGTCCGCGAAGCTCGAATCGATCAGGCGATCGATCGGGTATTTCTGCTTCACCAGACCCTCGTTATAGAACCAATCCTGGATGTCGAGCATGCTCGCCTGGCTGACGCGGCCGTTCGGGTCGCGCGCCGCCCAGGGCCGGCCCTCGAGCATCTCGCGCGTGCCGATCTTTTTCTCGATCATCAGGTTGATGACGTAATCGCGGTCGGGGCCGCCGTGATAGGCCCGACAATAGTCGCGCGCGCCGCGCGCGAGCGCGACAAAGACATTATGCGCGGTCTTGGCGTCCTGCTTCGCCCAATCCGTATTGATCATATAGACGACATTGGCCATCGGCGTCGGCTGCACCGCTTTGTCGATCTCGACGAGGGCAAAGCCGAGCTTGCGCTCGAGGATCGTATCGCTGAAAGGCGGGATCGACATGCCGGCATCGACCGCGCCGTTCTGGAAGGCGACGACGAGCTGCGGATAGGGGATGAAATGGACGTCGAGATCCTTCATGTGGAGACCGGCGGGCGCGATCGCCTTGCCCGCCTCGTATTGCTGGATGCCGTCGGGCGAGACCTCGGCAAAGCTGTGGCCTTTGAGATCGGCAATGGTCTTGATCTTGTCTTTAAGATCGGCGCGCACCAGCAGCGTATGGTTGAGCGGCGTCATGCCGCGCTCCATTGCGATGGTGACGGGCATGCCCTGGCCAAGCGCGTTCCAGTAGCTCGCCGCCATACCGCCCTCGACGACCTGGATGCGGTTCGATGCCAGCATCGGCATCACCGCGCCGGCGCTCTGTGCCGGCTCGAGATCGACCTCGATGCCGAGATCGCGGAAATAACCCTTGTCGATCGCGATATAGGTGCCGACCGCGGTTGGGCTCGGCACCGAGCCGATCACGATTTTCTCGGCGGCGTTACCCTGTCCGCACAACGCCAACATCATTGTCATGCCCGCGAAAGCGGACATCCAGCTTGCTGGATTCCCGCTTGCGCGGGAATGACGGCCGAGAAAGCGAGCTCGTCTCCTCATCGGCAGCTCGGCAACGGGTCGCTCTTGTTGATCAGTTCGAACGGCGGCAGCGTCTTCTGGACATAATCGGCATATTGCTGATCGATCAGCCGCTCGGCGGGGAATTTCTTCGTGATCATCCCCTCCTTGAAGAACCAGTCCTGGATGTCGAGCACGTTGCCCGCGTCCATCCGGCCGTTCGGATCGCGGCCCTGCCAGGGAATGCGATCCAAAAGCGCGCGGTCGGTCATCACCTTGTACTTGATCATGACGTCCTCGACCTCGTTGCGATTGGGGCCGTGGTGATAGGCCTGGCAATAATCGCGCGTGCCGCGCGCAATCGCGAGGAAGAATTTCCGCACGACCGCTTGGTTCTTCTTCGCCCAATCGGTGTTGATCTGGTAGGCGATGCTCGCGATCGGATAGGGCTTGAGCGTCTTGTCGATCTCGCCGATCGACTTCATCAGCCCCTGCTCCTTGCCGATATTGATGTAGGGCGGGATTTCCTCGACCGCATCGATCGCGCCGTTCTTGAGCGCGATCAGCATCTGCGGAAACGGCATGTATTTGAGGTCAATGTCCTTGATCGTGAGGCCGACGGTCTCGAGCATCTTGCCGGTCTCATAGATGGTCAGCGACCCCGGCGCGTTGACCGCGAGGCTGTGGCCTTTCAGATCCTTCAGCGTCTTGATCTTATCGGCCAGGGCCGGCGGCACGACGATCTCGTGATTGGTCGGGCGCGAGCCGCGCTCGAAAGCGGTGATGATGGGGAAATCCTTGGCGAGCGCGTTCCAATAGCCGGCGGAATAGCCGCCCTCGACGACATTGAACTCGTTGGTCGCGAGCGAAGCCATCGCATCGGCGGCCGAAGCGAGATTGGCGATCGTGACGTCGATGCCCTCGTCTTTGAAATAGCCCTTGTCGTCGGCGAGATAGGTGCCGGCCGCGGCGATGCCCGGCACGCTGGCGATGACGACCTTATCGAGCGCGGAGGCTTCCGGTGCGGCGCCAACCGCGAGCGCACCGATCAGCGCGGCGCCGATGAACGAGCGAATCATTTCCTCTCCCTGCGCAAAACTCAGCGGCAGCCCGCGAGCTTGTCCGCTTTATTGGCGACCGTGAACGGGCCCAGTTTCTTGGCCGCCTCTTCGGCATAGCTCGGATCGACGAGCTTTTCCGGCGGCAGCTTGTTTTTGACGTAGCCTTCCTTGAGATACCAGTCCTGCACGTCGAGGAGGCTCGCCATGTTGAAGCGGCCGTTCGGATCGCGCGCCTGCCACGGGAATTTGTCGAGCGTCTCGTGATCGCCGGCGACGCCATGCTTGATCATGATCTCGATGACTTCGCCGCGATTGGCGCCGTGATGATAAGCCTCGCAGTAATCGCGCGTGCCGCGCGCCACCGCGATGAAGAGGCGATGCGCGACATCGCTGTTCGCCTTCGCCCAGTCGGAGTTGATGACGTAATGGACGACCGTCACCGGTTCCGGCTTCAGGTAATCGTCGGTGTTGATCCAGTTGACGCCGAGCCCCTTCTCGATGACGAGATCGCCGAAGGGCGGCACGTCGACCGCGGCATCGACCGCGCCGTTCTGCAGCGCGACGCCCATCTGCGGGAAGGAGATGTATTTGATTTCGACGTCCTTGAAGGTGAGGCCGGCGCTGCCGAGCACCTTGTAGAGGTCGTAGCCGATGATCGAGCCCGGCGCGTTGAGCGCCACGGTGTGGCCTTTGAGATCGGCGGGCGTCTTGAGTTTATCCTTGACGCTCTGCCCCACGAGAATGTGGTGGTTGAGCGGCGTCGAGCCGCCTTCGAAGGCCATGATCACCGGCAAGCCTTGCGCGACCCCGTTCCAGAACGCGGCGGCGAGCCCGCCTTGCGCGACCTGGACCTTGCCGCTGGCGAGAAGCGGCATCGCCGTGCTCACGGATTCGATCTTCTCGATATCGGCATCGATGCCGACGTCTTTGAAATAGCCCTTTGCATCGGCGATATAGGTCGAGCCCGACGCGATTGTCGGGACGGTCGCGATCACGACATGGGTGAGCGCTTCCGCGGCGGCGGCCGGGCTCGGCGCGAGATTGACGGAAATAGCGGACGAAACGGCCACGAGGCCGGCATAAAAACGATTCATCGGGCGCGGTCGAAGCCTCCGTTCCGACTTGCGCCACCCGTTGACGCCGCCGGTTTTGACAAGCGGCGATCCTTGTGGAGTGTCAAAGCCTTGTCAAGGCGATGAGCGCATTTCGCGCGCCCATCGCCGGCACAAATCCGCCGGCGGCGCAGCGTTTGCTGCGCCGCGCTGTGGCTTCAGCGCATCTTCAGGATGATGACGTGGTCGCTGCTCGGATCGGTGATCGGGCGCAGCTTCTTCACCGCGTCTGCCGTCACCGCCGGCGCGCCATTGCCCCAGGCGTTGCGGATGAAAGTCACGACGCTGGCGATCTCGTCATCCGTGAGCTGCACGCGGTATTGCGGCATGCGATAGCTGTCGGGCGTGCCTTTGGCGACGATGGTCTGCGCGCCGTTCAGCACGAGGTTGACGAGTGAGGACGGATCGCTGTCCATCACGACGGGATTGCCGGCGAGCGGCGGCAGGAACGGCACCTGGCCCTTGCCGTCGGCGCCGTGGCAGGTGAGGCAGTAGCCGTTATAGAGCTTGCCGCCGGCGTCGAGCGACTTGCCGCTCTCGAGCGCCGTGGTGGTCGAATTGTCGTAGGTGTAGGCCGCCTGCTGGGTTCCCGCCGGCAGCGACTTCAGATAGGCCGCCATGGCGTTGATGTCGTCGTCGCTGAGATAAGGCGTGCTGTTGTTGACGACGTCGATCATCGAGCCGAAGGCCACGCCCTTGTTGTTGTGGCCGGTCTTCAAGAAGGCCGCGACATCGCCCTGCGACCAGCTGCCGAGACCGGTACGTGCCTCGCCATGCAGGCTCGGCGCATACCACGCATCGAGTTCGGCGCCGCTGAGGAACGCGCTGCTGCCGGCATCAAGCGCCTTTTCCTGGAAGGCCCAGCCGCGCGGCGTGTGGCACGCGCCGCAATGTTCGAGCCCTTCGACCAGATAAGCGCCGCGATTCCACGCCGCGTCGTGATCGGATTTCTGCCGATAGACGCCCTTATCCATGAACATCCAGTTCCAGATCGCGATCGGCCACCGCCAGCTCATGACGCCGGTGATCTCGTTCGGCTTGTTCGCCTGTTTGACCGCCGGGACCTCTTTCATGAAGAAGTCGTAGAGCAAATGCATGTCGTCGTCGGTGACCTTGGCGTAGGACGGATAGGGCATCGCCGGGTAGAGGTGATGACCGTCCTTGGCGACGCCCTGGCGCACTGCGCGCTCGAAATCCTCGTAGCTGTAATCGCCGATGCCGGTCTCTTTGTCGGGCGTGATGTTGGTCGAGTAGATGTTGCCCAGCGGCGTGCCCATCTTGAGGCCGCCGGTGTAGGCCTTGCCGCCCGGAACCGAGTGGCAGGCAATGCAATCGGCGGCGCGCGCAACGTATTCGCCCTTGCTCGCCGGCGGCGTGGTTTGGCCGGCCGTCGATCCGGTCTCTGCCGGGGGCGCGCTGGCCTGCGGACTCGGCGAGGATTGTGCCCCTGCCTGATGGGTTGGGGCAAAAGAGACCGCGCCGAGAACGAGAGACGCGACGGCGAGAAATTTCATCCGCTTCATAGGACCCCTCCTACCCCGAGGTTCTTGTTGTGCACACGCGCCCCCGAGACCGGCGCGCAGCTCGATAAACGCGCGGGGTCGTCAGCTTGCCGACGACCCCGCTGCTTCACTCCGCCAGATCAGACCGTGAAGGACAGATCGTTGTCCATGATCGGCAGCTTGCGGATGCGCTTGCCGGTCGCGGCGAAAATCGCGTTCGCGACCGCGCCGGCGATCGGGGGCGTCGACGGCTCGCCCGCCCCGCCCCATTTGTCGCCGCCGCTCGCCAGCATATGGACATCGATCTTCGGCGCCTGGGCGAGACGCACCATGCGATAGGTGTCGAAATTGCCCTGCACCGGCGCGCCGTCCTTGACGTCGATCTTGCCGTAGAGCGCCGCGCTGAGACCGAAGATGATGCCGCCTTCCACCTGTTCGGCGATGGTGAGCGGATTCACCTGGTAGCGCGTATCGATCGCCGCGGTCACGCGGTCGACCTTCACCTCGCCCTTGGGCGTCACGGTCACCTCGGCGACTTGGGCGCAAAGGCTGTCGGTATCGGTGCAGATCGCGATACCGCGCCCCTTGCCCTTCGGCAACGGCTTGCCCCAATCGCTGTTCTTGACCGCGGCGTCGAGCGTTGCCAGCCAGTCCGCCTTGCCCTGGAGCAGCTTACGCCGCACCTCATAGGGATCGAGGTTATTGGCGTAGGCCATCTCGTCGATGAATCCCTCGATCGCGAAGACGTTCTGGTTCTGACCGGGGGCACGCCACCACCAGACGGGCAGATGCGTGTCCTTGACGATCGACTCGATGAGCATATTGGGGATGCCGTAACCGTTCGTCGCAAGACCCTGCACCGAGACGAAATCGAGTCCGTTCGGCGGCAATTTACCGATCGCGTTGAGCACGACCGAGCCGGTCACCGTGCGTGCTTGCAGCGCCGTCGGCATGCCGTCGGCGCCGGTCGCGCCCTTGAAACGCACCACCGCCATCGGGCGGAAGAAATCGTGGCGCGTGTCTTCCTCGCGCGACCAGATCAGCTTGACCGGCTTCTGCACGGCCTTGGCGACGGAGATCGCTTGGATCACCTCGTCCGCGCCGTCGCGCCGGCCGAAGCCGCCGCCGCAATAGGCGTTGTGGAGATAGATGTTCTCGGCCTCGATTTTGAAATGCTCGGCCACCTTCTCGGTCTCGTCGAGCGCGTCCTGCGTGCCGACCCAGACATCGATCCGCTCGCCGTCGATCTTCACCGTCGCGTTCAACGGCTCCATCGGCGAATGTGACAGATAGGGCGTCTCATAGACTGCTTCGAAGGTCTTGCCGCCGCCGCCGAGCGCCTTATCGACATCGCCCTGCTTGCGCGCGGTGACAATCTTGCCGCTGTCCAGAGCAGCGCGGTACTCGCGGAAGAACTGCTCGGTGCTGGTGCTGCCGGGGGCGCCGGTATCCCATTCGGGCTGCAGCTTCGCGAGCGCCTGCCGCGCGCGCCACCACGTGCCTTCGGCGGCAACAGCGACAGCATTGTCGAGCTTCACCACCTTGGGATTGCCCGGCATTCCCGCGACCACGGACTCATCGACGCTCTTCAGCTTGCCGCCCGGAACCGGACACTGAAGGATGGCCGCGAAGACCATGCCTGGAACCTGCGCGTCCATGCCGAATTTCGCCGCGCCGTTGATCTTGTGCACGACGTCGAGACGCGGCATCGGCTTGCCGGCGAAGGTCCACTTGTCCGGCGTCTTGATGTCGGGCTCTTTGTCGAGTTTGATTTGCGCCGCATCGGCCGCGACTTCGCCGTAGCGCATCGTGCGGCCGGAGGGGCCGTGGGTGATGACGCTGTTCGCCGCGCTGCATTCGCCCGCCGGCACGCTCCACTTCGTCGCTGCGGCCTGGATCAGGCGCGTGCGCGCGCTGGCGCCGACCTGCTGCACCAGCTTCTGCGATTCCTTGATCGAACGGCTGCCGTTCGAATACATGTCGCCGTAGATCTTGTGCTCGCGGACATTGCGATTGGCGGACGCGAATTCGACCTTCACCTTCGACCAATCGGCCTGGAGCTCTTCGTTGAGCATCATCGGCACGGCGGTCATGCTGCCCTGGCCCATCTCGGCGCGCTGATAGCGGATGAGGACCGAATCATCCGGATCGATCACGATCCACGCGTCGATTTCGCGGGGATTATGTCCGCCTTCTTCGCCCCAGGGCTGAGCGCCCACCGTCGCGGCGTTCGCGAAATGCGGCAGAGCGCTGATGCCGATGACAAAGCCGCCGGCCGCGGTCACCCCGGTGACGAGGAACTTACGGCGCGAAAGAACCTGACTCTGATTTCCGTCCATGGTCGTTCTCCCCTCAGGCCTTCATCAGATCGGCAGCGCGATGGATCGCGCGGCGGAGACGCTCATAAGTGCCGCAGCGGCAGATATTGGTGATGTTGGCGTCGATATCGGCGTCGGTCGGTTTGGGGTTCTGCTTCAAGAACGCCGCCACGGCCATGATCTGACCGGACTGACACCAGCCGCATTGCGGCACATCCTCCGCGAGCCAGGCCTGCTGCACCGGATGTTTGCTGTCGGGCGAGAGCGCCTCGATCGTTGTGATGCTGGCGCCTTCGAGGCGGCCGATCGGCACCGAGCAAGAGCGCATCGCCTGTCCGTTGATGTGCACGGTGCAAGCGCCGCATTGCGCGATGCCGCAGCCGAATTTCGTGCCGGTGAGACCGACGGCGTCGCGGATGGCCCACAGCAAAGGCGTATCCGGCTCGAGATCGACCTGATGCTGCGTCCCATTAATGGTCAATGTGATCATGGCGCGAACTCCCCAGAAGGCATTCTTCTTAGGATGGTAGCACAATCACGGGGCGCGACAATGCGCCGCTTACGGTTGAGTCGCGCGACTGTGAAGGGTCGATTGGGGCGGAAATGCGGCCTCAGTCGGCGGCCTTGACGGGCTCCCGGCCCGGTTGTCTTCTGCCCTCCGAGGAAACGCTAGCGGGGAGGAAGGCCGATGACCGAAACCTATGTCTATGCCGGAGCCGGCCTCTGGCGCGGCGGCTCGCGCTCGGGCGTCTTTCGCATGCGACTCGGGAATGGCGGCTTCGAACAGATGACCGCCGGCCTTCCCGAGAAGACCAGCGTCCACACCATCACTGTCCACCCGCGCCATCCGGAGCGCGTTTTCATCGGGACCCAGGACGGACCCTATGTTAGCGAGGATCACGGGGCGCATTGGCGGCGGCCGGATTTCCCCGACCACGTCCAGATCTGGTCGTTCCTCGTCCACCCGCAGCAGCCGGAGACGATCTATGCCGGCGCCTCGCCGGTCGCGATCTATCGCAGCGAGGATGGCGGCGCGCATTGGCAGCGCCTCGCGCAGCCGGTCCTCGCCGAACATGTGAAGATGCCGTTCGCCTGCCGGGTGATGCGCATCGCCCTCGACCCGCAAGCGCCGCGCAATCTTTATGCGACCGTCGAGGTCAACGGCGTGATGAAGAGCCGCGACGGCGGCGAGACCTGGAGCGATTGCAACGCGGGCCTCCTGCGCCTCGCCGAGCAGCCGAAGCTCAAGAGCAACCTCGGCTCCGGCAGCGAGGCTGAGGGCATGCTCGACGGCCATGCGCTCTGCATCAGCGAAGCCGCGCCGGGCGCGGTCTTCCTCGCCTGCCGCATGGGTCTCTTCCGCAGCGATGACGGCGCGACGAGCTGGCAGGACATCGAGGTCGGGCGCTTCTCGCCGCTGACCTATGCGCGCGACATCCGCGCGGCCCCGCAAGAGCCGAGCCGGCTCTACGCCTGCCTCAGCGTGCACGCCACCGGCAACACCGGCTCGCTCGCCAAGAGCGACGATCTCGGCCAGAGCTGGCGGCGCATCGATCACGGCGTGCCGGTCGGCGCGACCTTCATGCAGCTCGCGCTCCATCAACGCGACGCGGACCAGGTCTATGGCGCGGCGCGCAACGGCCAGATCGTCGGCACGCAGGATGGCGGCAAGAGCTGGCACGAATATCGCCTGCCGCCAGGCTGCGAGGATGTTTACGGCATCGCCTGCGGCTGAGGAAAATTCTTCAAAAGCACAACACGAGAGGAAATTCGATGAACTTTTCGGGCATCACTAAATCCGCTTTCGCTGCGGCGGCGCTGATCGCGCTCGCCCTGCCGCCGGCGCGCGCCGCCGATCCGATCAAGATCGGCTTCAGCATGGAAGAGACCGGCGGCCTTGCCGCCAATGGCAAGCAGGCGCTGATCGCGATGCAGATCTGGGCCGAGGACGTCAACGCCAAGGGCGGCTTGCTCGGGCGGCCGGTCGAGCTCGTCCATTACGACGACCAGAGCAATCCTGCCAACGTGCCGCAGATCTACACGAAGCTCTTGGATGTCGACAAAGTCGATCTCGTCGTCGGCTCTTATGCGACCGGCCTCATCGCACCGGCGATGCCGATCGTGATGCAGCACAACAAGGTATTCATCGGTCTCTTGGGCCTCGGCGTGAACACCGATTTCCAATATCCCAAATATTTCTCGATGCTGCCGGCGGGGCCCAATCCCAAGACCGCCTTCGCCGAGGGCTTCTTCAACATCGCGAAGGAACAGAATCCGAAGCCGAAGACAATGGCCATCGTCTCGGCGGACATCGAATTCGCGCACAACGCCGCCGACGGCGCGCGCGCGCTGGCCAAGGCCGATGGCTTCCAGGTGGTCTACGACAAGACCTATCCCGGCAATATCACCGATTGCACCCCCGTCGTACGCGCGATCCAAGCGGCGAATCCCGACGTCGTCGTGGTCGCGTCCTACATCACGGATTCCGTCTGCATGACGCGCGCGGTGAAGGAGGTCGGGTTCAAGCCGAAGATGATCGGTGCCGCGATGGTCGGGCCGCAATCGACCCCGATCAAGCAGCAGCTCGGCGCCGCGCTCAACGGCTTCATCGCCTTCGACATCTGGCAGCCGGCGAAGACCATGCTGTTTCCGGGCGTCGAAGACGTGCTGAAGAAATACCAGGCGCGCGCCAAGGAGGTGGGCGCCGATCCGCTCGGTTACTACATGGTGCCGGTGAGCTACGCCGATCTGCAGATCCTGCAGCAGGCGGTCGAGGCGACCAAGAGCCTCGATCAGGACAAGCTTGCCGAGTACATGCACGCCACCACGTTCCACACCGTCTTTGGCGACATCAAATTCGGCAAGGACGGCGAGTGGGAGAAAGGCCGCATGCTGATGGTGCAGTTCCAGGGCATCACCGGTAACGATGTCGATCAGTTCAAGGACCCGGCGCACACCGTCATCCTTGATCCGCCGGCGCTGAAATCCGGCAACGTGGCCTATCCGTTCACCGGCGGGTGAGGCGTTCGGCAGCGGCGCGGCTCTCTTTCAGACAGGCAGAGCCGCCGCGGCGCAGTCGAAGGCGAGCTGGCCCGAGCGTGGGAGCGTTCTCCGCCGGCTGCGAACCGGCCGACCAAATGTTGACCGGGCAAGTGTGCCAGCCGTTCCACGTGACGAGGAAACGATCGGTGCGGGTCAGCCAATCACATGACTCGAGCAGCGTGCCCTGCGCGGGGTTGGCATAACAAATCCGCAACGGGCGCGGGTGGGCGCGCAGCGAATTCTCGATGTTCCGCAAGACCGGCGCCATCACTTCGGCGGAAAACGGATTGAACAGATAGATGATCGACGCATCCTCGATCTGCGCCTCGATCGCGTCGCCAAGCGTCACCTTGATAGGCGCGCGGCGCGCGCGGAGAAACTGCGCATTGCGGCGCGCTTCCTCGGCGAGCTGCGGCGAAATCTCGACGCCGGAACATCGTCGCACGCGCCGCAAGGCAAAGAAGCATAAAACCCGCCCCTTGCCGCAGCCCAGGTCGAGGAGGTGATCGCCGGGCGACAGCGGCAGATGACGCGCGATCGCGCGCAGCGAGCGATAGGGCAGCGGGTCATATTCGATATTGCGTGCGCTCAGATCCGGCGCGAGCGGAACGCGAGAAAAAGTCTTCACGCCCAGTATCGCATCGACTGTCCCATCGATGGCATAGTCGGTGCGCTTTCGAATCCGCCAACGCGTCTCGATCCATGCGTGCCGCACCCGTTTGCGCAGCACCGTAAGCCGGAAGACACGCGTAACGGCGGCGAGCGAGCTCATCCTGACCCTCCCATGGTTGTCGGGGTCGGTGATCTGCAAAATTTCCGGCGCGCTCAACAACGTACGCCTGGCCCGGGTCGTACGTTCTTAAGCTTGGCGCTGACGCTACTGGGAATCTCCGAGTGCGGCGACTTCGACCCTGCGGCGCTTTATCAAACGCGCAAGCGCGGGGTGGGCGTCGGATCAATTCGCTTCGATCGGATCAATTTTCCGTAAGCGAGGCCGCAAACCTCCTTGCGGTCGCCACCGGTTGAACAATCGTCCAAATGGCGGATGGAATTTGCGACTCGGGAGGCGTTAACCAAATATTAACCATAAGCCGCCGAATTTATCCCGATCATGGGGATAGCCCTGCCCGACAGCGAACCCGGCGGCCGCTCGAAACTGGCCAGCGCCACCTTCACCTTCATTGGATTGGCCTTTTTCTTCGGCGTCGGCCTCGCCGGCGGCGCCGCCTACAAGATCTATTTCGGCGCCGATGGCCCGCAAATCGCCGACGCGCTGCGTGCGCCAACGCCCGTCGCGGCCGCGCCGGCCCAGCAGCTTGCGGTCGACGCCCCCGCGATGACGGAACAAGCCGCGCCCGACCCGGCGTCGCTCGAATCCGCCGCCGCGCCCGCCCTCACCTCGCCGACGGCCCCGACGGTTGAGCAGACCACCGCGACGCCCGCCGTCACGGCCGAAGCAGCGCCTGCCGCTTCGCCTTTAGCGCCCGAGCCCGCCGCGCAAGCCGCGTCCGCCGAGCCGCAACCCGTCACCATGGCGGAAACCGCACCGGCTTCGCCCGCCGCGCAACCGGAGTTGCAAGCCGCCGAGCCGGCGCCCGTCGCCGCGCTGGTGCAGCAGAACAAGCCGG
>DATNGE010000026.1:0-28331 GCA_035606035.1 Allostellaceae bacterium
CCGCGGCCGCCGAGACCGCCAAGATCGTTGTCGGCGAGGTGCCGAGCGTGCCCGCCGCCGCGATCTATCTCGCGGTCGAGAAGGGCTATTTCAAGGAAGCCGGCGTTGACGTCGATCTGGAGAGCATCAACTCGTCATCGACCGCGATGGCGCTGCTCGCCAGCAATCGCATGCAGGTGGTCGGCGGCGGCGTCGCGCCCAATTACTGGAACGCGCTCGCTTCGGGGCTGCCGATCATCCTCGCGCTCGAGCGCGCCTCCTCGCCGCTCTATCACGACGTGCTGATCCGCAAGGATCTGGTCGGCAAGATCAAGACGGTCGCCGATCTGAAGGGGCGGCCGGTCGCCGAAGTCTCGCCCGGCTCCTCGGCGCTCTACGAGGTCGGCCAGGTGCTCGCCTCGGCCGGGCTCACGCTCAAGGACATCGACATCAAATACATTCCCTTCACGCAGATGGGCACGGCACTCGCCAACGGCGCGGTCGACGCCGCTTTCGAAGTGCCGCCTTTCGGCGCGATCGTCGCGGCGCGCGGCGAGGGCGTGAAATGGATCGATCCGGAGAAATACATCAAGGTGCTGCCAACGAGCTTCGTCGGCTATTTCGCCAACAGCGATTGGATCAAGGCCAATCCCGACGCGGCGAAGAAGTTCTTCCTTGCGATCGTCAAAGGCAGCCGCGATTTCTGCCAGGCCTATCACCACGGGCCGAACCGCGCCGAAGTCGTCGACGTGATGTTCAAATACAAGGTCGGGACCGACCGCGATCAGCTCGATCAAATGGATTGGCAGGCGCGCAGCCCCAACGGCCGCTTCAACGTCGCGAGCGTCATGGATCTGCAAGATTGGTTCTACAAGGAAGACATCATCAAGCAGAAATTCCCGGCCGAGCGGCTGATCGATTCGCAATATGCCGATGACGCCGAGAAAACGCTGCCGCCTTTCGCGGTGACCAACAAGGCGGACAAGCTCGAAGGCTGCCGGTAAGATTTATTGTCATTGCGAGGAGCGCAGCGACGAAGCAATCCAGGATGTCAGGTGTGGCCCTGGATTGCTTCGCTTCGCTCGCAATGACGCTCTAGCAACCGCCTACGCCCACGGCCCCAGGAATGGCTCGCCGTTGAAGGTATCGGAAAGCGGCTGCACCGTGTCCGGCCAATGCGCATCGAGCTTACGGCGGAGATGCGCCGGCTTCGGCTTTCCGTCCCAGCCGATCTGCTCCATGTAGTAATAGAGCTGCACGAGATGGCCGTCGGGATCGATGGCGTAAGCCGTGTAGTCCATGCCCGGCGAGAGCTCCAGCGGCAGGTCGAGGAATTTGACGCCGTGCTTTTTCAAGAAGGCGACGCCGTCCTTGAGCTGCTGGTAATCGTAGAATTTGACGCCGAAGGAGAAGCATTGCGACGGGCGCGGCAGCTTCAGCTCGTCGGCCATCGCGATCGGGAACACCGAAATACAATGATGGTCGGTGTTGGCGCGCAGATAGAGGCAGCGATGGCCTTTCCAGGTGACCTCTTCGGTCACATCGAAGCCCATCGTGTCGCTATAGAAGCGCGCGACCTTGTCGACGTCGTTCGCTAAGAGCCGCACCGGGCCGATGCTGGTGATCTTGAACGGCCGCGCCATCTTGATGCCGCCGACCTCGTAATCGAGCGGCAGCTTCTCTTCGTGGCGCACGCCCGAGAGCAGATCGACGCCGGCGGCGACCGCGTCGTCGACCTCTTTCCATTCGGGAATCTGCGGCAGATCGGCGATCTGGGTGAAGCGGCGATTATGCATCGGCAGCGGCTTTGAGCGGCCGATCCAGCCGATCTGCTCCATCCCGTAATAAAGCTCGTTCCGGTTGCCTTCGGGGTCGCGCATATAGGTATGCCAGTTCGAGCCCGGCATGTCGCGGCCATTGCGGTCGACCTCGATGCCCTCGCGCGTCTTCATCCAATGCCCGCCGTCGACGACCTGCTTGAGGCTGCCGACCTGCCAGGTGATCTGATTGACGACATGCGGCTTCTGCAGCCCGTTCATCACCTCGAAGGCGCGGCGCGGGAACAGCACGAAGGCGTGGTGGTCGCCGTTGAAGCGGGTGAAATAGCCGACCGTCTCGAACTTCCCCTTGTGCTCTTCCGGCACGCGGCGCGCGAAGTCGAGCGGGTCCGAGATCTCGAAGCCGAGCAGGTTGATATAGAAGTTCAGCGACTCTTTCATATGCTCGGTGAAATAGCCGAAATGGCCGAGCCGGCTGATGCGGAACGGGCGGTCGAGCATGACGCCGCCGACGTCGAATTTACGCGTGGCCGAGGCATCCATCATGTCACCTCTTTGCTGCGGATTTCCTTGATCCTCTATTTTACTCCTACCCCCGTCCCGGCGAAAGCCAGGACTCCGTGCTAGTATCGCCTGGGAGATTTGCCATGACCGACCTGCCCGGCGGCTGCGCGTGCGGTGCGATCCGCTATCGCGTGACCCAAAAGCCGCTGATCGTCCATGCCTGCCATTGCCTGAATTGCCAAAAGCTGACCGGCAGCGCTTTCGTCATCAATCTCTGGATCGAGCGCGACTTCGTCGAGGCCGATGCGCCGCGGCTGAAGAGCTATCGGCTGACCGCGGGTTCGGGTCAGGCGCATGATGTTTACTATTGTCCCGACTGTGGCACGCGGCTCTGGAGCCGTTTCGAGGCGGTGCCCGGTGATACCGTCCTCCTGCGCGCCGGCACGCTGGATGATCCTGCCGCGGTGACGCCCGATGTCCATATCTACACCCGCAGCAAGCTGCCCTGGGTGCGGCTGCCGGAAGGCGCGCGCGCTTTCGAGGCGATGTACAAGCTCGCCGAGGTTTGGGTCGAGGAAACCCGCGCCCGTTTCCGCCGGAATATCGAAGCGCATCCGAAACCGTAATGGTCGCTTATACGCTCTTCGATACGCCGCTCGGCCGCTGTGGCATCGCCTGGAATGCGCGCGGTATCGCCGGGTTGCAATTGCCCGAGGCGAGCGAGACCGCGACGATGGCGAAGCTGCTCGAGCGGCTCAGTGAAGGAAGAGGGGGCGACGCCGAGCCGGCATCGCCGCCGCAAGCGGTGCAGCGCGCGATCGACGGCATCAACGCGCTGCTGCGCGGCAGCGCGAGCGATCTCTCATCGGCGCCGCTCGATATGAGCGGCGTGCCGCCCTTTCATCGCCGTGTGTACGAGGCGGTGCGCGCCATCCCGCCGGGTGCGAGTCTCTCCTACGGCGAGGTCGCGGCCAAAGCCGAAGCACCGGGCGCGGCGCGCGCCGTCGGCCAGGCGATGCGGCGCAATCCGTTCTCGATCTTGGTGCCGTGTCACCGCGTCTTCGCCGCCGGCGGCAAGATCGGCGGCTATTCGGCGCATGGCGGGCTCGCGACCAAGCTGCGGCTGCTCTCGCTGGAAGCGGCGGCGGCCGAAGGCGCGGCAGCGCTCTTCGAGGGCGACGGCGTCCTGCCGTTCGATCCGGCTTTCGCGCTCGATTATCTGCGCGATGCCGATCCGGTGCTCGGCCGCATGATCGACACGGTGGGGCCGTTCCGCATGCAGATCCGCCGCGCGCCGAGCATCTTCATCGCTCTCGCCGAAGCGATCGTCTATCAGCAGCTCCACGCCAAGGCCGCGGCCTCGATCTTCGCACGGCTGCGCGCCCTCTATCCGCGCGCGCATGAAGCGCCGACCGCGGCGCAGATCTTGAAGACGAGCGACGCGAAGCTGCGCGGCGCCGGCCTCTCGCAATCAAAGCTCCTGTCGCTGCGCGATCTGGCGCGGCGCGACGCGGCAGGCGAGATCCCGCATCTCGCCGAGATCAACCGCCTCGACAACGAGGCGATCATCGAGAAGCTGACGCAAGTGCGCGGTATCGGCCGCTGGACGGTCGAGATGCTGCTGATCTTCCGCCTCGGCCGGCCCGATGTGCTCCCGCTCGACGATTTCGGCGTGCGCAAGGGCTTCGGCTTCGCCTTCAAGAAGAGTCGCGGCATGCCGACGAAGGACGAGATGGAAAAGCGCGGACGGCGCTGGCAGCCTTATCGCAGCGTCGCGAGCTGGTATCTCTGGCGCGCCGCCGATATCGCGACCCAGCGCGAGCGGGTGCAGAAATCGCGGGGGCCTACCGCCGCGCCTGATTCCGCAGCCCCAAGAGCAGCGCGGCGATGAGCGCCACGCATATCGCCGCCATCGCGATGCCGAGCGCGTGACCGTAGGCGGCGGCACTGGCGCCGTCGCCCAGCACGGTGAAGAACAAGCTGCCGATTGCCGCGACGCTGATCGCCGAGCCGATCTGCAAGGTCGAGTTCATCGCCCCGGCGGCGAGGCCAGTATCCTTCGCCGGTACGTCGCCGAGGATGAGGTTGATCATCTCTGGTATCGCGACGCCCTGGCTGAACCCGCCGACGAAGAGTGCGAGGAACAGCAGCACGCCGCCGGTCTGGGTCGCGGCGCAGAGTCCGACCCCGGCATAGGCCAGTACCTGCACACCCATGCCGAGGCCAAAGAGCCAGCGCCGCAAGCGCGGCCCGGCGCGCGTGGCCATCATCGGCCCGATGATATTGGCGACCCCGTAGGGCAACACGGCGAGCCCCGCGGCGAGGGCGCCTTCGCCGAGCCCGGCCTGGAGATAGAGCGAGAAGAATAGATAGAAGGGCGAGGTGAAGAACAAGAGCATCGCGACGACAAGGCCGCGGCGGAACGTGCCGATCCGTAAGAGCGCGGGGTCGAGCAGCGGCATGCCGCCCTCGCGCGCGATGCGTTTCTCGTAGGCAAAGAACAGCGCGAGGAGCAGCGGCGAGGCGGCGATCATGCCGAGCACGAACGGCGACCAGCCTTGCCCGCGGCCGATGGACAAGCCGACGACGAGCGCGCCGAGCGCGGCCGACAGCAGGAGCACGCCGTAGATATCGAGCCGCGGCTTCTCGCTGCCGCCGCTTTCCGGCACCAGCGCCAGCGCCAAGCCGATCAGCATGATTCCGATCGGCACATTAATGAGAAAAGCCACGCGCCAGCCGAGCCCGCCGATATCGGCGGCGATCAACACGCCGCCGAGCAATTGGCCTCCGGCCACCGCGACGCCGATACCGGTGCCATAGATGTTGAGGGCCCAGGGGATTTCCTCGCCGCTGAACAGCGCGCGCAAGGCCGCGAGTACCGCGGGCGCGATCATTGCGCCGGTGACCCCTTGGAAGATGCGGGCGATCACCAGCGTCAGTGAATTCGGCGCGAGGCCGCAAGCAAGCGATGTCAACGTGAATCCCGCCATGCCGAAGAGAAACACGAGGCGCCGGCCGAAGAGATCGCCGAGCCGTCCACCGGTCACGAGGCAGACCGCATAAGCCGAAGAATAACCGGCGATGATGAGGTTGGTCTCGGAATCCGAAGCATCGAGCGCGTCGCGGATCGCCGGCAGGGCGATGGTGACGATGAAGGTGTTGAGCGAAGGCATCAGCGCGCCGGTGAGCAGGATGTAGAAGGCCATCCGCCGCCGCGCCGGCGAAAGTTCGGCAAGGATCGCGGTGTGGCTCATCGCGCGTTAGCGACCGCCTGGCAACATGCGCAGGAAAACACGGTCGCGCAGCCAGAGATGATGATAGAGCGCCGCTAGCACATGCAGCCCGACGATACCGAGGAGGACATAAGAGACGAGCGCGTGGATGTCGCCGGTCGTGCCCGCGAGCGCGCGCGATGCACCGATGATCGGCGGGATCGTCACCATCTCGTAGATATTGATCGGCAGCGCCCGGAAACCGGCGTCGACCCAACCGAGGATCGGCAGGAGGAAGAGCAGCAGATAGAGCAACCCGTGCGTCACGCGCGCAGTCCAATCCTGCCAGACCGGCACGTTGTCGCTCATCAGCGGCACCGGATAGCGCCAGCGCCATAAGAGCCGCAGCAGCGCGATGAAAAGAATCGTGACGCCGATCGAGAAGTGCAGATCGACGAGGCTATTGGGCGGCGTGCGCGGATTGATGTCGGGCATGGTCCACGCGACGGCAAACTGCGCGATAAGCAGCGCGACGATCAGCCAATGAAGAAATTTAGCGACGCTGCCATAGCCGGGCTCTTTCGCGGTCCGTTCCTGGACGAGTTTTTCTTCCATTACCATACCTCTAGAACACGACCGCTGATAACGGAGAGCTTGCGTCCGAGTTTCCGGGCGCCGATCATAGCGAGAACGCCGCGCCGAAGCGGCGTTATTTCGGACGGGGAGGGATGCATGCGGAAAGGCTGGATCATGCTGGCGCTGCTCGGCGGGACGCTGCTTTGCGCTGGTGCCGGCGGTGCCGCCAAGGCCGATCCGGTGAAGTTCCGCATCGGCTGGGCCTCGATCCCGGGCTCGCGCGCCGGCTTCATGCTGGAGAAACCGGAATTGCTGACGCATCTCAATCAATCCTACACGATCGAACCGATGCATTTCGCGAGCACGCCCGCCGAGTTGCAGGCGATGGCCGCGGGCGAACTCGATGTCGCGCAGCTCGCCTTCTCGAGCTTCGGCGCCGCGATCGAGAACGCGCATATGCAGGATTTGCGGCTCATCGCCAACGAGCTCGAAGACGGCGTTCCCGGTTATGCCACGACGCATTTCATGGTGCTGAAGGACAGCCCGATCAAGACGATCGACTCTCAAAGGCAAGGTCGTCGCCACCAACGGCATCGGCAGCGGCCTCGATATCGGGATGCGCTACGTCCTCAAGCAGCATCACATGGAAGAGAAGCGCGACTACACCGATGTCGAGATAAACTTCCCCAATATGCGGCCGGCTCTCGCCGACCATAAGGTCGATCTGGTCTCGTCGATCCTGCCTTTCATGTACGATCCCGAGATGCTCAAGATCGCCCGCGTCCTCTACGAGCAAGGCGCCGAGATCGGTCCGTCCGAGCTGCTGATGTGGTCAGCGCGTGCGCCCTATATCGCCGCGCATCGCGCGGCGCTGGTCGATCTCATGGAAGATAATCTGCGCATGCTGCGCTGGTATTCCGATCCGGCGAACCATCAGGCGGCGATCGCCATCGTCGCCAAGCTGACGAAGCAACCGCCCGAAGCGCTCGATTGGGTCTTCACCCAGCGGGACTATTTCCGCGGCCCCGACGGCGCGCCCGATCTCAAAGCGGTCGGCGCCAATGTCAAAATGGAAAAGGATCTCGGTTATCTCAAAAGCGAAATCGACGTGCCGAAATACGCGGACCTCACCATCGCGGCCGAAGCGGTGAAGCGGCTCGGCCCGGCTAAATAGCGCCTCGGGTGCCGCGCTTGCGCCCGGCTGTCCGGTTGTCGATCATGGCGCGAAGGCCGCGCCGAAGCGGCGACAGGGAGAGCGCAATGCGAAAATCGTTCGGACTGATCGTGCTGCTCAGTGGGGCATTGGTTGCTGCTGGCAGTGGTCCGGCGCAAGCCGATCCGGTGAAATTCCGCATCGGCTGGATCGCGATGCCGGCCTCGCGTGCCGGCTATCTCACCGAAAAGCCCGACCTGCTGCATCACTACAACCAGTCCTACACGGTCGAGGCGCTGCATTTCTCCTCGACGCCGGCGCAGCTCACCGCGCTCGCCTCGGGCGAGCTCGACATCGCGCAGCTCGGCTATTCGACGCTCGGCGCCGCGGTCGAGAACGCGCATATGGAGGATGTGCGGCTCATCGCCGATGAGCTTGAAGACGGCAAGCCGGGCTGGTCGACGACGCATTTCACCGTCCTGAAGGACAGCCCGATCAAGACGATCGAGGATCTCAAAGGCAAGGTGGTCGCGACCAACGGCATCGGCACCGGCCTCGATATCGCGCTGCGCTGGGTGCTGGCGCAGCATCATCTGCAGGCGAAGACCGATTACACCGATGTCGAAGTCAACTTCCCCAACATGAAATCGGCGCTCGCCGAGCATAAGGTCGATCTGATCTCGGCGGTGCTGCCTTTCATGTACGATCCGGAGCTCGTCAAGATCGGCCGCACCCTCTTCGAGCAGGGAGCCGAGACCGGGCCGTCCGAGCTGCTGATGTGGGCGGCGCGCGCGCCTTACATCAAAGAACATCGCGCCGCCCTGGTCGATCTCATGGAAGACGTGCTGAGGATGCAGCGCTGGTATTTCGATCCCGCGAACCATGTCGAGGCGCAGCAGATCGCCGCCAAGATCACCAAGCAGCCGATCGAATCCCTCAACTGGGTCTTCACCAAAGGCGATTTCTATCGCAGCCCGAACGGCAATCCCGATCTCAGGACCGTCGCCAACGATCTCAAGATGGAAAAAGAGCTCGGCTTCCTCAAAGGCGATATCGACGTGGCGAAATACGCCGACCTCTCGATCGTCGACGAAGCCTCGACGCGCCTCGGCAAGCTGAAGGAAGAGTAAGCAGTCTTCCTTTTCATCGTCATCGCGAGGCCGCAACGCGGCCGTGGCGATCCAGGAGCAAGCATACGGTCGCTCTGGATTGCTTCGCTTCGCTCACAATGACGAAGAAATAAACGTGCCCTACAGCGTCAGCAGGATCTTGCCGATATGCGAGCCTGCCATATGGGCATGCGCGGCTTCGATCTGCGTGAGCGGATAGGTCTTCTCGATCACCGGCTTGAAAGTGCCGCTCTCGATCAGCGGCCACACTGCTTTCTTTACGGCCGCAGTAAGCCGCGCCTTCTCGGGGATCGGCCGCGGACGGAGGCGCGAGCCGGTCATGCGGCCGTCCTTCTCTGTCAGGGCCGTATAGTCGAATTCGATCTTGCTGCCCTTGCGGGCCGCGATCATCACGAGCCGCCCGCCTTGCGCGAGGAGGCGAATGTCGCGCATCACGTAATCGCCGCCGACCATGTTGAGCGAAACGTCGACGCTGCGCTTACCGAACGCGCTCTCGATCGCCTCGACATAATCCTGCGCGTTGTAGTCAATCGCGAGGTCCGCGCCGAGCGCGCTGCAGCGCTGGCATTTGGCGGCGCTGCCCGCGGTAATGGCGACACTCGAGCCGAGCGCGCGCGCGATCTGGATCGCGGTCGTGCCGATGCCGGATGAGCCGCCATGGACGAGCAGCCGGTCGCCGGGCTTGAGCCCGCCGAGATCGAAGACGTTGAGCCAGACGGTGATGACGCATTCAGGCAGCGCGGCGGCCTCGATCACCGAGAGGGTTTTCGGCACCGGCAGGCATTGAACCGCCGGCACCGCGACATATTCGGCATAGCCGCCGCCGACGAGCAGCGCGCAAACCTTATCGCCGGTCTTCCACTGCGTGACGCCGGCGCCGAGCGCGGTGATCTCGCCGGATGCCTCGAGGCCGAGGATATCGGTGGCGCCGGCCGGAACGGGGTAGCGGCCTTTCGCCTGGCTAAGATCGGCGCCGTTGATGCCGGCGGCGGCGATCTTCAACAGCACTTCGCCATGCCCCGGCGTCGGGATCGGCCGCTCAACGAGCTCGGGACCGCTATTGTCGGCTTTGGTGACAACCGCTTTCATCGAAAGTCACTCCGATTGAAACTTTACCGTCATTCCCGCGAAAGCGGGAATCCAGAGCAACATCGTGGTGTCTCTCTGGACCCCCGCTTTCGCGGGGGTGACGAAAAATAATTCTGCATCGAGAACCGCACCCCCTCTCCGCCTCGAGGGGCAGAGAGGGAATGCCTCTAATTGGGCTACCGGCTCAGCATCACGTTGAGGATCGAGGTGGTGCCGCTCTGGATCGAGGCGAGGCCCGCCTTGAGCGCGCCGACGAGTTCGCTCGCCTTCTCGACGCGCGTGCCGTGGAAGCCGAACGGCTTGCCGAGCTCGGAATATTCCGGCCCGTCGATATGGACGCCGTGCCACACATCGTGCTGCACCGCGACGCCCTTCGGATAGTATTCCATATGGTTGCGCTGCATCGCCGAGTATTTGAGGTTGTTGCAGACGATGATGAGGATCGGCAAAGAGTGCTGCTTCGACGCGCCCAACGCCTGGGTGATCGGGTTGTAGAGGAAGGCGCCGTCGCCGATGAAGAGCACGACCGGGCGCTTGCCGGCCGCCATCTTCACGCCGAGCGCGATGCCGGTGCCCTGACCGAGCCCGCCGCCGACGGTGTAGAAGCATTGCGGCTCGTTCCAGGGCAGATGCTCCTTCAGGATGCCGGAATGCATGATCGTCTCTTCGAGATAGATCGTGTCTTTCGGCATAACTTCGCGGATCGCGCCGACGAGCCAGAGCGGATCGATCGCGCCGTCCTTTTCCTTCGCCTTCTGCTCGGAATCGCGCAGCCGCGCGTTCCACTTGTCATGCTCGGCCTTGGCGCGCGCATGGCGCTCGGCGTATTTCGAGGGCTCCGCGCCCTTGGCTTTGAGCGCGGCGGCGAGGGCTTTGAGCGTCGCCGCGACATCGCCTTCGAGGTAGTGATCCGCCTGGAGGTTCTGATAGGGATATTGGCCTTTGAGCGGATTCTCCGAGATCGCGATCACCGTGGCGTTCGGCGGCCGGTCGCTCGGCGGATACCAGGGCGCGCGCGATTTGACGAGCAGCACGCAATCGCTTTCCTTCGCGATCTTGCCGCCCTGCATGCCGAGATACATCGGATGGTCTTTGGGGAAATTGCCATAGGCGGTGACGCGGCCTTCGCCGACCGGCATCGCCATCAACTCGCAGAGCGCGACGAGGGCGCGGAACGCGTCCGGCTCCTTGCCGACCGAATCGGTCACGACGACCGGGTTCTTCGCCTTGAGGATCATGTCGGCGACGGATTGGATGTCC
The DNA here is from genome assembly GCA_035606035.1 of Allostellaceae bacterium. Classification (GTDB taxonomy): domain Bacteria; phylum Pseudomonadota; class Alphaproteobacteria; order ATCC43930; family CGMCC-115725; genus CAIKMD01. The sequence goes on from DATNGE010000026.1 coordinate 10,682, forward strand.
GCATCCATTGGCTGCAGCTTCGGCACCGGCGGCACGTCGCGCAGCTTCGCGGGCGGCGTCCACGCGGCCAGCATGTGCTCGAGCGGCACGTCGATATAGGTCGGCGCTTGCGGAATATGCTGCGCCATCTCGCCGGCGCGCACGGTCTGCTCATAGAGCGTGTGCACGCTGCCGGCTTGCTGCGCCCATTTGGTGACCGGCTCGACGATGCGTTGTGGCCCGCCGACGATGCCGAGGCTGCCATACCATTGCGCCCCCGGCTCCACGCTCGGATCCTCGCCATAGGTGATGGACTCGCCCGACATCACCACCATCGGGATCTCGAAATTACGCGCGGTGTGGATGCCGATCTCGCCTTGCATCAGCCCGACGCCGGCATGCAGCAGCACGGCCTGCATCTTGCCGCTGTATTGCGTGTAGCCCATCGCCATGTTGACGGCGAGCGTCTCATGCCAGCATTCGATGAAATCCGGACCCGGCCGGTTGCTGGTCTTCTGCCGCGCCAGCGCTTCCCATACCGGCGACCATTCCGATCCCGGCGATGACATGATGTGCTCGACACCGAGGCTGCGGAACGCCTCCAGAATCGCTTCGCCGCCGTCGTGATTGGTCGCCACTTTGGGTCCTCCCGTTCGCTCTTCGGGCGCATTCGCCCGCGCGGCGGCATTATTCGGCTTCCGCTGCGGAGGGACAATAGGCGTTCCGGCGAAATCCGCGCCGATCGGCCACATGGGTTGGCATAGCCGACCTATGCCGCATCGGCTAAAGTCGGCCGCAGAAATTGGGAGGATCTGCTCATGGACGCGAGCACCGCGCGCGGCGCGATCGATTTCGAGAAATTCCGGCTGCGGCCCTTCGTCAAGAAGCTGGTCGAGATCGGCGAGGTCGAAATTCACGACGAGCCGGTCGCGCTCGCCGAGATGAGCGCGATCATCGAGAAGACACCGAAAGCGGTGCTCTTCAAGAAAGCCGGCGCCGAGCAATATGAGGTGATCGCCGCCGTCTCCGGCAGCCGCAAACGCGTCGCCGCCGCTTTCGGCGTGGCGCCGGGCGAGATCGCCGCCGAATTCAATCGCCGCGTCGGCAAGCCGCAGCCGATCGTCGAGATCAAATCGGCCGACGCGCCGGTGCATGAGATCGTCCGCACCGGCGACCAGATCGATCTGACGACTTTGCCGTTCCATCCGCAGCATCAATATGACGGCGGCACCTACATCTCGTCGGCGATCGACTATTCGGTCGATCCCGCATCGGGCAGGCGCAATGTCGGCTGCCGCCGGTTGATGCTGCGCTCGAAGAACACGATGCGCACCAACTTGACCGCGCCGTCCGATCTGCGCGCCTGCTACAAGGCCTGCGTCGAGCGCAAGCAGCAGCTGCCGATCAGCTTCGTCATCGGCTCGCATCCTTTGGATTTCCTCGCCGCGACCGGGCGCTTCCAGGGCGACGAGTTCGGCATGGTCGGCACGCTGCGCGGTGAAGCGGTGCCGATGGTGAAGAGTCTCACCAACGACATTCTCGTCCCGGCCGACGCCGAGCTCGTGATCGAGGGCTATCTCCACGAGCACGGCTATACCGAGAATGAAGGGCCTTACGGCGAGTTCTGGGGCTTCTACGGCCCCTTCCATATCGATCCGGTGTTCCATGTCACTGCGATCACGCAGCGCAAGGACGCGATCTTCCAGACCGTGCTGCATTCCGGCCGCGCGCTCGGCCGCGCCGATTCATCGAATCTCGCCGCCGTCCATGCCGAGGCGCAGGTCTATCGCCTGCTGCGCGAAGCGCGCATCGTGCCGGTGGCGATGAATGCCGTGCCGGCGGCAGGCGGACGCGTGCATCTGCGCCTGGCGCTGAAGAACCCGCTGCCCGGCCAGGCGCGGGCCGCGATCTCGACGATCTTCTCGGTCTCGGGCATTCGTAACATCGCCGTGTTCGACGACGATATCGACATCTTCGATCAGGACGAGGTCGAATGGGCGATGTCGACGCGCATGGACCCGGCGCGCGATGTGATGATCCAGGGCGGCATGCCCGGCTATTACACCGATCCGATCATGCTGAAAAACGGGACGGTCGCGAAGATCGGCTACGACTGCACCATGCTGCCCGAGCAGCGCGAGGATTTTGAATTCCGCCGCGCCTGGGGCTACCACGTCAGCACCGCGCCGGCGCGCTATCAGACTGTGCGCCAGGCCTTGGAGAGCGGACCGATGTTCTTCTCGGAGCTGATGGCGGCGCTCGGCAGCAAGGACGGGCGCGAGATCGCGGTCGCGCTCGATCAGCTGCGCGAAGACGGCACGCTCACGCGCCTCAAGGAAGGGCAGTGGGCGCTGAAGGGCAAAGAGCAGAAATAACCCCCCACCCCAACCCTCCCCCTCAAGGGGGGAGGGGCTCTCTCGTTTGTTTTCCCTTCCCCCTTGAAGGGGGAGGGTAGGGAGGGGGTGAGGTTCACGCACAAATCAACGAAGCGATAGGAGGCAGCATGAGCAACGAAATCCTCACCAAGCAGGACGGTCAGGTTCTCAACATCACCATCAACCGGCCCGAGCAAGGCAACGGCATGACCGATCCGATGGTGGTCGAGCTCACCCAAATCATCCGCGAGGCGCCGAAGACCTCGCGTCTCATCGTGCTGCGCGGCGCGGGCAAGGAATTCTGCATTGGCCGCGCCGGCATGGGCGCGCGGCCTGCGGGCCCGCCGCCGGCGCCGCCCGAGGCTTATGCGCGCCGCAACGAGAGCGACATCGTGTTCGACGCCTACGGCATCATGCGCACGGTGCCGATCCCGGTGGTCGCGGTAGTACAGGGCAAGGCGCTCGGTTTCGGTTGCGCCATCGCCGCGGCCTGCGACGTGACGCTTGCGAGCGATGCCGCTGTGTTCCAGGTGCCGGAGATGCAGCACAACATCCTGCCCGGCATGGTGATGTCGTCCTTCATCGATCGCGTCACGCGCAAGGCGCTGTCCTATCTCGTCTGGTCGACCAATGAGGTGAGTGCCGAGCGTGCGCTCAGCTACGGCATCGTTAGCGATGTACTCCCGGCGGCGAAGCTCGAGGCCGGCGTCGACGCGTTCGTTGCCGCGGTGCTGAAGGCGCCGCCGATCGCGGTGCAGGGCGTCAAGGAATTCACCAAGGTCGCTTACGACATGCCGACGCCGGGCGCAGTCGATTACGCGCGCAATCTCCACTCGCTGCTCAACACGTCGAGCGAGATGCGCCGCAACCACTAGTCGAGTTCGTCATTGCGAGCGTAGCGAAGCAATCCAGGGCCACACGTGATACTCTGGATTGCTTCGTCGCTGCGCTCCTCGCCAATGACAGCTTAGGAATTTACTCGGCGGCGGCTTTCTCTGGCGTCGCGTGTTCCATCTGGGCGATGGCGCGAAGATCGGCGCGCAGCCGATCGACGCGCGTCACGCCGACGGCATCGTCGAGCCCGGCATGCGCCGCTTTCCAGATCGGGAAGGCCGCTTTGAGCGTGGCGCGGCCCTTGCCGGTGATGATGAGACGGCGGCTGCGCTTGTCCTTTCGATCGACCGCGATCTTGACGAGGCCGCGCCGCTCGAGCGGCTTGAGGTTCGCGGTCAGCGTGGTGCGGTCCATGGCGAGCGCCGCCGAGACCTCGCTCATGATCGGCGGCTCGGCCTGATTGAGCGCGACGAGCAGCGAGAATTGCCCATGGGTCAGGCCAACAGGGCGCAGCACATCGTCGAAATAGCGCGCGAGCGCGCGCGCCGCGCGCTGGACGCGAACGCAGAGACACGTCGCACGCACATGGCACGTCGCATCCCAGAAAAGTTCGTTGCTGCTTGACATGGTTGTATTATGTTGATATCAACCTAATATGTCAAGTGCGATTTCGCGCGGTGGTAGTGGAGGGAAGGCTCATGCGCTTCATGATCATCGTCCGGGCCAGCAAGGACAGCGAAGCCGGCAAGCTGCCAAGCCCCGAGCTGCTCGCGGCCATGGGCAAATACAATGAGGAGCTGGTGAAGGCCGGCGTGATGCAGGCCGGCGAAGGGCTCCAGGCGAGCAGCAATGGCGCGCGCGTCAAATTCTCCGGTGCCCATCGCACCGTGACGCAAGGCCCGTTTCCCCTCGACAGCGTCATCGCCGGATTATGGATCTTCAATGTGAAATCGAAGGAAGAGGCGATCGAATGGGTGAAGCGCGCGCCCAATCCGATGCCGGATGGCGGTGAGATCGAGATCCGTCAGCTCTTTGCGCCGGAAGACTTCGGCGAGAATCTGACCCCCGAGCTCAAAGAGCAGGAAGACCGGCTCCGCGCGCAAACCGCGAGCCGGCAATAATGGTCTAGGTGAAGGAGGACGGAAATGAAGCTGAACCCTTATCTGCTGTTCGACGGAAACTGTGAGGCGGCGCTCCGCTTTTACGAGCAAGCGCTCGGCGCCAAGACGCTGTCGATGATGCGCTATGACGGGACGCCCGCTTGCGCGCAAATGCCCGACGATATGAAAAGCAAGGTGCTGCATGCGCGCTTCGCCGTTGGCGACGTCGTGGTGATGGCTTCCGACTGCCCGCCGGAGCGCTACACGAAGCCCGAGGGTCAGGCGCTTGCCGTGAGCGCCGACCAGCCGGCCGAAGCCGAGCGGCTCTTCCATAATCTCGCCGAAGGCGGCACGGTGACCATGCCGATCGCCAAGTCCTTCTTTGCCGAGCGCTTCGGCATGGTGACCGATAAATTCGGTGTGCCATGGATGGTGAGCTGCGAGCAACCTGCCTAAAGCATGGGAAGGCGCTATGACCAAGACGCTGATCCTCCTCGGCACGCGCAAAGGCGCGTTCATTCTCGAAAGCGATGGCATGCGCCGCGATTGGCAATTGCGCGGGCCCTATTGCGATTGCTGGCCGATGAACCACGTCATCGCCGATCCGGCGAGCGGCACGATCTATGCCGGCGGCGGCAACGAATGGTTCGGTCCGGCGGTGTGGAAGTCCACGGATCTCGGCCAGAGCTGGACGCATTCGAGCGAAGGCTTGAAATACGCCGAAGGCGAGGAGCCGATCAAAGCGGTGTGGAGCCTCGCGCCGAGCGCACGCGGGCTGTGGACCGGCGTTCAGCCGGCGGGACTGTTCCTCTCGCGCGATGACGGCCAGAGCTGGCGCCAGATCGAGGGGCTGCGCAATCACCCGACGCGGCCGAAATGGACACCGGGCGGCGCCGGGCTGATCCTCCATTCGCTTATCCCGCATCCGCGTGATCCGCAGCAGATCTGGGTCGGCATCTCCGCTGTCGGCGTGCTGCACAGCGCCAATGGCGGCGAGAGCTGGGAGATGCGCAATCGCGGCACGCGCGCCGATTTCAATCCCGAGGATCAGCGCTATCCCGAATTCGGCCAATGCGTGCATTGCGTCGTGATGGCGCCGGGCACGCCCGATCGCCTGTATCAGCAAAATCACTGCGGCATGTATCGCAGCGAGAACGCCGGTCGGGAATGGGACAGCATCGAGACCGGCCTGCCCTCGAGCTTCGGCTTTCCTGCCGCGGCGCATCCGCGCGATCGCGATACGCTCTATCTCGTACCGCTGAATGGCGACATCGCCGGCCGCTACGTGCCCGACGCGAAAGCCGCGGTGTGGCGCACGCGGGACGGCGGCAAGCATTGGCAAGCGTTGCGCGAAGGCTTGCCGCAGACGAATGTGTTCTTCGGCGTGCTGCGCCAGGCGATGGCGACGGATCGTCACGATCCGGCCGGCGTCTATTTCGGCACCAATACCGGCGAGGTCTATGCCAGCGCCGATGAAGGCGAGAGCTGGCGACAGGTTGCGCAGCACCTGCCTGCGATCGCCTCGGTCGAGACTCTCATCGTCGATTGAGTCATGGCGATTGTTGCGATCACCTTGACGCCGGCGCTGACGCGGCTTTTTCCCGGCTGCCCACGCCTCCTTGAAATGGAAGCGGCTAATGTGCGCGGCCTGCTCGATGCGCTCGATGCGCAGTGGCCGGGGATGCGCGACCGGCTCAGCGATTCATTCCCGCGCATCCGGCCGCATGTGAATATTTTCGTCGATGGCGAGCGCTCGGTCTTGGAGACGCCGCTGCGGCCCGGCGCTCGGGTTTTCATCATCACCGCGATCAGCGGCGGGTGACGGATCGAAATATTTATTCGTCACCCCCGCGAAAGCGGGGTCCAGAAGAACGACTGGATCCCGCTTTCGCGGGCATGACGGCAACGGCAACGTGCGATCCGAATTTCTATCCCAATGCGGCGGAAGCGAGTTTTGTCAGGAAGTGGGAGCATGACGATGAAGGTATGCCAACATCTCTGGTTCGAGAAGGACATGGAAGCGGCGCTCCGCTTTTATGTGTCGCTGATTCGAGGATCCTCGCTCGACTTCCTCTCCACTGTTCCTGCCGATACGCCGAGCGGTCCGGCGGGCAGCGTCAAGATCGCCGCCTTCACCCTCGGTGATCAGCGCTATCGCGCGATCGAAGCGGGACCGTTCGATCCTCAGAGCCGTAACTTCTCCATCATGGTCGAGTGCGATACGCAGGCGGAGGTCGATCGTTTGTGGGATGCGCTGACCGACGGTGGCAAGGGCATCGCCTGCGGCTGGCTGACCGATCGTTGGGGCTTAACCTGGCAGATCACGCCGAAGCGGCTTCTCGAGTTGATGAACGATCCAGATCGCGCCAAAGGCAAGCGCGTCACCGAGGCGATGATGAAGATGGTGAAACTCGACATCGCCGGACTCGAGGCGGCGGCACGCGCGGTATGAGTCCAAGCGCGAGCAATTCTGGTCGGCGCGGGTCGATGCGGTCGAACGCCATCTCGACCGCATGGCTCGATCCGCAGTAGCGACTAAGAAAACAAGGAGGATATAAGTTTGAACGATCGCGATCACTACGCACCAACCGCCGGAGCACCGAGGGCTGGCGCAAAAGTTACGACCACGAAAGCTTCATCGGGCGTGAGCCACGGGATACGTCAAACCCACCGCTGGCTGTCGATCGTCTTCACCATGACGGTCATCGCCAATTTTCTCTTCATGGCACTGGGAACGCCTCCGGCCTGGGTCGTCTATTCGCCCCTGCCGCCCCTCTTTTTGATGCTGATCAGCGGTCTGTATATGTTCGTGTTGCCGTATGTCGCCAAACGGCGCGCGCCTCGAACTGTTGAATAACGGTGCGCGCGCGCTCAGCGTCGGTTGAGGGCGGCTTCGGCGGCTTCGACAATGGCATTGGCATCGATGCCGTATTCCGCATAAAGATCGGCAATGTCGCCCGATTGGCCGAAGTGATCGACGCCGAGCGCGGCGATGCGCTGGCCGCGCACTGCGCCGAGCCAGGACAGCGTCGCCGGGTGGCCGTCGGTCACCGTGACCAGCGCCGCATCGCGCGCCAGCGGCTGGAACAGCTTGTCGATTGTCGAGGCGCCGGGCGCTTGAACCCAGCCGCGATGCAGCAGATCGGCCGAGGTCACGACCAGCAATGCGACGCGCGGGTGGCGCGCGCCGAGCTGCGCGACGGCGTCGATCGCTTCGGGCGTCACCGCGCCGACGCTGACGATCGCGAGTTCACCCTGCTCGCCCGGTGCGCGCAGCCAATAGCCGCCTTGGGTCGCGAGGCTGGGATCGAGCCGGCGGCGCGGTTGATCGATGGCTCGTGTCGAGAGACGCAGATAGACCGAGCCGCCATCCGCGCGCTGCAGGTGATCGAACGCCCAGCCCATGATCGCGTGCAGCTCGTCGACAAAAGCCGGCTCGAACATGGTGAGGCCCGGCTGCCCCAGGCCGATGAGCGGCGTGATGACTGATTGATGCGCGCCGCCTTCGGGCGCGAGGGAGATGCCCGAGGGAGTCGCGACCAGTAGGAAGCGTGCATCTTGATAGCAGGCGTAGTTGAGCGCATCGAGACCGCGCTCGATGAAAGGATCGTAGACCGTGCCGATCGGCAGCAGCCTGGCGCCGAAGACCGGCTCGGCAAGGCCGAAGGCAGCGAGCGACAGGAAAAGATTGTTCTCGGCGATGCCGAGCTCGATATGCTGCCCTTGGGGGCTATGAGCCCACCGTTGAATGGACGGCAGCTTGCGGTCGCGGAACACGTCGCTATGCGGCGCGCGCGCAAAGAGCCCGACCTGGTTGACCCAGCCACCGAGGTTGGTCGAGACGGTGACATCCGGCGACGTCGTCACGACACGCTGCGCCAATGCGCTATTTGATTTCGCGAGCTCGAACAGCAAGCGGCCGAAGCCTTCCTGGGTCGAAGCATGATCGCTCGCCGGCGGCGCGAGCGCCGGCATCGCGAGCGGCGCCGCATGGGCCGCCTCGCGCGGCAAGCCAATCTGCTTCGGCAGGCCGTCGATAAAGGCACGTAGCCGCTGCGTTGCCGCTGCATCGAGTCCGGCGAATCTCTCCCATTCCTCGCCTTGGCGGATACCCTGCGCTTGGCGGAAAGCTTCCATCTGCGCCTCAGTCATGAGGCCGGCGTGATTATCCTTATGGCCGGCAAAGGGCAGGCCCATGCCTTTGATCGTATAGGCAACGAAGCACGTCGGCTGCTCGCTGGCGCCGGCGCGATCGAATGCCTCGACGACGGTCGCCATGTCATGACCGCCGAGATTGGTCATCAGATGATGGAGCGCCGCATCGTCATGGCGCGCGAGCAGGCGCTTGATGCCGGAATGATCGCCCAGCGCCGCTTCGAGCGCGCGGCGGAAGCCGCCGCCGCCTTCGAAGGTGAGCGCGGAATAGAGATCGTTCGGGCAACGATCGATCCATTCGCGCAGCGCCTCGCCGCCGGGCTCGGCGAAAGCCGCATCGAGCCGCTTGCCGTATTTCAGCAGCACGACATTCCAGCCGACCGTCGCGAAGAAGGATTGGATCTTCTGGAAGAGGAGATCGGAGACGACGCCGTCGAGGCTCTGCCGGTTGTAATCGATCACCCACCAGAGATTGCGCACATCGTGCTTCCAGCCTTCGAGCAGCGCCTCGAAGACATTGCCTTCATCGAGCTCGGCATCGCCCATCAGAGCGATCATGCGGCCGGGCTCGTGTTCGAGCGCCTTGTGCGCGGCGAGATAATCCTGCGCGATGCTGGCAAAGAGGGTCATGCCGACGCCGAGTCCGACCGAGCCGGTCGAGAAATCGACAGGCACCGTGTCTTTGGTGCGCGAGGGATAGGATTGCGCACCGCCGAAGCCGCGGAAGCGCTCCAGCGCCTCGCGGCTTTGCAGCCCCATGAGATACATGATCGCATGCATCACCGGCGCGGCATGCGGCTTCACCGCGATGCGGTCCGAGGGGCCAAGCACATGGCCGTAAAGCGCGGCGAGCAAGGTCACCGAAGAAGCGCAGCTCGCCTGATGGCCGCCGACTTTCAGTCCGTCGCGGCTCTCGCGCAGGTGATTGGCGTGATGGATCGTCCAAGACGACAGCCACAGCGCGCGCCGCTCGAGATCCTCGAGCGTGGCGATCAGCGTGGCGTCAGCGCCAGTCTTCGAGCGCGAAGACGTCAGGACGGTCATAAATCTCGATCCAAGGACGGTGCATGGCGACGCCTTGCAGCATGGAGCGGAAGCCGGCCGCGAGCATCAGGCGATAGGCCTCCATCGCGCCCATGTTGACGCCGGTATTGATCTTCGTCGCGCCATTGCGATGCGCGAAATCATTCGTCGCGTCGATGAGGCGCTGAAAATCGCGCGCGGCGTTGGGTCCCGGCCGCGTCGCCGCGAATTTCGCGTAGACGACGCCGGTATCGGCTTCGCTGCGCGGCCCCGTATGGCAGATCGCGAAGCCCGCGATCTTCGAGCCGTCGACCAGCGCGATCGCATCGGCAGTCGGATGCGCGATCACCGCGGCGATCTCATCGCGCAAATCCATGCCGTGATAGAGCTGATCAGTCAGCGCGGCGCATTGCGCGATCGCGTCCCGTTGCTCCGCCGCGCTCATCGCGGTGAGCGAGCGCGCCTGTGGCACCGGGCTCGGCGCCGTCACCGTCCGGTTCATGATTGCGGTCAGGCTGCGCGCCCAGAAGCCATAGCGCTGATAAAGCCCGATATGGGTGAGGCTCGCCGGGAAAGTGAAGAGCGCCACCGTGCGGCAATGCCAGCGGTCATAGATCGGCATCGTCGCTTCGAGCAGCGTACGGGCGATGCCGCCCCGCCATAGCTCGGGATGCACCGAAAGCGGGCCGAAGAGACCGAGGCTGCCCCACCGGCTCGCCAGTGCACTACCGACAATCCTGCCGTCCTTTTCGGCGACGATCGCGCCGTCGGGCCAGCTGCGGCGGCGGATTTCCACCAGGCACGACGCCCCCGAAAAGCTGAGCGGGTCGGGGATGCCGAAATGGGTGCCGAAGGCCAGGCGGCGAACCTTGTCCGCGGCTTCGACATCGGCTTCTTCGAGGGGACGGAGGGTGAGGCTCATCGCCGCGATCATAGCGTGGTAAAATCCGGCCGTGGAAGCGAAGACCATATCGGAGAAGCCGCTCGCCGGCCGGCGCATCCTGGTGCCGGAAAGCCGCGAGCTCGATCTTTTCGCGCGCATGCTGGAAGAGCGTGGCGCCGCAGCGGTGCGCTGTCCGCTGGTGACGATCCGCGACGTTGAGGACCCCGCGCCGGTCGAGGCGTGGCTGCAACGTCTCGCCGCCGGCGCGTTCGACGATCTTATCCTGTTGACCGGCGAGGGGCTGCGCCGGCTTCTAGCCGCGGCGCAACGTGCTGGCATCGAAGAGAAAACCGTTGCGGCGCTGAAGCGATTGCGCACGATCACGCGCGGGCCGAAACCGGCGCGCGTGCTGCGCGAATTAGGGCTTGCGCCGGGATTGGCCGCAGAGACGCCGACGACCGAAGGAATTATTGCCACGCTGAAGCGGGAGCCGCTCGCCGGCCGTGCCGTCGGCGTGCAGCTTTATCCCGGCAATCCGAACCCGTTGCTGCTCGATTTTCTCCGCGCGGCGGGCGCCACGCCCGATCCGGTCGTGCCCTATCGCTATGCTTCGGATGCGGAAGGTCAGCTTGTCGACACGGTCATCCGCGGCATGGCGGCGGGAAAATTCGACGCCATCGCTTTCACCAGCACGCCGCAAATCGAGCGTCTCGAAGAGGTTGCCAAGCAGCATGGGCTCGACGCGGAACTGCGCCAGGGACTTGCGCGCATTCACATCGCGGCGGTGGGACCTGTCGCGGCAAGCGCGTTGAAAAAGCGCGGCTTTGACGTTGCCGCAATGCCGACGACGAGCTTTCATTTGAAGCCGCTGATCAACGCCTTGATCGACGTCCTGTCATCTGCCGCGTCTCAGACATAATTCGAACTTAAAATTTCGGCGCGGCACGGCAGTGGCCTAATTTCCGACACATTACGGCGATAGGCTCTAGGCCTCGTCAAAGATTCGGCGCAACTTTGCTTCATTAACCTCAGGGCAAGAATTAGGAGGCCTACGCAACATGGCGCGAGGACAGAAAATCGGCATGGACGATAGAGTTGAAAATGCGGTCGAGGCAGCGGCGCGTTTTCCGTATTTCGACGCATCGATCGCCCGCATGATCGGATGGCCGGTCGAGGCGTGGCTACGCGCCCAGGCCGGGATTCTGCAAGCGAGCCAGCCGGTCGCAACAGGATGGCTTGAGCGGCGCCGAGCCGCCGCGACGGCAACCCTCGACACGCTCGAGCGGCTCGCCAATTGCAGCGATCTCAAAGAAGCTGCATCGATCCAGCGCAGCTGGTTCGAAGACAGCATGAAACGGCTCGATTCCGATCTGCATGCTTTCGCGGATCAGGCGCTCGCGGTCTCGCGCGAGGCGATGTCGGCAACCCGCTACGCGGCACAGACCTCGGCCGAGGTGGTGGCGCTTGCGACTCAACAAGCGCAACGCGCGACGGAACATCCGCCGGTGGATGCGGCCGCTTAGCGCGCGGCATCTCTCGGGCAGCATCTCTCGATAAGCAAACCCCGCCTAGCTTTGGCTATGGCGGGGTTCATTTTTGGTGGCTGTGAAAGCTCACCGCCCGATCCGACAATCGGGCATTGCTTTTGGTGCTGATCAATACTGACCCGGTGGAGTCATGCTGGTTGGGCATCCTCCGTGGATATTTGCACCATTTCTGACGTAATCGCGCGGCGGCGTGGTTTCAATGTGGCGAAATTGAAACGATCTTGCTTTCTTGCGGCAATAGCGCTGCCACAAGATCGATGGCTCATCAGTCGATGCGGAAAATCGCTTTGCCTTGAACACGGCGCTCGCCGAGCGCCTTCGCAACGGACGCGAAATCCCGCCAGCTATGTTCCTCGATCTCCGGCTTGAGCGCGCCCTTCGCAATGAGGCCCGCGAGCAGCGCGAGATCGGGTCCGAAAGCTTCCTCCGGCCCGGAGGCGAACGAGTGGAAGCTCTGGATCCGCGCATTGTTCGCGGAACCGAAATCGCGAAAGCTCAAACTGGTTTCCTCGCCAGAGGAATTGCCGACGATCACGATCGTGCCCTTCGGCTCGAGCAGGCCGAGCGCCGCTTTGAGCGACGCGCCCCCGGCGGATTCAAGGATCAGCCAGAATTTGCCCTGCGCTTTGCCGATGTCCTCGAGGATGTGTTGCGCGCCCAGGCTCGCGAGCGGCTGGCCGCGCGTGCCGCGCGCGATCGCCGTGACCTCGGCGCCGGAACGTGCGGCGAGTTGCACGGCGAGATTGCCGACGCCGCCGGCCGCGCCGGTGATCAGCACGCGGCGGCCCAAGAGCGGTGCACCGTGGCGCAACGTGCGGAGCGCGGTGAGGCCCGCGACCGGCAAGGCCGCGGAGGCGCCGAAGCTCACCTTGTCGGGTAGCGCGGCGAGGCGGTGCGTCGAAACGGCCGCGCGCTCCGCCCAGCCATTCCAATCCATGATGCCGACGACACGGGTGCCTTCCTCGGGGCCGCTGCCATCGGCCGCCGCTTTCAGCACCACGCCGCTGACATCCTGGCCAGGCTGCCAGCCCTCGGGCCGGGTGCGCATCAAGACCAATTCGCCGCGATTGAGCGAGAAGGCATGCACCGCGATCAGCGCCTCATGCGGCGCGGGGCTCGGCTCCGCGACTTCGCGCAGCTCGACAGGGGCGGGGGCCTTTGGAGTGTTCACCAGCGCTTTCATCAGCGATCTCCTTAACAGGAATAAGCACTATTTCCGACATAATGCCGCCATAATCGCCTATGATGGTCACGCGCCATAATGACGACACATCCCATGTTCTGCCGTGCCAGTCTTGGCGTGCTCGCGCTAAGCGCCGTCCTCGCCCTCCATCATGGCCGCGCCATGGCGCAGACTCCAGGTCCTGGTCCCTCGCCCGGCTACGGCGATTGGCGCAGCACTGTACTTGAGGAAAACGATTCCCTCTATTTCAACAGCGACAAGCACTATACCCAAGGCTTGCGCCTATCTCTCTTAAGTCCGGTCCTCACAGCGGGCGGCTGGACTGACGGTGTTTTCAATTTCCTCGGCAATGTTCCGATGGTCTTCGCGAATGGTGCACAAGCGCCGCGGCGCGTCGCCTGGTTCCTCGGACAAAGCATCTTCACGCCGAAAAATCTCGATATCAAACCGCCCAGCTCGCGCGATCGGCCGTACGCCGGCTGGCTCTATGTCGGGCCGAGCCTGTTGCAGGAGACCAACGGCAACCAGCTCGAAAATTTCGAGATCGAGGCCGGTGTCATCGGACCCGGCGCCTTCGGTCGTCAGGTGCAGAACGATTTTCACCAGTTCATCGGCATCCATCAGGCGCAAGGCTGGAGCAATCAGCTGCAAAATGAGCCGGGCGGCGTGCTGGCCTATGACCGGCTTTGGCGCTTTGGCGTGCCGTTCCTTCACTGGGAAGAGGGCGGCGTGCAGAACGGCGTCGACATCGTGCCGCAGTTCGGCGGCGCCGTCGGCAATGTCTTCGACTATGCGCAGGCCGGCGTGCAGCTTCGCATCGGTCATCATCTCGAGACCGACTACGGGCCCGTCCGAATCCGGCCATCGATCTCGGGCACGGATTATTTCGACGGATCGCATCTCGGCGACGACATCGGTTGGTATATCTTTGCGGGCGTGGGCGGCCGTGCCGTGGCGCGCAACGTCTTCCTCGACGGCAATACCTTCCGGACGAGCGCGCATGTCGAGCACAAGACCTTCGTTGGCGATCTGCAGGCCGGCCTATCGGCTTACTGGTCGGATCGCATCCGCGCCGATTTCAGCGTTGCGCGCCGCACCGACGAATTCGTCGGTCAGCGCGCGCCCGACGTGATCGGCACCGCGGCGCTCGCTTGGTCGTGGTGATCTAGTCGGCAGCCGAGAGCGGTTTGGCGACGGATTCGAGCGATTGCCGCTCGGCGGCAACGCCGATCCAGGCCTCGGTCGCGGCCGCGATGATCATCAGCGCCGCACCGCCGAGATAGCCCCACATCAACGCGCCGCGTGAGCCGGTGGCGATGAGGGCGCCGAAGAGCGCCGGCGCCGCGACGCCGCCGATCGCCGTGCCGGCGGCATAGAACAGCGCGATGACGATGGCGCGCGCTTCCAACGGAAAACTTTCGCCGACGGTGAGATAGGCGGCGCTCGCCGCGGCCGAGGCGATGAAGAAGATCGCGGTCCATGCCGCGGTCTGCTGGACCGCATCGAGCAGTCCTTGCGCGAAAAGCAGCGCCGTCACCGCCATCAAGATGCCGGCGAGCGCATAGGTGAGGGTGATCATGCGGCGGCGGCCGACCGTGTCGAAGAAGCGGCCGAGCAGCAGCGGCCCGAAGAAATTGCCGATCGCAAAAGCGAACATGTAGAGGCCGACGCGGCCGGGCGGCACGTCGTAGAATTTCGCCAGCACCAGCGCATAGGTGAAGAAGATCGCGTTATAGAAAAAGGCTTGCGATGCCATCAGCACAAGCCCGAGCAACAGGCGCTTGGGATAAAGTTTCGCGATAGCGCGGGCGACGCGCCAGAGGCCGAGCACCTCGCCCGTCTTCAAGCGGATACGCGGTGCCGGCTCATGCGCCGGCCGGCCGACGCGCCTCTCGATCTCATCGACGACGGCGGCCGCTTCCGCGACGCGGCCATGCACCATCAGCCAGCGCGGGCTTTCCGGCACGTGGCGTCGCAAAAGCATGATCGCGAAGCCGAGCACGCCGCCGATCGCGAACGCAGCGCGCCAGCCGATCTCCGGCGGCACGATGTTGGGATCGAGCACGAACAGCGAGGCACCGGCGCCGAGCGCCGCGCCGATCCAGAAGGTGCCGTTGATCGCGAGATCGGTCCAGCCCCGGCAACGCGCGGGGATGAGCTCGTCGATCGCGGAATTGATCGCAGCGTATTCGCCGCCGATGCCGAGGCCGGTCGCGAAGCGGAAGAACGCGAAAGAGGCAAAATCCCAGGAAGCCGCGGTTGCCATGGTCGAGACCGCATAGACCGCGACGGTGATGAGGAAGAGCTTCTTGCGCCCGAGCCGGTCCGTCAGATGGCCGAAGCCGAGCGCGCCGATGATCGCGCCCGAAAGATAGGCGCTGGCGGCGAAGCCGATCTCGGCATCGCTGATGCCGATATGCTTGTCGCCGGTGATCGCGCCCGACAGCGAGCCGACCAGCGTCACTTCCAGTCCATCGAGGATCCAGGTAATGCCGAGCGCGACGATGATCAGCCAATGAAAGCGGCCCCACGGCAGGCGATCCATGCGCGCCGGGATGTCGGTCTCGAATTCGCCCTTATTCAATGGAATGGCGCTCAATGGAGCGGCCATATGGCGAGGATCAGCGGCGTGCCGAGCAGCACGACGAGGATCGAGAGCGGCAAGCCGAGGTGCCAATAATCGCCGAAGCGATAGCCGCCCGGCCCCATCACCAGCGTGTTGCATTGATGGCCGATCGGCGAAAGGAAATCGCACGATGCGCCGACCGCGACCGCGATAAGAAGCGGATCGCCGTTGATGCCGAGCTGCCGCGCGATGGCGAGCGCGACGGGTCCCATGACGATGACGGCGGCGGCGTGGTGGACGAGGGGCGTCAGCAGCATGGTGATGACGAGCAGCATGGCGAGCGTTCCCGGAATCGGCAGCGATGCTGAAGCGTGGCTGATCCAGCTCGCGATGAGATCGGTGGTGCCGGTGCTGCGGATCGCCTCGCCGACGGGGATGAGGGAGCCGAGCAGGACGAGGATCGGCCAATCGATCGCATCGTAAACCTCGCGCAGGGTCAAAATTCCGCACAGCACGGTGAGGACGGCGCCCGCTGTGAAGGCAAGCTCGGGCGGCATGATCTCGGTCGCGGAAGCCGCGACGCAGCCGAGGAGAATGAGCGTCGTCACCACGAGCCGGCGCGGTCGGCCGAGCTGGAGCTTGCGCTCGGCAAGCGGTAGGCAGCCGAGGCTGGCGAGCGTCTCGCTCATCCCGTCGGCGCCGCCTTGCAGCGCAACGACGTCGCCGGTGCTGAAGCGGGTCTGGGCGAGCCGCGTCGTCGTGCGTCGCCCGCCGCGGCTCATCGCAACCAGGCTGACGCCATAGCGGCTGCGCAGGCGCAGCTCGACGCCGGTGCGGCCGATCATGGGCGATTCCGCCATGATGACCGCTTCAACGACGACCGTATCGGCCGCGCCGGTACGGTCGGTTGTCCCTTCTTCGGGCCCAACCAGCTCGACGCCCGCGGTCTGGACGAGCGATTGCAGGTCTTGCGGATTCGATTCCACCATGAGGATGTCGTCGGCGAAAATCCGCCAATGCCTTGCCGGCGTGTAGCGGCGGTGGCCTTCGCGGATGATCGCGGTGACGCTGACCGAGCCTTCGCTGCTCTGCTCGATCTCGCCGATATTCTTGCCGACGAGCGGCGATTTCTCCGGCACGCGCAACTCGCTGAGGTAATCTTCAACCTGGAAGGGCGCGTCGGGGTCCTGGCCTTTGTTGCGCACGGGGAGGAGCCGCCAGCCGAAGGAAAGGAAGGCGATGGCGATCAGCGTGATGCCGAGCCCGACCGGCAGGAAGTCGAACATGCGATAGGGCTCGCCCAAGAGCTCCTGGCGCAGGCTCGAGGCGATGATGTTCGGCGAGGTCCCGATCAGGGTCATCATGCCGCCGGCGAGCGAGCCGAAGGACATCGGCATCAGGAATTCGCCGACAGCACGCTTGTTGCGGCGCGCGACTTGCACCGCGATCGGCAGGAAGATCGCCAGCGCACCGATGTTCTTGACGACGGCGGAAAGGAAAGCGACCGCGCCGGTCAGCGCCCCGACCTGCAGGCTGCGGCGCTGCAGTACCGGGCGCATGAAGCGCACGAGCTGCTCGATGAGCCCGGATTTGCCGACGGCATTGGAGACGACGAGCGCCGCGGCGATGAGGGGCAGAAGCGGGTTGCTGAAGCCGCTGAACGCCTTGTTCGTCGGCACGATGCCGAGCGCGACGGCGGCGAGGAGAGCGAGCAGCGCGACGATGTCGAAGCGCAACCGGTCCCAGATGAAGAGGACCAGAAGCCCGGCGAGGAGGGCGAGCGAGATCGCTTGCGGCTGGGTCATGGCGCCGAGAGTGGACCACGCGCTTGCGGCGGGGCCATGGCAGCGAAGCGGCAGCCGCCACAGTTTCGCCGGACTCCGTCGCCTTTCACCCCTAATTCGGTCGCTAAAGTCTTCTAGGCTCGGTGGCGCTCGAGGTTTCTTGCATGGTAAGCGCCTTGGTGAGAAGCTCCCGATCCACTCGTCTCTCGACCTTGCTGTGC